>JAUNSB010000089.1:0-17930 GCA_030539375.1 Prevotella sp.
TATGATGATTGCATGGATTGTAAAGATGCTCACAGACAAGATTCCGCACCCCAAACTAAACACTGAACACTAAACACTGCTATGAGTTTCTCTGATTTAAGCCGTTACCGCAGCCATCTCATGGGCTTTGCCATGATTGCCGTGATGCTGTTCCATGTCGGTGGCAGCCGCCACGACACCATTCCTTTCTGTATCAGCCGTTGCGGCAACGTTGGTGTAGATATGTTCTTGTTTCTCAGTGGCATCGGACTGTGGTTCTCGTGGACCAAGAGCATAGCGCAGGCTCCGCTTGCAGCGTCGCTCCGTAATTTTTTCCGCAACCGCTACGTCCGCATCTATCCCACGTGGCTTCTTGTCGCCTGCATCTTCTATATACCTATATATAAGAGGTGGCGATGACCTTTGGGGCACCATCCTCAACATCACCGTCAACTGGGACTTTTGGGAGCGTGACGCCTGGCAGTTCTGGTTCATACCGTCAATAATGATGCTCTACACCGTGGCTCCGTTCTACATGGAGCTTATCCGCCGCCACGAAGAGTACCGCTGGCTGCCCGTTGCCGCCATGCTGCTGTGCGTACTCATACAATACTGGCAGCCGCTTCACACTGCCGTGGGACATATCGAGATATTCTTCAGCCGTATACCGATATTCCTTATAGGCATCAATGCAGGCAGGGCGGTGAAAGAAGGTAAGACACTTCCTGCCTCATCATTCTGGCTCATCCTGCTGATATTTGCCATGAGTGCCTTTGCCTGCATCAACTTCGAGAACGGTCTGCGCGGACACTTCCCGCTGTTTCTTGAGCGTATGGTCTACATTCCGCTGAGCATCACCATGATGATGCTTCTCTGCCGCCTGTTTGCCGTACTGCCCAAACAAGTCAACACCGTTTTCGTGTTCCTCGGTGGCATCAGTCTTGAACTATATATGGTTCACATCCACTACGGTCTCGACTTCATCCGCCCATACCGTCTTGGCTACTGGCTCAGTGCAGCAGGAATGTTTGCCATTGCCGTGCCCATGTCGTGGCTGCTCCATAAAATAATGGAAAAGGTGACAAAAGCAATATTTTTTTAGAAGTAAGATTTTAATGCCACTGTACTTTTTGTATTGAGGAAATGCATCTTCCTGATAATATAAAAAGATGGAATGCGCATAGACATGCCACATTCCACCTAAAACATTTTTTATGAAAGAAAATTCTCTAAGAATTAGAGCTTGCCGTCAGAACCGAGCACATCAACAATCTTGTGGATGTACATCTTCTTCATGTTGTCACGTGCAGGTGTGAGATACTGACGTGGGTCGAAGTGACTTGGATTCTCAGCCAGGTGCTTGCGGATGGCAGCAGTCATGGCAAGACGTGAGTCAGAGTCGATGTTGATCTTGCAAACAGCGCTCTTGCTTGCCTCACGGAGCTGCTCCTCTGGAATACCTACAGCGTCGGGCAGCTTGCCGCCATACTTGTTGATGGTGTCAACCTCGTCCTGTGGAACTGAAGAAGAACCGTGGAGAACGATTGGGAATCCGGGGAGCTTCTTCTCAATCTCATGCAGCACGTCGAATGCCAATGGAGGAGGAACAAGCTTGCCTGTCTTCGGGTCACGTGTGCACTGCTCTGGAGTGAACTTGTAAGCACCGTGGCTTGTACCGATAGAAATAGCCAGAGAGTCGCAGCCAGTACGTGTGGCGAAGTCGATAACCTCCTCAGGCTTTGTATAGTGAGACTCAGCGGCAACAACCTCGTCCTCAACACCAGCGAGAACGCCAAGCTCTGCCTCTACAGTCACGTCAAACTGATGAGCATACTCTACAACTTTCTTTGTCAGGGCGATATTCTCCTCGTAAGGCAGTGAAGAACCGTCGATCATCACTGAAGAGAAACCTGAGTCGATGCAGCTCTTGCAAGTCTCGAAGCTGTCACCGTGGTCAAGATGAAGAACAATCTGTGGCTCCGGGCAGCCCAACTCCTTGGCATACTCAACAGCACCCTCTGCCATATAGCGGAGAATTGTAGGGTTGGCATACTTACGCGCACCCTTCGACACCTGCATGATAACCGGTGACTTTGTTTCTACTGCTGCCTGCACGATTGCCTGCATCTGCTCCATTGTGTTGAAGTTGAACGCAGGGATTGCATAGCCGCCTGCAACTGCCTTCTTGAACATCTCACGGGTGTTCACAAGGCCAAGATCTTTGTAATTTACCATAATTATTTTAACTTAATATGATGTTAGAAATTTATATCCCAATCTTTATAATCCGACCGCAAAGTTAGTCATTTTCTTGCGTCGGACAAAAGATTTCGTGTCATTTTGTGGTTTCTTTCAATCTATTTTGATATAAATTAAATCAACTTTGCAAAAAAGTTTTCGATTTGTCAACTTCATTTTGCAAAAGAAGAGCAATCAAGCTTGCTTTTTATTTAAAATCGGCATAGCCTTTACCCACAACATACATTCCTGCCACCACTCCGGTAAATCCGCCAACCACCTCGGTGCTTATAAGCGTAGCAGGCAATGTGGCAAGAGTGTGGCGCACGCCGTTGGCTGTGAACCAGAACACGTAATTCTCACCCTCGCCAGCCAGCCCAATCTCGGTGACAGAAGAAGCAATTACCTTACTTGCCACAACATGACTGAGCGATTTCACCTGATAGCGCACATTCACACTATAGTCGCCGTGGGGCTCGCGTTTGATGAATATATCATAATGTCCGTCGTTGATCTGATACACGGTGAGTCCAGCCTCATCGCCAGCCTCCAGACTGCTGCCGTCCACCTTGGCGCTGATGCCGTCGGTGAAACTTTCCAGACGGCGCCCCATGAACGATGGCTTGTCGTTGCGGGTGAGCGAGCTGGCAGAACCATATATGCGCACACCACCCTTGCCGTCGGCAACATATTTGCCTGTTTCGGGATTCTGTATGTGAATCCACTCAGGACCTACTCCCAACAAAGACTGCGGCGTGGTCTGCAAGACTGTAGGCAGCGTGCGGCATGTCATCAGCGTGTCAACGGGCTGACCGCCGTTCACCACTGGCCATTTTCCTTTCTCCCACACCACGGGGGCAAGGAAGGTCTCACGTCCGAGATGATGATATGAACCGCCAAAATTACGGTATGCAAGGAACACTATCCACCAGCTGCCGTCGGCAGCCTGCACAAAGTCGCCGTGTCCCGTGCCCTGTATCTGATTTGTCTGTCCTGCCATTGAGCAGTGAGTGAGCAGAGGGTTATCGGGATTTGAAATGTAAGGACCATAGATGTTTTTGCTGCGGGCTATGGTGAGACGGTGGGCAAGCTCGGTGCCGCCCTCTGATATAAGCAGATAATAATATCCGTCCTTCTTATAGATGTGCGGTCCTTCAGGGTAGCGTCCGCCGGTGCCTTGCCACAACGGACGGCTCTCCGTGAGCTGCTCGCCGGTCTTTGGGTCAATCTCACACAGCATAATCGTGTTGTCAGGATTGCTCACCATGTAGCATTTGCCATTCTCAAAATAAAGCGAGGGGTCTATGCCCTGCTGCTTCAGCCATATAGGATTGCTCCACGGACCGGCAGGATTGGTGGCTGTCACCATGAAATTGCCGCCGTTGCCCACGTTGGTGGTAATCATATAATATGTACCCGCGTGATAACGTATCGTGGGCGCATAGATACCGAGCCACGACGAAGCGCCTTTCAGCGGCAGCTGTTCCTCGCGGTCGAGCACATTGCCTATCTGGCGCCAGTTCACAAGGTCACCGCTCTCAAACACCGGCACACCGGGAAAATACTGAAACGAGGAATTTACAAGATAGAACTTGTCGCCCACACGGCACACCGAAGGATCGGGATGATAACCGGGAATCACAGGATTGCGGAAGCCCTGAGCAAGGGCTACAGCCGACAGCAGCACCGAGGCGCATACCGTAAAAAACTTTTTCATAATCTTCTTATTTTTAAAACGTTTATAATAATTCAACACATTGTAGTTGCCTTACAAGCGGTAATAACGTTTGGGGTTACCGTCCTTACGTATGTCCGGTATAGCCAGCTTGCAGCGGGAAATCCACAACGTCCTACACGTCACACCTCATACCCATGAAATACCGATAAACACAGGGCTTCTACAGGGTGTGACATCAAGAAAGACGTTGCACCATACGTTATACCTACGTGGCACCCAATGTCACACCACGGCTGTTCATCTCTTAACATAGACAATGTGCGTTGCCTTGCCGTTTGAGGCAATGCCGGAGGCAGGGTCGGAGGCGAAAGTGCGCAGCTCAAGCGATGCGCTCGACTTGGGCAGCTGAGTCATTTCGGCATAGTCGGCAATCCTCATGTGAGTATGAGTGCTGAGATAATCTTTTGCCATCTGCAGACGTTCCTCTTTTGTATGCGGGGAGCGGTTTACACGGCTTGTTCCGGCACGCACCAGTTTGCATCGCCTGTGCGCCTCCTTCACCAGAGAGCGGTCGGCCTTAAAGTTCACACCCTTCAGCTCAAGGCTCTGCGCATTGCGCTTCGGCTCATCACCGTCAAAGCCGTCCATCTCCTTGCCTTCGCACACACCTATTGCCGCCTGGAATGTGCCTATGCCGTCGAGCGTCACCGTGTAGCCCTCGGCAATCCTCCTTGCCAGCTCGTCGGCAAGGTCCTCCAAGGCATGGCGGAACACGCTCTCACCAAGCCCCACCCCACCGTGCATGCATATTGTGCGTATAAGTTCGTCGGTCGACACATTGCCGTTGCTTTGCATGCGATAATAACACTTTTTGCTGCCGTCCTTACGTATGTCAGGCATTTCCTGCTTTATATATTTTGCCATAATTCGTGTAGTTAAATCGGTTTTATTGCCTACAAAGTTACAAAAAAACAGGAGAAAAAGCAAATTTATTCAGTTAAAATTTACGAATACAAGTTTTATTTATGTAACTATAAGTTTTAGCCACATAACTAAAACTTATAGCTATGTGGCTAAAACTTATAGTCATAGATTTATGGCAGCTTCAGGATGTTTTGCAATGTATTTTCTATAATAAAAGTGAACAGGCCGTAAAGCTTCAGTTGCATGAAAAGAGGCACAAAATTAAGATGGCAATGAATTTTTAACATTTTGTATGCTTGATAATTCAGAAATATTGCGTAATTTTGCAGGCACAACGGTTACTCTTATAAAATTGTTGCCACTATGTTTTTGGGCGATTACAAAGATTGCAACATTTTATTGAGAAACAGCCGCCTCACCCAATTATTGGGAGTGAACCTTTAAATACTAAACTTTCGAACAATAAAAAACAATGAATAAAATAAAAAATTAACATTTATGAGACACATTTCATTTATTATGTCTTTATTCTGTGCCTTTGCAATGACAGCTGCGGCACAGAATGCCAAGTTCGGTAAGCCATCACAGGAGGAATGGGAAATTAAGGGTGTCAGCTTTGCGCCCGACGCTGAGGCAGTGGTGCTGTATAAGTCGGTGGATTTGACATATACACTCGCCGGCTCGTTCAACGCATACGGCAGCAGCGGTGAGGGCTCGCTGGACGACAACCGTTTTGCCTCTTCCGGAACCAACAAGTATATCGACCCGGAAGGAACAACAATGCAGTATGACGTAAAGGTACGCATAAAAATACTGAAAGACTCTGGTGCGGGATATGCCGCAGTGGATATTGTAAGTTTTAACGAAAAGGAAGATATGAACATGCGCGATGAGTTCTATGAGATGAAAGTCATGGCATTCAGCAATGCAGGCGGCAAGGTGAAGAAAAGAAGAGTGGATGGCGCCAACATAAAAGACGAGCGTATCAACGACCACTACATGATACGCCATATTCGCGTTCCAGACGTAAAGGCTGGAGACATCATTGAGTATCAGTACAAATTATTCAGCTGCCGCAGCACATACATCTTCGACACACAGCTGCAGGAAAATATACCTGTACTGTATTCAAAGTGCAGGCTTGACATTCCATATTTCCTTCAGTTCAATATCAATAAGCCCGAAATTCCCAATGTAAAGGCATCGGTTGCCTTAGGACAGATATTGATGAAGAGCCCCAACAATGACATGCAGACCCCGAGAAAATGTGTCACGAACGTGTATACAATCGAAGCACGTAACCTGCCGGCATGCAATGAAGCAATCGACCTTCAGAATATTGCAAACGGCAAGGTGTACTGTGTACGGACAGAACTGAAAGACAAACGATTTGACGTGAGGTCAGATGCTGCTGGTCCTGTGCGCCACCTGATAATAGGAAAGTAGCAACATTTCCGTATTTTCGTACTTTTTCGGCAAAAACATTTCGGTATTTTCGCACTTTTTGGACAAAAACATTTGCGTAAACGAAAAAAATAGTGTAATTTTGCACCGTGATCAATAAATAGTTGAAATTCTATGGGGCGAATATTCAAGCGTAAAATATACAGTAGGCTTCTCGAATGGAAGCAGGCACAAGACGGCAGGACTGCAATTCTTGTCGAGGGAGCACGGCGTGTAGGGAAATCTACTGTTGTTGAGTCATTTGCGAAGAATGAGTATGAGTCGTATATTCTTGTTGATTTCAACAAAGCCTCGAAGGAAGTTATATCTCTGTTTGACGACTTGATGAACTTGGATTTTATCTTCCTGCAACTTCAGACCCATTACAATGTTGTTCTGAAAGAACGCAAGTCGGTTATAATTTTTGATGAAGTGCAGAAATGTCCTAAAGCACGCCAAGCCATAAAATACCTTGTGGCAGACGGCAGATATGACTATATTGAGACAGGCTCTCTTATAAGCATCAAGAAAAACACCAAGGATATAACCATCCCCAGCGAAGAAGAAAGAATTGCTATGTTTCCGATGGATTATGAGGAATTCCGATGGGCACTTGGGGATGAAGCCACAATGCCTTTGCTTAAGATATTCTTTGATAAACGGATGGCACTTGGACAAGCACACCGCAGTAAGATGCGCGACCTGCGGCTGTATATGCTTGTTGGAGGAATGCCTCAGGCTGTCAACGCATATCTTGACACGAACAATCTCAGTATGGTGGATAATGTAAAACGCGGCATAATCAAACTGTATCAAGACGACTTTCAAAAACTAGACCCGACAGGAAGACTTGAAACTCTCTTTATGGAAATACCGTCGCAGTTGAGCCAACCCAACAACCGGTATAAGCCATATTCCATCTTGGGTAATGTCAATGATGACAAGCTGTTTGAATATATAAGGAATCTGGAGGACAGCAAGACTGTACTGTTGTCATACCATTCAAATGAACCGAATGTTGGAATGTCTTTGACAAAGGACATTTCAAAATTCAAGGTGTTTTGTGCTGATACGGGACTGTTTGTGACTTTGGCATTTTGGGACAAGGACTATACCGAGAACATCATATACCAGAAACTTCTTGGTGACAAACTGCCGACAAATCTCGGATATGTTTATGAGAATCTGATTGCACAAATGCTCGCTGCAGCAGGCAACAGGCTATTCTATTATACCTGGCAAAAGGACAGCACCCATAATTATGAGATTGATTTTTTGCTGTCGCGCGGAGCCAAGCTACATCCCATAGAGGTCAAGTCATCCGGATATAATGCTCATGCGTCGCTTGACGCTTTCTGCCAAAAATATGCTAATGTCGTAGACAAGCGGTATTTGATTTACACAAAGGATTTGAAAAAGGATTCAGAAACACTGTTGCTGCCTGTTTATATGACCCCGTTATTATAATAGCCTAATCAAAAAACAGCCTAATCCAAAAAATCCACCTAACTTTTCGGATTATAATCCAAAAATTCATACTGATTTTTTGGATTAGACGAAAAAAAGCAGTATCTTTGCAAAGTAAAAAAATAATATATGAACAACGAAATACTGTATATCCTCCTGCCCGACTATGCTGCGCACGAGATTGTATATCTTTCACAAGCTATCGCATCCGATGAGTTTGCACTGAAAGAGAATCCTAAATATGTGAATAAGGTTGTTGCCCCGACATTGGAGCCGGTAAAATCCATTGGCGGTTTTCGGACTTTGCCTGATTATTCGTTTGAAACGATGCCCGAAGATTATGCGGCACTGGTGTTGATTGGCGGTTTCGGTTGGAACACTCCTGTTGCGGAACAGGTGGTGCCGATAGTCAGGCAAGCCATAGAAAAAGGCAGGATAGTAGGTGCAATATGCAATGGGGCGTCGTTTATGGCAAAGTGCGGATTCCTCAATGAGGTCAGACATACCGGCAACGGACTGGAGCAACTTCAGCTGTGGGGTGGCGACAACTACACCAATGCACGCAATTATGTCAATGCACAGGCAGTAAGCGACGGGAATATTGTCACAGCAAACGGTTCCGCAACGCTGGAATTTGCCAAAGAGCTTCTTCTGCTCCTCGAAAATGATACCCCGGAACGCATTAATATGTACTACAAGTTTAATAAACTCGGATTCTGTATTATGTTCGGGCAGACGGAGGAAGAAAATGCCGCTACTCATGAAAATGGGTTTTGAAGGAAACTATTTGCGGTTTTTCTGTATCTCCTCAAAGTGCAGTTGTCCCCACTCCACAACATAACTGATTTCTCTGAGGAAACTTTTGGCGATGGGCGTGAGCGAATATTCAACGTGTTGGGGTACTCCTTCATGAAAAGTGCGCACGGTGAGCCCCTCGCTTTCCAGATAGTCGAGTGTTGAGGCAAGCACCTTTTCTGATATATGCGGAATGGTGCGGAACAGGTCGCCAAAACGAATTCCATATTCGTTGCCGTGCAACCTGCCTGCTTCTTCTATGCGCATTAAAATCACCAGTGCCCATTTGCGGCTCATCCACTCCAGCACAGGAGCCGCATGGCAATATTCATAGTCGAGTCTGCTGTTCATTTATGTCTTTTTGTAAATGTGGGATTATGATTCACGTGTGCAAAGTTAGTCATTTTATTTGTATAATCCAATAAAGTTGCGGCAACTTTTTATTGTCACTTACCGGCGGGTAAGGGGCAAATACGGCATGTTGTGCTTTTGGCTGCATAATTATGCTTACCTTTGCACCCGAAAACAATAACGTTAACTTAATATTTATGGTTCCAACATTACATTTCAACGGTCCTGTGTGGAGACCGCCATACGAGTCCACATCACAGTTGTTGCAGGTCACTGCAGGGTGTACATGGCACAGATGCAAGTTCTGCACGTTGTATGGAGAGCAGAAATTCAGAATGTCGCCAATGGATGAGATTGAGAGCGACTTGAAAGTAATCCGGGAGTTTCAGCCCCGTGCCCACCGTGTGTTCCTTACAGGTGCAAATCCGTTTGTCCTCACAGTCAACCGATTAACAGACATTGCCCTGCTTGTAAGAAAATATATAGGAGACGGGCACCCTACGATAGGATGCTTTGCACGCATAACCGACATCACGAAAAAATCAGTGGATGAGCTGCGCCAGCTTCATCATGTAGGTTTTGACTATCTCACCATTGGAGTGGAGAGTGGCGACAGCGAGACACTCGCAAGAGTGAACAAAGGCTATGGTGCCGCCGAGATTGTAGAACAGTGCCAAAAACTGGAAGCGGCTGGCATCCATTACAGTTTTTTCTATCTTGTGGGACTTGCCGGACACGGCAACGGTGAGCGCAATGCGCTACGGACAGCAGATGTATTCAACCGTCTGCATCCTGTGAGCATAGGCATTCTGTCACTTACGCTGTTCCCTGAAAGCCAGTTGTATGATGAGATAAAAGAGGGAAAATTTGTAGAGGCTACAGAGCATGAGCGTTTCGACGAAATGATATGTCTGATAGAGCATTTGCAATGCAAGACTCATATCTTAGGGCGTACCGTCAGCAATCCTGTGCCATTTACTGGGGCTCTGCCTGCCGACCGTGAACTGCTGCTCGCCGATTTGCGTGAGGCAAAGAGCAGGATAAGTGAGGAACGGTTGAAAGAATACCGCGACAGCATCGTGTCGTTGTGATGTGTTCCCCGATAAAACGTGCGGTATCGTTTTCTTGTTTTTTATAGAGCAAGAGCGCAGCAGAAAAACAAGAACAGGTTGCCATAAATACACAGGACAAAAATCAGGACATAGATTTTTGTCCTCTTATCTCCACAACACCTGTGATTGCCAACCGTTAGGAAACCCCATTGCTGCCACATCAACACTTGAATATTTGGACAGTAAGGCCTTAAACCGTGCAACGAATGTGCTATTGGGATTTACAGTCCTCAAAAAATACAGAATTATTGACAATACATAATACACTCTTTTTGTGTCACTTGGGATATTGACAAATGGTAAATGGGTGCGGCGAGGTACAAGTGCATTGATACTGAGCCGCCTATTCCACAGGCGGCTATGATGAGCACAGATATTTCTCACATAAACAATTGAGTGAAGCCATGATTCCATAATCGTATCAGGAAGACCATAAAATTTTGCTATTTTACGGCGCGCATGCCCTGCTTTTAGCCAACGATACATCATTGAAAGTGTTCCAAAAGAACTTATCTCAAATGTCATCCATGTGGGAGGAAAAGGATTGTCATAGTTCTGCCGGAACTGAATAATAGCATCATCATCACTCCGGTGCAGTTCTTCCTGTAAACAACGCAACAATGAAGCGTGACGGTTAGCATCGCGGAAATTTGAAGCGTCAGCAAACCAGAATACACCAGCGGCATCTGCCATAGTAAATGATAACTGCGTTCGAATGGATATCTCAATCTTTTCTAATTCCGAACAAATCATCTTACGAAGCTCTGAATCAAATTTATAAAGCATATACGCTTGCTCAAAAGTTGCTCCAGTTTTAAACAGCCTGCTGTTATTATGCCTTAATGGTTTCAAATAACTTTTCAAACGGAACAGACTAATGTTCTGTAGCAGATGTATTGCCCTACTCTCGTTCTCAAACAATAGTCCTTCTGACTTTAAGAGGTGTATTTGTTCCTCTACTGCGATTTGTGGCTGATTATAATATTGTAATGCCATGAGATTATAAAAATAAAAACTTACCCTGAGCGCGCTGTTCTTACGGGAAGCGGGGTAAGTATGTTATTGCAAAGGTACACATTTTTTCTAAAATAACGAACCGTTGGAGCTAAGAATGAATATTTTTTAACATCTTTTGTCTTATCGGTACGTTGTAGTTCCCTCAGAAAGAAGTGTTGCCCTTTAGGGCGCAGTGGCAGGCTCGCAAGAATGCAGTAGAAAAAAAACAGGTTGCCACAATACACAGAACAAAATCTGGGCATAGATTTTTGTCCTATGCCCAGATAAATTCTGACGTTATCATTTTTTTACTTTATTATCACCTTCGTTTATGATATTCAGTCCCTTCCTTGGAGCGCTGAGCCTGCGTCCGTTGAGGTAATAATACACTTTCAGCCTCAATGCCATTTATTCCTGTCTGGTCAATGCCTTTTATATTTGGGAATTCTTTCCAGCCCTCAGCATTCTTGTATATCTCTAAAGCCTCTTGAGGCACATAGAGTGTCGCCTTCTGAAAAAAGACCATAGTTTGTACTTAGAAGAGTGAGATTAAGGGAATAAGCCACTGCATTCAAGGAAAGTCCGGTCGCCTATATACGCGACAATATTAGGAATAGTTACTGAGGTCAAGCTTCTGCAGTATGAAATAGACCATTTTGAATACAAAACACCTTGTATTTGAGAAAATCACACTCTTCTTGACAGATTTATTTGGATTTATTTTTAAATCTCGATTAAAAGCAGTAACTTTGCGGCAAACACAATTATATAATTGAAATATGGCGGATTAAAATCGTATCAAGACTGTATTAGCAGAAAGAGGCATTATGAGTAAATGGTTGGCAAAGACCTTGCGTGAAGCCTATGCAACAATTGTAAAAAACACGGTGATAAAGTTGGTAAAGTTATACAATAGTATTGATTAACATGAATAAGATTATATTCCTCGACTTTGATGGTGTCCTGAACACCGAGTACTACCAAAATCTGCTACGCTACAAAGGCAAGGCGTGGCAGGATGAACACGGCGCGTTCTTTGACCCTGAAGCCGTAGCGCAGTTGAAGCGGATTATTGATGTCACCCGTGCTGATATTGTCATAGAATCATCGTGGAAATTTCTCGGTCTGGAGGCGATGCAGGAGATGTGGCAAGTGCGCAGTATGCCAGGGCGAGTGATTGACATTACTCCTTCTTCGATTAGCGATAGTTGGCTGCTTACCGCCAACCTTGACGACATAGCCTCGGCAATGGAACATTGCAAAGGAACGGAAATTGCATCTTGGCTGGCTGACAATGCGGCAAAGGACACGCGATATGTCATTATTGATGATGAGTATGTTATTTTGGATTCGCAACAGCCAAATTTTATCATGACAAATCCATACGATGGTATAACGGAGGATGTAGCGGACAGGGCTATATCCGTCCTTAACTTTTAAAAATCCCCACAAGTAATATATCAAATTGCATTTTCCTCGGACCTCTGTTGTCTGTTGGCAGAGGTCTTTGTTTTCTTTGCACCATAAATCAATAAAACAAGTTGAATTATGGTTGATATACATGACTATAATATCAGGCTCATTGAGGAAGAGATTATGATGAAATATGGCCGACCCCCGCATTATAATCCCAACTACGACTATTTGCTGTCTTTGCGCAAGGACATGATAAACAAAAGGGTGTCAGCTCACAAGAGCGCAGTAGATAAATAGTCACCACAAAATTGGCGCATTGCCGTAATGTTTTACCGTAATAAAATTCTTTATTGCAGCGTTACAGCCATGAGCCCCACAACGATGTCGTTGGAGAGGGTGCGCAGCGTAAGCGACTGCAGTTTCTTGCGCTTGTCAACAGGCATGATCAGCATTTGGGCGGCACCGCCAGGGATTTCTCTTCCATACACACCCTGAATGTTGAGGGCTGTACCGAGATCACGGCTGACGGTGGCAGTGCCAAGGCATACCCTGTAAGGACGTGGACTGATGGCACGGAATGCCTTGCTGTCGATGTAATAGTCCTGTTCTATCGGGCACCAGTTGTCAGGATTGCGCAGGACGAGCGTGTCGGCAGTGCCGTCGGTGTAGAGCGCCGTGACAATGGCATTGTCAATATGGCACTGCATGTGGTTGGTGGAACCAGCCATGAGCAGACAGATGCGGCTGGCACGGGCATTCTTCAAAGCAACGGTGACGCTGTCGGGATAGTTGTCCCACAGCGATGTGTAGATGATGTTGCTGCCCTTGGCTGGCGTGCGGAAAGGCACACCTGCAACATTTATCATGTCATGCCTCACGGTAGAGCGCAGCACGGAGTCGTTGATTTCCACGGTGAACTGCGGATGACACCACTCTCCAATGCCCTGAACAGGTATCTGCAGCGTCGTTGTCTGGGGGCGCGGCGACAGATATTCGTTGTTGAATATGTCGGAAACACTGGCATTGAAGTGCCTGCTTATGTCGTGAGTGCGGTATTTGCCGAGAGAACAGTCAGGCTCAGACAGTCCGAGAGAGGCGGCAAGTGCGTCTGCACTATTTGCCGGCTGTATTTCATACATTGCGGTTGAAGTTACAGGTTGGGCATTATCTATTACGATGGTCTGCTCCTCATCGCTGTTGCCTTCAGTCTCTATAAACTTTCCGTTGCCAATATGCTGACGCACCACAATCTTCAGCCGTTGCGCGAAGTTCTGCTTTATTTTCAGCACAATTTTGTCTCCCACCTTATTATATATATAAGAAAGGTATGGGGTGGAAACCGACGCGCTGTCCCAACTGGCTGGAAAGCCCGGTTGGATGACGCATTTGCCATAAAGAGCCTGTGGCTTGATGCCAAACAGACCTTGGATGAGAGTGCGTGCCGATATGCCGATGCAGTCGCCAAAGTCACGGTAGCATTCACCGCGTGCCGCATCATAGTGCGAAATTTGTCCGAAGTTGGCAGGACTCTGCCCTATGTACATCTGGTCCATGATGTTTGCCTTCATCATGGTAAAAGCCTCTTCGTTGCGTCCAGCCTCATAGAAGGCAAGTGCCGTGTGCATCACCTCAGCTGCCGCCACATTGTTGATGCTCCATGAATAGGGCAGCCAATTAGTTGTGGAGATGGTCTGTCCGTAATGGTTGCCGTCGGCAGTCACGTCGATGTGCGGGATATTATGGTTTACATAATCTGTTGCCATATAGAACTGCTCGCTGCTGCCTGCTCCGCAGTCGATGGGAGTATAGATTGACCATACGGCGGCACTTTCATGTTTGCGCTTCAGCCCCATGGCGTCCTCGTATTCAGCCCAATGACCTTTGTCCGCCATCCACAAACGGCTGTTCATGGCATTAAGCGTCTTCTCAGCTTCCTTTTTATATTTGCTTCCGTCCTCGCCGATGATTTCAGCAATGCGCGACGCCAGCAGGTTGGCACGATAGTTGTATGCCGACGAGTGAGTGACGGCACCGCCATTATAATAAAGTGCGTCGCTTGCCCAGATGCAGCAATAGGCATCATACAGTCCGTCATCGTCAGGGTCGTAGTTGCGCTTCTCCCATGCGAGATGCAGGGTGAGCGTGTTCCACATCTTGCGCAGATAAGTGGTGTCAGCGTCATACTGGAAATGCCACAGCAGCTCGTCGATGTAGTTCAGGTTCATGTCGTAGTGGTGCATCTGATTGTTGCGCTCCAGGTTGCGGCATATATATCCGTTGCTGTACATCTGTGTGCCCCATCGCTTCTCAGCCCTTGCCATGTTCAGTTTCTTGTCCTGTGTGGGGTGAGGGATGGTTGGCTCCACATCTGTCACCTGGCTTTTGGCGTATGCGTCGAAATGTTTTATAGCACGGTCGTTCCATCCAAGGACATCGCCGAGGTATCCTGCACGCCAGCCAGCCAAGGGCATACGCCATCCCACACAACCATGAAGCCATGTCTGTCCGTCCCAATCACCGTCGGCAGCCATCACGAGTGCACCGCCAAGGGTGTTGATATATTTGTCGGGAGTGTTGAATGTTATTCTTGCAGCCATCGCCCCGTTGCGTGCCACGGTGGCATCGAAACGTGCCTTTAATGATTCCTGTGTATCAGCGCTTATTGAGTCAAGGTCTATCCCGAAGTATGTGTTCCCGTTTGTTTTGAGCGCAAATGATGAAGTGCTTAGATTCTCTTCTGTCAGCGACGGTTCAAACACTCCTTTGGGGTCAGCTCCAATGTCGCCGTTACGTGACAATTTGGGTTTGAATATATTGCAGACCTTTGCTGTCAGAATAGGAGCAGTATCAAATCCCTTGGCATAAAACTGCCATATACCAGCTTCGCTGTCAACTGTGGCTACCACATCAATCCTAATCTCTCCCCCATTCCACCGTTTGTCCTTCAGTGTGTAGCTTCGTATGCCGTCCTCATAAAGGCAACGGCACCACTCCGCAGAGTCTGTCTGCAGAGTGATGCCATTGGCAGTGATATAAAATCTTATGTTTCTGTGATGTCCTTTTTTAGCTACGGCAAACACAGGGCGGTCGCTTGTCTCTATACGGTAATCGGTATAGCCGCCATAAAGGGCACGTGTGAATCTGTTGGTGCCGTTCTCACACACAAACGCCCTACCTTCGGGATGATATTGCAGTCTGCGTGGAGTGCTTCCGGTTGTGTTGTATGTGTAGGACTCTATATAGTCGCCTATCTTTTTGTTTTGTGCTCCACACGGCATTGTGCCACATGCAAACAACACCAGTACAGCCATTCGTACTGTCCTCATCATACGTCCCATCAGCATGCCTTATCTTGTGGAAATAACTCTCAGCACCTTACCTGCCTTGTTAAACTTCACAATCTGACCAAGGTCGGTGTAAATCCAATCTTCAGCACCTGTTGAGGAAGCAGCTGTACGGTTGGGCTCACCCTTTGCCATACGCACCTCTTCCTTGGTATATCCCACACCAACTTTGCCTTGCTGTATCCGTGCACGGTGTGCCTTCGGAATATTACTCATGCTTTTGCCGTTACCAAAGAGATAAGGATAAAAGTCTTCTTTCATTCCATCTATGTCGCCGGCAACATTCTCGTTGACAAACGTTACCATTTTTGTGAACACCGCTCCTGACGCAAGGCTCTTCAAGGTAAGTTTGCAATAGTTACTGTTGCTTGTAGGCTGCACTTTTTCTATCTTAAAGGAGCTGAGACGCGCTATAGTCACCTTCTTGCCCTCTGCATTCTCCATCTTGGTAAGATATTTTGTATAAACATCCCTGCCAATATATTTTGCATATTGACCGCTTGCTGTTTCGTTGGCGTCAATAAGCTCGAATGAACCGTAGAACGTGAACTTGGTGTTATCCATAATAAACTCGTCATCACGCATGCCGCAGTTGGTCTTACTCATCGCCACATTTTGGAAGAACTCATTGCCTTTCTTGTCGGCTACGATAATCTTAACTGGGAAACTGCGTGAGCCTACACCCACTGCCACCACTTTCACTTCCTCGTTCTTTGGCACGCTCACTTCCTTGAATCCGTCGCCATCCTGCTCTGTGTCCACACGGTAGAGCGTGGCTTTGGTGTAGAGACTTTTGCCTACAAGCAGCGAGCGGGCAATGTCAACATCGCCGAGATATGCCAGTGTGGGTACGCCGAGCTTGCCGTAGCAATAGTCGTCGAATGTACCGTTAGGTATTTGGTAATAGTATTTCTTGTTGTCGTCCTGACAAAGGAAGTTTATCCGTGAGTGATTGTCATCGGTCTCACTGTGACCCTGATATACCATTATCTTATAGCGCAGGCGGTTGCTGCTCACTTCCTTGTCGGTAGCAGCATCACAAAAAGTGTTTACCACCATATCATACTTTTCTGGCAATACCATGAACTTCATGCCTTCCCTCCAGTCGCACAGACTATAGTACTTGAAGTTCTTGCCAACAAAGTCCTGAGCTTCCTCTTTTTCTTCTTCACCAGCAGTTCCATCACCATTAGTTGCCACTTTGGCAGTCTTTTTCACACCTTTTGTCTTTACGATGTAGGAGTTTTGTGCTTGCAGGGTGAGCATGGTCACTGCCATGCAGGCAAATAAAAGTAGTCTCTTCATAATATTTTATGTTTTATTTATTCTAAGACAGGTCTGTTATTATTTAATTAAATGTATATTTTGCCTGCAAAGGTAATAATTTTTTTTGAATACCGTGACAAAATGACGTGACAAATCGTCACATAAAAGCAAAAAAACTTTTTTGGCATGCACTTTGCTCCTAAAATAAGCAGAAAATAAAACAGTGTGGCGCATAAAGCAAAACACATGTTTGAAAAAACATATTATAAAATTAAGTAAAAGTATAAAAATTAAAAAAATAAAGATTATGGGAAAGATTATTGGAATCGATTTGGGTACAACAAACTCATGTGTTGCTGTGTTTGAGGGCAATGAGCCTGTGGTAATTGCTAACAGCGAGGGTAAGCGTACAACTCCTTCTGTTGTTGGTTTCGTGGAGAACGGTGAGCGTAAGGTGGGTGATCCTGCTAAGCGTCAGGCAATCACAAACCCTAAGAACACTGTTTATTCAATCAAGCGTTTCATGGGTGAGACATGGGAGCAGACTTCAAAGGAAATTGGCCGTGTGCCTTATTCAGTTGTTAACGAGGGTGGTTATCCACGTGTTGACATCGACGGACGCAAGTACACTCCACAGGAAATTTCTGCCATCGTGCTGCAGAAGATGAAGAAGACTGCCGAGGACTATCTCGGACAGGAGGTTACAGAGGCTGTGATCACTGTGCCTGCATACTTCTCAGACTCTCAGCGTCAGGCAACAAAGGAGGCTGGTCAGATTGCAGGTCTTAATGTTAAGCGTATCGTCAACGAGCCAACAGCCGCTGCTCTTGCATACGGTGTTGACAAGGCAAACAAGGATATGAAGATTGCCGTGTTCGACCTTGGTGGCGGTACATTCGATATCTCTATCCTTGAGTTCGG
>JAUNSB010000007.1:0-71524 GCA_030539375.1 Prevotella sp.
ATTTCTCCGTACGGAGAATTTTGTTTCTGCCCGACATGAAGTTTTTTCCACCCGGCAAGGCGTTTTTTTCTGAAAACATGGCGTAAATTCAAAGAAAAATATTAATTTTGCATCCCATTAACGCAATCGAAAATCAAGACAAGGAAATGAAGGAAATAATCTGCAAGCGATTTCATGAGCTTACGCTCGACGAACTTTACATGATATTGAAGTCGCGCTCCGAGATATTCATCGTGGAGCAGGACTGCGTGTATCTCGACCTCGACGACATGGACCAGGATGCCATCCACCTGTGGATGAACGTCGACGGCAGCATGGTGGCATACGCCCGGGTGCTGAAGGCTGGCACCTATCTCGACGAGATTGCCATCGGCAGAGTGATTACCCGCGAGCGCGGCAAGGGCTACGGGCTGGAGATTTTCCGCAAGGCGATAAGCGTGGCTGAGGAAAAGCTCGGTGCCAGGAAAATAAAGATTCGTTCGCAGTGCCAGGCGGAGCAGTTTTATGTGAAGTCGAGGTTCCGCCGCTGCGGCGAGCCGTTCATGTATGAGGGACTGATGCACGTTGACATGATTTGGGAGAAGGAGGATTGATGCTCCGGGGAAAAGGGCTGACGCTCCGGGAAAAAGGATTGACGCTCCGGGAAAAAAGAAAAAGCCGGCTATTTTCACAAACTGCCGGCCCGTAAATACAACTTATATAATATCACTAACTTTAATGATCTGAGTTTCAAAGGTCTACAACGGGATGTTGCCGTGCTTCTTGGGCGGCAGCGTGTTCACCTTATTGCGCGCCATGTCGAGAGCCTGAATCAGGCGCTTGCGCGTGAGGCGTGGCTCGATAATCTCGTCGATATATCCCAGCTGGGCAGCCTGCCGCGGGTTGGCAAAGCTCTCGCGGTAGTCCGCGGCAGCCTTTCGGCGCTCTTCATCACCGGCGTTGCGGTAGAGAATGTTCACGGCTCCCTCGGCTCCCATCACAGCCACCTCCGCCGTGGGGTAAGCCATGTTTATGTCCGTGCCCGTCTGCTTGCTTCCCATCACGATGTAAGCTCCGCCGTAAGCCTTGCGGGTGATTATCGTCACCTTTGGCACCGTTGCCTCGCTGTAGGCATACACTATCTTTGCGCCGTGGCGTATTATGCCGCTGTGCTCCTGACTGGTGCCGCAGAGGAATCCCGGCACGTCGACGAAGGTCACCACCGGAATGTTGAAGCAGTCGCAGAAACGTATGAAGCGGGCGATTTTGTCGCTGGAGTCGATGTCGAGCACTCCGGCGAGAAATGCAGGATTGTTCGCCACCACTCCCACGCTTCGCCCGTTGAGCCGCCCGAATCCCGTTATGGCGTTTGGCGCAAAGTGGGGCATGACCTCAAACAGGTACTGGTCGTCGAGCACCGGCGTCACGATGCCTTTCATGTCGTAGGGCTCGCTGGCGTTCCGGGGCACCGCGGTCTCCAGTTGCGGTATCTCGCGGCTTATGCTGTCGGCACACTGGCGGCGCGGCGCCTCGTCCATGTTGTTGCTTGGCAGAAACGACAGCAACTGGCGCATGTCCATCAGCAGTTCCTCCTCGCTTGAGGCAAGAAAGTGAGCCACTCCGCTCCTGCTGCTGTGAATGTCGGCGCCGCCAAGCTCCTCCTTTGTCACGTCCTCGTTGGTCACGGTCTTCACCACGTTCGGACCCGTAACAAACATGTGGCTGCGCTCCCTCACCATGAAGATGAAGTCGGTGAGCGCAGGCGAGTAGCACGCTCCGCCGGCGCAGGGACCCATCACCGCCGACAGCTGCGGAATCACTCCCGACGCCATCGTGTTCTGATGGAATATCGAGGCATATCCCGACAAACTTCCTATGCCCTCCTGAATGCGCGCTCCGCCCGAGTCGTTGAGCGCTATTATCGGCGCGCCGTTCTTCAGCGCCAGCTCCTGCACCTTCACTATCTTCTTGGCGTTCATCGCGCTGAGCGTGCCGCCATACACGGTGAAGTCGTAGGCATATACAAACACCCGCCGTCCGCCAATCTTTCCGTAGCCCGACACCACGCCGTCGCCCTCGATATGGCTTTTCTCCATGCCGAAGTTCGTGCAACTGTGCACCACGTGCTTGTCAAGCTCCACGAACGTGTCCTTGTCGAGCAGCATCTCTATTCTTTCGTGAGCGGTCATCTTGCCTTGGGCGTGCTGCCGCTCTATGCGTTCTTCCAATGTCATTTTTTCTGTTGTTTTTTGTTGTTACCGTCATCTTCAGTTTCGCTGAAGCTTTCTGCCTCCCGTCATCTCTCCCCTCACACCTCCAGCGTCATCAGCGTCTGGTTGGCGCTCACCGTCTGCCCTTCCTCCACCAGAATCCGGTCCACGGTGCAGTCAGCCGTCACCTTGTAGTTGCTCTGCATCTTCATCGCCTCAATCACGATGCAGGTGTCGCCGGCATTCAGCCTCTGCCCCTCCTTCACCGCAATGCTCACGATTTTTCCCGGCATCGGCGCCACCATCCGGCTGTCCTGCCGAGCGTTGTCGCTGCGCTTCATCTGCAGATACTTAGCCTCGGTGTCCACAATCTCCACGTCGTAGGTGGAGAAGTTGGCGTTCACCTTGTAATGCTTGCCGTCGTCCGAGGTGCGCATGAACTCCGCGTTGTACGACTTGTTGCCGTAGAGCAGCGAGCAGCCTCCTCGCTCGGTCATCGCCACGTCCACGTCATACACCGTGCCGTCAATCTGTATGCTCACCTTGTTGCCCTGCTTGCTCAGCAGCTCCACCTCAGCCACTCTGTTTCCTATATGAATTTCCATTGTTTTCCGTCCGTTTTTTGTGTGTCAGATTCTCAATACCCCCTTGCGCAGTCCGAACTCCCGCCAGCGGCTTATGGGCGTCGTCCCCTCGTCGCTGTCGCCCGAGGCATTTTCCTCAAGGTTCATCAGATAGTCGAGATAAGATGCAATGATGGCGATGTTCTCCGTGGTTCCGCCCGATGCCTGACGGGCTGCGAGCCTGTCGCCGTGGCGCTCTATGAAGCCCGTGTCGTAGTGTCCCTCGGCAAAATCCTGTTCCGACATTATGGCACGCAGATATGCAATGTTGTTCTTTATGCCCGTGAGCTTAAACTCGTAGAGCACGCGGCGCATTCGCTCGATGGCATACTCGCGCGTCACCGCCCACACTATCAGCTTGCCTATCATCGGGTCGTAATACACTGGAATCTCATACCCCTCGTATATATAGCTGTCCAGCCTCACCCCTATTCCGTTTGGAGTCACCAGCTGGCTTATCAGCCCCGGCGACGGCATGAATCCGTTGGCGGTGTCCTCGGCGCAGATGCGGCACTCAATGGCGTGACCGCGCTGCCGCAGGTCTTCCTGCCTTATGCGCAGAGGCTTGCCTGCGGCAATGTTTATCTGCTCCTTCACAAGGTCAATGCCCACCACCTCCTCGGTCACGGGATGCTCCACCTGCAGGCGGGTGTTCATCTCAAGAAAATAAAAATTGCGGTGACGGTCAACGAGAAACTCTATCGTTCCCGCTCCAACGTAGCCCACAGCCTTTGCGGCGGCAACGGCTGCCTTGCCCATCACCTCGCGCAGCTGCGGAGTGACAAAGGGCGACGGACTTTCCTCCACGATTTTCTGGTTGCGCCGCTGTATGGAGCATTCGCGCTCAAACAGATGCACCACATTGCCGTAGTTGTCGCCAAGAATCTGGAACTCAATGTGGTGAGGCTCCTCCACAAACTTCTCAAGATACACGGTGTCATCGCCAAACGAGGCGAGCGACTCGCTCTTTGCCGCCGTGTATGCCTCGGCTATCTCCTCGCGGCGGCGTATTATGCGTATGCCCTTGCCGCCTCCGCCCATCGACGCCTTCATCATCACGGGCAGCCCTATTTCCATCGCCATGCGCTCAGCTTGTTCCACACTCTGCAGTCCTTCTTCCGTGCCAGGCACCACGGGCACTCCGGCAGCCTTCATGCAGCGCCGGGCGGAAATCTTGTCGCCCATGCTGAGCATACTCTCAGCACCCGGACCGATAAACACAATCCCCTCCTCGCGGCAGCGGCGCGCAAAGTCGGCATTCTCCGACAGGAATCCATAGCCGGGATGTATCGCATCGGCACCTGTAACGCGGGCAGCGCTGATTATCGCGTCAATGCAGAGATAGCTCTCAGCCGACGGCGCAGGGCCTATGCACACAGCCTCATCAGCATAAAACACATGTTTCGACGTGCGGTCGGCATCAGAGTACACGGCAACGGAGCCTATGCCCATTTCTCTGCACGAGCGCATTATCCTCACGGCTATCTCGCCGCGGTTGGCAATCAGAATTTTCTTAATGCCCGCCACACGAGGGGCATTTTCAAGTTCAGTCATTCCTGAATCATCTTGTTTGTTGTTGGTTTGGCAAGCACAGTCATGCCTTTACGGAATAATGCTCCTTGCCAATCGTATCGTACGCCTAACCCACGAGTGCGGACGACCTTTGAAACCGTGGCAGGTCTTCTGACTTTGCCTCTCCATGCCAACACCTTCCCGGTTAAAAATCCCGACACACCGTTCTTTTTTGCGTATCCGTCTCTCACAACGTTCGCTCTACAGTGACGGTTCTCAACCAGTGGTTTTCAAAACATGCGTCCTGCGCAGGCAGTGCATGTTGTTGGTTGGCGTGGTTACAATGAGGCTTACAGCAGCGGGACTGTCCGGGATTTTCACCCGATTCCCTTTTAATCACAAGCCCTTAATCAGGTTCTTGCAAACCACAATCGGGCGCAAAAGTACAACAAATCCGCCAAACAGCAAAATATCTGTTAACTTCCAGCCCCTTATTTAGCGTTTTTTAACTATCTCTATTGAAAAAATTACCCTAAATTCGGAAAACTTACAGGTTTTCTGCCCAAACATCAGCAAAACGTAAAACTTTCAAATTACAACAAAAATCGTCAATCTGCTTACACCAACCTTTAAACAGGCACCATCACAACACGAATTAAAAGCGCTGCGTCTTATTTTTAGAAAAAACTTTTGCCTTTATCCCTTTCTTTTCCACAAATATTGTACCTTTGCACCAAGATTAGCAATGCATAATTGCAAAAGATAAGTACATTATCCATGCATTATGACAAACAGCGTCTTAAAATAATAACAACACAAATTCAAAAATTCCCGGGATGGGGACTATTACTTTAGGTCTATTATTTCTTTTTTAAGTTGTTTTGATTTTTATTTGCGGGACACTGTGAAGTGTCCTGCTTATTGTCTACGGCATTTCCAACACCTTAACTTATATATAAAAGCAGCTTCGTATATATACAATCATTAAAAACGCAAGTTCTCACTTTTTTATGAGAAAAACACATAAATCACGGTGTGGACAAACACTGAGGCGACGATAAAAAGCACCAGGAGTGGAGCGGCAACGCCGATGCCGTTGGTGAGGGCGACCGCTGTTTGCGCAAACGAGCGGAAGCGCCCCACCGCTATGCCGAAGGCGGTGGAGACGGTAACGACATAAAGCGCGGCAAGCGGTATGGCGACGGCGCTGAACGGAGAGTGCCACAGGCTGCCCACGGCGCTGAGCAGCACGGCGTGGGGCACCAGCGTGAGCATGGCGGTGGCAACGAGAAACAGCACCGTGACCGCGGCGATGCAAACAAGCGCCGTGCGGCGACGGACACAGCGGTGACGCAGGCTGCCGATGATGCCCGAGGCGCGCAACACGCCCGCAGACATGGCAAGCAACAGCAGCCACACAAGCAGCGGTGAGGCGCAAAACTGCACAAAATGGCTGCAAAACCAGCGGACAGCCTCGCCACGGAGCATACTTCGGATGGTGCTCTGGGGCAGGAGTGCGCCGAGAATCCACGAGAGAACTAACACCGCCACCTGAGCCCAGCACAGGGTGGCGAGAGCTATGGTGTAGAGCCGGCTATTCCTCATCGGGGCGCAGATTGTCGAGATCGATGACATGCAGCTGTAGGGCACGCACGGCAAGGCGCGTGGCATTGACGCCGATGCCGCCGTTGCCGTTGGGGAACAGCTTTTGAACCAGTTCGTTCTGGCGCTTCTCCAGACTCTTCACTCCAAAAGGCATGCCGCGCAGGTTGGAAATCTGCTCCTTGGTATAGCCCAGCGCAAGATGACGGAGGAAACGCTCGTCGTACTCGTCAATCTCATAGTCGATGAGCGACTCCTGCTGAGCCACCATGCTGCTCACGCTGCGTGTGAAGCGTTCAATGATTTTCCTGAGTATCGGCTGATTGAACACCAGGCGCTTACCTCCCATCACTCCCGCTACGTCGTTGCGGGTCAGCATCTCGCCGCTCTTGAGGATTATTCCGTCGGCACCGGCATCGAGCACGTCCACCCACAGCTTCTCATTAAGAATCTCGCCTGTGAATATCAGCACCTTTATGTCATGGTGCTTCTCCTTGGTCTGCCGACAAATCTCCACTCCCACGGTGGTGCTTCCGCCCAGTCCCAGATCGAGCAGCACAAGCTGCGGCAACTGCTCACGCATCAGCTTCCAATATGCCGGTTCGCTGTCGGCTGTACCAATTATCTGTGCTTCGGGAATGTCGTTGCGGAGTATTCCCTCGGTGCCTTTCAGTTCGAGCGGCACATCTTCTACTATTATTACTTTAAACGGCTGTAATTCCATATCTTTATATTAATTATTAACTAGCAATTATTAATTATTTGGCTCCTGGCCCGCATATCCGCGTATGGTGACAGTGATTTTTCCCTCATCGCAGCGTATGCCGCATGCGCGGTGGGCTGTGGCTTCGCCGTGCTCGCGCAATATCTGCCGGCAGAGCATATAGTCGGTATGGCTGGTGAAGGTGCCGCCGGCAGTCAGCACCACGCTTTTACCGTGGACGTGAATTTCGGGGCAGAAATCTGCTTCTTTGTTCTGACGCCGCAACAGGCGGAACAGATATTCCAGCATAGCCCTGTCGGCAACGACTATCACATTGCCCAGAGCCTGAGGCAGAACATCGGCAAGCGGTATGTGACGTATCTGCATGAAGCTTCGTACAGTCTGACTGCGCGCCTGCATTCCCAGCATGGCGTAGATGTCGCCGTAGTAGCCCACCAGCTCGTCGAGAGCATCAATGTCGGTGCCGCTGCCCTTTTCCAGCATCTGCGCTATGCGGCTCGGATAATACATTGTCTCGTGCTTGATGGTGGAGAGACAGTTGTCGAGCACGCTGTTGCTCACGTGCAGCTCTGCCAAGGTGCTCTCTGCCAGCCGACACTCGTCGGCAAGCACCTCGTTGCTGTCGCTGATGACTCTCTTCGCAGCGGTCTCCTCCTGCTTCATCCTGTCTGTCTCAAGGCTCTTCATCTGCCTCAGCCCGCGCTTCAGGAGCATGCGTTTGCGGTAGAACAGAAAATAGTATGCCGGCAAAATCATCAGCAGCACCATGACAAGCATGATGACGGTCACGGTCTTGTCGGTCTGCTGGCGCTCCACCATGCGGCAGTATTGTCCCAGCGTGTTGTCGGCCGACATCTCCTGAAACAGCTGCGTATAGATTCTATTGTTATATCTGTACAGCTGCCAGTCGTGCAGTGCGAGGGCTGCCACGGCTGTCTCGTTGCGTATGTCGAGAATCACATTGAAGTCGACGCCTACACTGTCGCGAAACCATTGTATCTCTGGTGCCACGGCACTGCCATCGTCATCGCGCAGCATAGTTTTTTTGCCTTTGGGCACCACGGCGTTGAGATATTTCCGGCAAGAGTCCGAAAACATTACTGTCCTGTCGTATGTGGCGGCAATGTTGCTGTAGTAGGCGCTGTCGGCATAGCGGCGGGCATCAGCCATATTGCCGTTGCCGCCAGCAGCATGGGCGCTTCCGGTGTAAAATCCGCAAAGCATGGCGATCGCCATCAACGTACGCGCCACTCCGCGCGGCAGCCTGAAATAGAAACGACTACCCCTGCCTGGCACGCTCTCAACGTCGAGCACACACGGAGCAAACAGACGGCTCAGCTTCTTGTATTTCTCTATTATTCCGCGACAGTTGAGCAGTCCGAAACCATGACCGGAACGTATGTTATGTGTAAAAATGGTGGCACGCTCGGCATCCGAGAGCCCGCGGCCAGTGTCGGTCACGGCTATCTCAACATAACTGTCGGTCTCATGGCTGTCGACGGTCACGCTGCCGCCCTCGGGAGTAAACTTTCTCGCATTGTCGGCAAGCGTGTTTATCATAAACATGGTGAGCACCTTGTCTGCCTTTACCACACTTGTGGTGGGCACAACGTTGAGCGTAAGTCCCTTAACGGAAAAACTGCTCTTGTTCTTCTCCATCATGTAGAACAGCGGCTGCAGGGGAAACGTCTCTATGTGCAGCCGCAACTGTCCCTGCCGCAATTCTATCCACCGTGTAAGCATGGCATTGTGGCTGTCAATCCCGGCGGCAAGCTCAGCCACATAGCTGCGGCGCCCGGCGCGCTGTTGTTCCGGCTCATCGCGCTCCTTCAGCATGCGCACCTCGTGCCTCATGCGCTCTATCAGCGGCATTATGCCGTCGATCATCTGCAACTTTGCTCTTGCCTCAAGATTATCTTCCTCTCCTTTCCTAAGTTTTATTCTTGTTTCCTTCAGTTGCTCGCTCAGCTCCTCATGCCGTTCAAGCAGCTGTGCTTTCTCGCCGTCGCTTACCTTCTTCCACAGCTCAAACGCCTGCACTATGTCAGCCACGCCGCTGTCACGGCCGGCACGCTTCGACACCCTGTTGAAATAATAAAGCAGAAACACCAGCAGCAGTATGGCAAGAATTACCGACGCTATCATAAGATTGAGCTGCGCCGACATGGTGTCGAGCTGCTCTGCCCTCGACTCAAGATAGCGGTCCTGGCGGGTTGCCTCGCGAAGGTCGAGAAACAGGTTGCGGTGATAGTCGCTCTGCTGCTTGTTGTCGAGCGCCGAGAAAGCCACCGAGTATTGTTCGTGAATGTCTGCCATGAGTGCCTGCACCTTCTGGATGTTCTTCAGCGCCGATGCACGGTCGAGACAGTCGATGGCGGCATGATATTCCTGAAGTTCCTGACAGCATGCCGCCAGACGCAGATATGACTCCGCCGTGTGATAGCCGTCGCCATACTGCTCGAAGTTAAGCAGGGCGGTCTCGGCGTTCCATGCCGCAATATATCTGTCGTCCACCCCGTTGGGATTGATATATGTTATTCCGGCGCTGTTGACGCTTTCAAGATATTGCAGCGCCTGTGGCATCAGCAGATATTCGCCAATGCGCAGCATTGCCAGCGATGCCATGCAGATATAGTTTTTCTTGCGCGACAGTCCCAAACAGTTTACAAGCTCGGTGAAGCGTGCGCTCACAGCCTCGGGACTGTTGTCGTCGTTCATGCCGCACGCATTGAGCATACAGACATATTTAAGATATTGGGCTGTGTCCTGCCTTATCTCGCCGTATGAGTTAATGGCGTGCAGCTGTCGCCGTGCCTTGTCGTCCTGCCCCAGCACGTTGTAATATCCCGCGCACACCATGTTGTACTCGCTCTCCACGTAGATTCTCCGTTTCTGCTGGCGCCCGGTGAGCATCTCCTTTTCTTCGTTGATGCGCCGGTGACAGGCATCAGCCTTTTCACGGTTGGCATAAAAGTCACGGTTTTGCGACAGCAGACGGTTGACGTGCATCTTCTGCACGTATGCAGCCATAAGCTCCAGCTGGTTGTCGGTAATCTCCACAGCACGGTCGAGCCGCTGTTGTGCCTTACTGAAGTCAAGACGGCATATATCAGTAAACGCCAGATGGTTTAGGGCTTCGGCTTCACCGTCGGTGTATCCACTTTGCTGCGATACAGCCATTGCCTTTTGGGCAAATACCACCACCGAATCGCGGTTGCGGTAGTGAAAAGCGTAAGCCCTGTCGTTCATCGTGTCTGCCTCGCCGCCCTCATGGCTTGAGCACGATGAAAACCACAAAAGGCTCGCCGTGGCAGACAACCACAGCAAGCCTCTTGCTATAATTTCTAATAATGATGTTACCTTCACCACGAATGTCGGGTAAAGCATTAACCGCGAATCTCCTTGATGATGTCAAGACACTCGCGACACTTGTCGGTAACGTATGCCCAGTCCTCGGCTGCCACCTTGTCCTTTGGGAAGAGCTTGCTGCCCATGCCCACGCAGTAAACACCAGCCTTGAACCATCCCGTGAGGTTCTCCTTCTCGGGAGCAACACCACCGGTAACCATAATCTTCGACCATGGCATTGGAGCCATAAGACCCTTGATGAGGTTTGGACCTACAACATCGCCGGGGAACACCTTGGTGAAGTCGCAGCCCACCTCCTGAGCCTTGCCTATTTCCGATGGAGTAAGGCATCCGGGACAGTAAGTCACACAGCGGCGGTTGCACACCACTGCAATGTCGGGATTGAACAGCGGACCAACCACGAAGTTGGCGCCAAGCTGCAGATACATGGCTGCCGTGGGAGCGTCGACAACACTGCCGATACCGAGAGCCAGCTCAGGGCACTCCTTTGCAGCAAACTTAACGCACTCGGCAAACACTTCCTGTGCAAAGTCGCCGCGGTTAGTAAACTCAAAAGCACGCACACCACCGTCGTAGCAAGCCTTAATCACCTTCTTTGCCACTTCAGCATCCTTGTGATAGAACACAGGCACCATACCTGTCTCACCAATCTTTGCCATTACGGCAAGCTTATCAAATTTTGCCATTATTCTTCCTTGTTTTTATTATATAAATTCGTAATTTAATAACTCTTCATCGGCAAAGCCGACAATTAGTAATTAGTTCGCAAGCTCATCAGCTTTGCAGTCAAAATTCGTAATTTTCTTATCTCTGCACACGTCCGTTGGCATTACCGCCGGCAAGAGCCTCCACCTCGTCAACCGACACAAGGTTGAAGTCGCCGTTGATGGTGTGCTTGAGAGCCGATGCCGCAACAGCAAACTCAAGAGCATCGCCCTGAGTAGGCTTTGTGAGCAGACCATGGATAAGACCGCCAGAGAAAGAGTCTCCGCCGCCAACACGGTCGATGATAGGATTAATCTCGTAGCGCTTGCTCTGATAGAACTCCTTGCCGTCATAGATAAGAGCCTTCCAGCCGTTGAATGTAGCAGAGAATGACTCACGAAGTGTAGAAACCACATACTTGAAGCCAAACTCCTCCTTCATCTGCTTGAAGATGCCCTCGTAGCCGGCTGCGTCGGTCTGACCGCCCTCAACGTCAGCATCGGGCTTGAAACCGAGGCAAAGCTCTGCGTCTTCCTCATTGCCGATACATACATCCACATACTTCATCAAAGGACGCATGATAGAGATAGCCTTCTCTGAGGTCCACAGCTTCTTGCGGAAGTTAAGGTCAACAGATACGGTAACTCCGTGACGCTTTGCAGCCTCACAAGCCAGCTTTGTCAGCTCGGCAGCCTTGTCAGAGATAGCAGGAGTGATGCCGCTCCAGTGGAACCACTGGGCACCTTCCATCACTGCATCAAAATCGAAGTCTGAGGGATCAGCCTCGGCGATAGAAGAGTGAGCACGGTCGTAGATAACCTTTGAAGGGCGCATTGAAGCGCCAGTCTCTGCATAGTAAAGACCCACACGGTCGCCGCCGCGAGCCACGAAATCGGTGTTCACACCATAACGGCGCAGAGCGTTTACAGCTATCTGTCCAATTTCATGCTTTGGAAGCTTTGATACAAAGTAAGCATCGTGTCCATAATTTGCCACGCTGATTGCCACGTTTGCCTCACCGCCACCGGGGATGATACGGAAAGACTCTGACTGGATGAAACGGTCATTACCTTGTGGAGAAAGGCGGAGCATAATCTCGCCTAATGTTACAACTTTTGCCATTGTTTTAGTTTTTATTAAATTGTTTGTTTTTGATAATATTACATTAATTAAAAAATTTTCGACTACAAAAATACCACTTTTTTTTCAAACAAAAAAGAAAAAGCATACTTTTTTTGTTTTTTCTGCAAATAATTCTATCAGAGCGATGCTTATTTAAAAAAATATTGCTATTTTTGCACAGAAAATAAAAAATATGGATAAGACAAGGATAAGAATAAAAGATATTGCAAAGCATGCAGGGGTATCTACCGGTACGGTGGACAGAGTGTTGCACAACCGCCCGAGCGTGTCGGAGGAAGCGCGTAAGAAAGTGGAGGCAGCACTGAAGGAGATGGACTATACGCCAAACGTATATGCCAGTGCCTTGGCATACAACAAGTCGTTCACCTTTTATTTTATTATACCGCGCCACAAAAGCGAGGCATACTGGGAAGAGATTGAGGAGGGAGCACTGGCATGCCAAAAGCGCCATGCCGACTTTCAGGTGAATGTGAAGATGCTCTACTATCACCGTTTCAACGAAAAAACATTTGTTGACGCTACAGAGAAATGCCTCAGCGAAAATCCCGACGGAGTGGTAATTGTTCCCTCAAAGCTTGACCTGACGCGCAAATTTACCGACAAACTGCACGAGCTGGATACACCTTTTATATTATTAGACTCGTACATGCCCGACCTCAAGCCGCTGGCATTCTATGGTCAGGATTCATTTTGCAGCGGATATTTTGCAGCACGTATGCTGATGCTCGTAGCATCGCAGGAGACCGAGATAATGCTCATGAAGCAGATGCTCAACGGCAATGTGGCAAGCAAGCAGCAGGAAAACCGCGAGACTGGATTCCGTCACTACATGCGTGACCATTTCCCTGAAGTGGAGATTCTGGAGGTGAACCTGCCGCTTGACGAAGAACGCGAGAAATATGCCCAAATGCTTGAGAAATTCTTCACCACTCATCCCAAAGTACACCATTGCATAACCTTCAACTCAAAGGCACACATCGTGGGCGAGTTCCTGCAGCGCACAAATCGCCGCAACGTACAGATTATGGGGTACGACATGGTGCCTAAAAACGCAGAATGCGTGCGCCAGGGCTCAATATCCTTTCTCATAGCCCAACACGCATATATGCAAGGCTACTATTGCGTAAACTCACTGTTTGAGGCAAAAGTGCTGAACAAAGAGGTTAATCCGGTGAATTACATGCCGATAGAGATTCTTACAAAAGAGAACCTTGAGTTCTACAGACGTAAACAAAGATAACGGTGAACCATATTAATAAAATAAGTAATAGTAATAAATACTAAATAACAAAAAACAAACTATGGAACAAACATTTATTAAAATCAATCCCGCCGACTCGGTGGTGGTTTGCCTCCAGGCTATGCCGAAAGGCGAGACTATCAGCGTTGACGGCAAAACAGTGACCCTGAATCAGGACACGCCGGCAGGGCACAAAGTGCTGATTAATGACGTGTCTGAAGGTACTGACATAATCAAGTATGGCTACCCCATCGGTCATGCCATGCAGGACTTGAAGGCTGGCGACTGGGTGAACGAGAACAACCTGAAGACTAACCTCGCAGGAACTCTCGAATATACTTACACCCCTGTTGACGAGCCTCTCAGCATCAAGGACGAGAAGCGTACTTTCAAAGGATATGTACGTGCCAACGGCGAAGTGGGCACCCGCAATGAGCTGTGGATTGTACCCACCGTGGGCTGTGTCAACGGCATCGCCGAGCGTCTTGCCGGAATGCTCCAGCAGGAAACAGGCTGTAAGGACATCGACGCCATCCACACATGGCACCATAACTACGGCTGCTCACAGCTCAGTGGCGACCATGAGAATACCCGCAAAGTGTTGCGCGACATAGTGCTGCATCCAAATGCAGGTGCTGTGCTTGTGCTCTCGCTCGGATGCGAGAACAACCAGCCCGATGAGTTTGAGAAACTCCTTGGCGACTACGACAAGAACCGTGTGCGTTTCCTTATAACCCAGAAGGTGGACGATGAGATTGAGGAAGGCATGAAGATTCTCCGTGAGCTTTATGGCATTGCCTCTCAGGACAAGCGCGAGGAAGTAAGCGTAAATCATCTGCGTGTTGGCTTGAAGTGTGGCGGCAGCGACGGATTCTCAGGCATCACTGCCAATCCGCTTGTGGGTGAGTTCTCCGACTGGCTCGTGGCTCAGGGCGGCACATCAATCCTCACCGAGGTTCCGGAGATGTTTGGCGCTGAGACAATCCTGATGAACCGCTGCAAGACTCCAGAGCTGTTTGAGCAGACCGTATCAATGGTTAATAATTTCAAGGAATACTTCCTCAGCCACGGCGAGCCTGTGGGCGAAAATCCTTCTCCGGGCAACAAGGCTGGCGGTATTTCCACTCTTGAGGATAAAGCACTTGGCTGCACACAGAAATGCGGCCGCGCTCCAGTGAGCGGCGTACTGGAATATGGCGACCGTCTGAACACCAACGGTCTGAATCTGCTGTCGGCTCCGGGCAATGACCTCGTGGCAAGTACGGCTCTTGCTGCCGCAGGCTGTCAGATTGTGCTGTTCACGACAGGACGCGGAACGCCATTTGGCACCTTCGTTCCTACCATGAAGATAGCCACCAACCCCACGCTCGCACAACGCAAGGCTAATTGGGTGGACTTCAACGCCGGACAGCTCATCGAGGGCAAGACCATGCAGGAGGTTGTTCCGATGTTCATCGACAAGATTTTGGCTGTGGCAAGCGGCGAGGAACTGGCGCAGAACGAAAAGAACGGCTACCGTGAAATCTCAATCTTCAAAAATGGAGTAACGCTGTAATAATTCATAATGCAGAATTTAACAACAAAATAAAAAAATATTATGACACAGGAAGAAAATTGGAACATCAGGCTTGCAGAAGTTTGGGAATTTGTGAAAAAGAATCAGCGTTTTCCTTCACGCCATCACATTGAGGAGTACACCTTGCTCAACTGGCTGAAGTACAATCGAAAACTCGTAAATCAAAACAAACTTGACGCAGGCAGAGCTGCTAAGTTCAAGGAACTTGGCGACTACGTCCACCAATTTCATACCATAAACCAATACAAATAAGGTTTTGTGCCATACAAGCAAAAACAAGGCGGGATGCAAAATTACTCCCGCCTTGTTTTGATTAGCCTGCATTATCTTGGACAGGCAAATGCCTTGGAAGACAGCTGTCTAAAGCCACAAAAAGCTATATGGTGGGCTTAATTTTTTTATAATGGCAAAACAAAACATATCCACTACACAAACTGTTTTCACATTCATTCAGGCACAAATAGCCAAGAAGACTGTGATGCTGCGCTTAGGCACAGCAAGAACCTATGGCAACTGCCTGCGGAGCTTCTCAACTTTCAGGACGGGAGAAGATATTATCTTCGATGAACTCACCACAGACCTCATAGACACGTATGAGGCGTGGCTTAAGAACAAGGGACTGAAGCGCAACACCATCTCCTGCTACCTGCGCACTCTGCGCACCCTCTACCGTAAAGCCGTAGAAGCGGGACTGGCAGCCAACAACGACATCTTCCGGCACTCCTTCACCGGAATTGCCAAAACACGCAAGCGCGCTATCTCCATTCCATACATCACAGCCATGACACGGCTCGACCTGCCCCACGGCTCATCCATCGCCCTGGCGAGAGACTTGTTTCTGCTGAGCATCTATCTGCGGGGAATGTCATTCGTTGACATGGCTTTCCTGAAACGTAGCGACATTAAAAACGGAGTGGTGACCTACATCCGCAAGAAAACACAGCAAAGCCTGTCCATTGAATGGAACGACAGCATGCAGGCAATCGTTGACAAATATGCCAAACAGACAAAGGACAGCCCTTTTCTCCTGCCAATCATCACAAAGCAGGACGGCACAGAACGGAAACAATATGAAATGATGGAACAAAAAGTCAACCGCCGCCTGAAAAAGATAGCCACAATGATTGGACTCAACATGCCGCTTACCACCTACGTGGCAAGGCACACATGGGCAAGCACAGCACAGGAAATGGGATGCCACATGTCTATAATAAAAGAAGGTATGGGGCACGACAACATAAAGACAACGCAAATTTATCTTGCATCCATCGACAACAGTGCCGTTGACAGGGCTAACGAAAAAATTATCAGTATGATACAAGAAGGAAAGATAATTAAATAAAAGTATACAAAAATGCTCGTTTTACATTAGAAAACAAGCATTTTCGGTGCAAAGGTATGAAAAATATGTAACATAGACAAATTTTTCGGATGTTTTTTTGTTATTCACGAGCCACAGAAGGAATATGTTACGTAAATTACGCAACAAACAGAAAGCTCAAATTACTTATTATCAATCAATTATACAAAAATGCTTGTTTTCTAATGTAAAACGAGCAAAAGCAGGCATGATGCCTGCAAAACATTTAGTGCAAAAAGAAAAAATTGTGGTATGAATACAATAAATATTATGGTAGCTAATGCCAACGCAACACACCACATAACTACGACCGAGCGTTCATGCTGAGGTACCTCCCTGACCCGGCCGTAACCTCCCGACACAGGAGAACAAGTGCCACTCATGCGTTTGCCATGAGGGGGAGCATGAGGAATATCCATACCCCTTCAACTTCAGAAGCAAAATTTTGGTAAGTGAGGGTAAAAAAATAAATCATACCAAGTTATTTTTTATCATCACAAAGTAAGCAAGCAAAATTAATGGCACCCCTCAATCATAAAAAGACTGACTTCAAAGACAACATCCATTACCAATGGATGATAGTACGCACCCTGCCGGGACAAGAGCGACAGCTCCAGCGTCTCATTCAGAAGCATATCCGCACGTCTGTTGAAAATCCTGACTACATCTTCTATCAAAAGAATATACTCGAAGTCTACAATCCGGTAAAATCAGCCGTACAATCAACAACCGACAGCGCCAAGGTGCAGAGCTCACTGTTTGCCGGTCACGTGTTTGTACTCGCCACCCACAGGGCACTGAATCAGTTTCTTGAATGGAAATATCCACAAGGACGCATACTCTACGACCGCAAGATCGACCCCAACGCCCAAGCCGAGGTATGGACAGTACCCGAAAAACAGATGAAATTCTTTCGGGAGTTCAATGAGAACTATTCCGACAAGGTGATTGTGCTCGAACGTCCATACACCGACTATGCCTTCAATCCCAAAACCAATGAACCCAATGCCACCATCAAGGTGCTCGACGGACCTCTGGCGGGGCGAATAGGCTATCTCACCCGCTTCCGCGGCAACCGGCGGCTGGTGTTCAATATCAAAAATCCGTATGGAAGAGGCGACATGGCAGTGGCAATTCCCGACATCTGGAACTTCCACTGCGTGCTGCTGCACAACTCCAAGGACGACCGCAGCACATTGGGCACCAAGAAAGCCCGTGCCGCCGACCTGCTTATGGGCATCCTCCAAGGCTGCGGATACGGCAACAGATGCGTTCCTATGTTCCATCACATCATGGACACCCTGGCGCACAAACCCTATCTTGTAAGCCTCTGCCAGCAGCTCTACAAGGAGCATCCGCAGCTGAGCCAGACTCTCGCCAGGCTGACCACCGGGGAAGCCGCATTAGTGCTGCATCTGGCAAGATACGAGCAGGAAAATCCAAGATACGTCCGTCATACATGGCACCGGCTTACGCTCCGTCCGTTCCTTACACCCACCGCTGGCATTACCTTCGCCGACGGCAAGGACTATGCCCGTCTGCAGCATTCCGCCTTCACCGAATACATCTTCCGCCAAACCTTCACCGAGGCAACCTACTATGCCGAGGAACAAAAAGAGTGCAACGAATCAGTCACCTACTACGCCCATGTGGGCATCAAAACCGCAGACAACGGCTCCTACTGCCTCTTCACCAATTGGGACGAATTTCTCGGCGAATACTTCAACACAGGAGGCAAGGCAAACAAAGTGCTGCTGGAATCCTTCCGCCAGTACTCCCCTACCCTGCACAGTGTGTTGAGCCATTCTCAAGAGACCGTGCATCCCATACACAGCATGAATATAGGCTCCCACTCCCTGAACGTCATGGCTATCAGCGTCACGGCTGCAAATGAAGAAGAGGCAGCCCAAAGCCCGGCAATGCAGGCACTGCTCTCCACCTGCCTTCAGATATGCCGAGAAGTAAGCACCACCCCGCACCTCGCCATCTGGCGCAGGTATCTCCTGGGAGTGTGGTTGCACAAATAGAGAGAAGTGTCATGGCAAATTCATATCCATCCAAAATCAGTTCCGTTGATGCTTTGTGGACGTTGATACAAGACATACGTGCATATCGGATATGAAAAGAATGATTATGGCAATAGAAATAAAGGCAATACCCACATTGACGGGCGAAGAAGCTGTCCGTTTTGTTAATAAGGCAGACATAGTTTTTGCAGTGACTTTTCATGCGGCAATGCAGACCTTGATGATTTCTTTCGTAATGATGCTTTAAAGGGCTGAAAACAAGGGCGTATGGATTCCGAAAGCCGAAGAATGGCTTATAGAACAATATGGACCTGAATTAGCTCATGGAACAGAGGCTAAAGTGTATTGTAAGAAAGGAGAGAGGACAGGTGACAGGTCACTGTCCAGCATTTTCGTTAAGCCAGATGAGCAATGATGAGCTTGCTCAATCATTGCCATGGCGAGAAAAGGTGCATGAAAATAAATATATAACCAAAGAGGACACAGACCTGTGTCCTTCTACTGCTCTATTAGAGGTTTATTTTATAAAATAATAAATAATCCTTAAAATATTTGGTGTTTACAGAGTAATAATGTTATTTTGCAAATAAATATTATAAAGTGGAGTATGTGCAGAATACAATTATTAAATACCAGGCAGACAAAACCTAAGCGTATTGAAGTACGTGATGAAGGTGTCGCTCCAATGACATATACACAGATACAATACTATAATGATTGTATCAGAGCTTATGCTGTAAAACTTAACGAGCCTGTTGATGTGACTTTTGGTGAGATAGAGAAGAAAAATCTTTTACCCGTAATAGAACAGGCTTTCCGTAACAAAAGCAAAGTGTATGTTGCTGTACATCAAATGCAGGCTGCCAAAAAGTAAAAAAGCTACATTTTTGACAAAAAATTTGTAGGAATAAGAAAAAAACGTAACTTTGCAAAAAATATTATAATAGTCGGATGGAATCCAACATATTAAGGCTATACGTCAACCTGCGTTCAACAAAGTTAAAATTGAATGTTTACAACATTTTCTACAAAAAGTTTGGTTAAATAGAATTTTATGCTTAACTTTGCAGCAAAAAGATAAAAAGGATTTTATTATGGCTACAACAGTATTAAATACAGCACAACAGAACATTCTTCGTATGTTGTCATTCGTCAAGGATGAAAAAACAGTTTCTGATGTGGAAAATGTTTTGAAAGAGCATTTTGCCCAAAAGCTGGATTCAAGTCTCGACGCATTAATCGATAATGGCTCCATAACGATAGACACTATACAGTCGTGGGGAAACGAGCACATGAGGACCTCATACAAGTAAATACCAAATGAAGAGAATCGTACTCGATACAAACTGTTTGTTGATGTCTATACCAAGAATCAGTCCATACAGAAATGTGTGGGACTCATTCTTGAATGGAGACTTTATACTTTGTGTATCGACAGAGATTTTGGACGAATATCATGAAATAATATCTGTAAAAACCACCCAAATCGTTGCTGATAATGTATTGTCAACGATATTAAATTCGTCAAATGTGTATTATTCCACACCTTATTATCGTTTTGGACTGATAGATACAGACTATGATGATAATAAGTTTGTAGATTGTTGTATAGCATCTGGAGCTTCCTTTATTGTTACAAACGACCATCATTTTGATATTCTAAATTCTACTCCATTTCCACATGTAAATGTGATTAGTATCAATGAATTTAGCAAGATTCTATAAAACCAATTGAGTGCTATCTCTCTCTGCTCTTGCTTAATCAAAATGTTCCGCCAAAATATGCGTGAAAGACCACCAAAAAATGCAGTAGACTCCTACAGCATTATTTTAGCTCGTAAAAAACAACAATGAGTAAATAATATCGAGTATAATCAAGATTTATAACAATAAATATTAATAATCACAATAAATTATGGCATTAAGTCAGATGAGCAGAGCAAAGCTTGCTTTAGTTATGCCATGACGAGCCATAATCAACGAAGTTAACTTTAATGTTCTTTTAGACGTTTTCCCTGAAAAAATGGGGAACGTCAACTGACGAACGAAGCAAGAGCAGAGTATCAAACTTGTTTGAGATATGCCTTGCAAGGAGGAAGAAAACAAGGTTAACCAACGGTCAACGAAGTTAAATTTGGACGCTTTCATGCTTACAAAGTAACATTTTCTGTGAAAAGTTTGGTGGAATAGAATTTTATGCGTATCTTTGGGGCGTGAAAATTAAGAAAGGAACAAATATGACAACAATGACTTTAAATATTCATAATAACAATATTTTGGAAAGCTTGAAGCAGGTTCTTTCCAATATGGTTGGCGTGGAGATTGCAAGTGTTGATAATCCTGCTGACAATCAAGATGAAACAGAATATATTTCGTCTTCCGCCGCCATGATGCGTGTTATTGAAAAGGGTGATGCGGAAATAGCAGAAGGGAAAGGCACAAAAGTTGCTGTTGAAGACTTATGGAAATAATTTTGCTTGACTCCGCATTGGAAGATCGCGATTATTGGCTTAAGACCCATAATACGAAGATTATGAAAAGGATAACGGTGTTATTGGAGGATATTCTTGCTCATCCGTTCACGGGTATAGGCAAACCAGAGCCGCTGAAAGGGAATCTCAGTGGCAAGTGGTCGAGAAGAATTAATGATGAACACAGGCTTGTATATAGTGTGAGCAATAATATGGTATACGTGTATGTGTTTTCTATGAGATACCATTATGGAAAGTAAGCAATCAATTTCAACTGTAAGTAAATAAAAACGTAAGCGTCCAATTTTGGCGTTATTGTCCAATTAAAATATAATAAGTACATTTGTACAGCAGCAGAAGTATGCCCAGAAGAACAAGTTCGGCTACAAGCGCCAGAAGGACCGCAAAGATATTTAAAGGATGTTGGGATTTCTTTAGCTTGACACCCTCCAACATCGGATTGTCACCAATCTAATGTTAAAACAAACATCGAAACTTCAACATACTCCATTATAGGCACTGAAGAAGTGCCTTTTAAAAGGGGGATGCCTTTTTTGAGTACTTACTTATATTAATAACACAGTATGAAACATATAGCTTTAATTATAGGTAATGGATTTGATTTAAGTTTAGGATTTCCTACATCTTTTTCTGATTTTATAGAAAGTGATGAATTCGGTGAACTTCTCAATATCGGCAATCGTCTTTGTCTGTATTTATCCGAAGTAAATATGAATTTCAGATGGATTGACGTGGAGATAGAATTGGCAAACTATTCTGTCAGCCATCCCTATGATGAAGATTTAATTGATGAGTATGAAGAATTAAAAGATGCATTTTTTGAGTATATTTCGAATGTTGATTCCCAAAAATTGGAAATAGATCAGAATTCTAACGCGTATATGGTATTGGGAGAAAACTATTTCGGTAAACTTGATAAAAGTGATGAGTTTAAAGTTGAAATTATTAATTTTAATTATACAGAGACCGTAGAGCGGATAAAGCGGAGCCTCTTTGGAGAGTCATTTGGTGAGTTTTTTGAAGTTTTGTTGGAGATTAATGATCTGCTTGGAGGTGAAAAACCTGCAGAGCACATCCGTTTTTGGTATCCTCATGGGAGTATCAAGAACAATTATATTATTATGGGAGTTCAAGATTCTGCAAAGATTTCAGAGGAACACACCTTTTTGAAAAAAACATGTGACATTAATTATGAAAGATTTCCCTCTCGCCTTTTGGAGGAGTGTGATGAGGTAATATTTTTTGGTCATTCCTTAGGAGAAACAGACCACACATACTTTAAACGATTCTTTTTAAATCAATGTGAAGAGGATGCCGATTATAAAAAGATTATAATATCATATTATAAAAGAACAGGCTACAATCAGATTGTGAAACAGTTGGATAAACTGACAAATCATAATGTAGGAAAATTAAAAGAAAACAATGATTTGAGATTGATTGATGTGTCACAAGAGTTTGCTTGGGAAAAATTTGAGTAAGCAGTCAAAATCATTTAATGTATACAAATATCACAACTTGCCTAATCAGAACGAATTTCAAATACTTTTTATAATGGATAAAACATATAAAATTGCCGTAGCCGGAACGGGTTACGTCGGACTGAGTATTGCCACCTTGCTGGCGCAGCACCATCAGGTGACTGCCGTGGATGTCATTCCCGAGAAGGTAGAGAAACTGAACAACCGGATTTCTCCCATACAGGACGAGTACATCGAGAAGTACTTGGCGGAGAAGAATCTGAACCTTACCGCTACATTGGATGGAGCATCTGCCTACAGGGATGCCGACTTCGTGGTGATTGCCGCCCCGACGAATTATGACCCAGTAAAGAACTTTTTCGACACGCATCATATTGAGGATGTGATTGACTTAGTGCTGAGTGTGAATCCAGATGCCGTGATGGTGATCAAGAGTACCATTCCTGTTGGGTATTGCGAGAGCTTATACCAGAAATATGGAAATGGACTAAAGTTGCTTTTCTCTCCCGAGTTCCTTCGTGAGAGCAAGGCATTGTATGACAACCTTTATCCAAGCCGGATAATCGTGGGAAGTCCGAAAGGAAACGAAGCATTAAGAGTAAAGAGTGAAGAATTTGCCGCATTGTTGCACGAAGGAGCTATCAAGGAAAATATCGACACGCTCTTCATGGGATTGACAGAAGCTGAAGCCGTGAAACTCTTCGCCAACACTTATCTTGCCCTCCGTGTCAGCTATTTCAACGAGCTTGACACATACGCCGAAATGAAGGGACTGGACACTCAGAGCATAATCCGTGGCGTGAGTCTCGACCCCCGAGTGGGCGACTATTATAACAACCCCAGCTTTGGATATGGCGGCTATTGTTTGCCTAAGGACACCAAACAGCTGCTTGCCAACTACAAGGATGTTCCTGAGAATCTTATAGAGGCAATCGTTGAGAGCAACCGAACACGAAAGGATTTCATAGCCGACCGTGTATTGAACATGGCTGGATATTATGACTACTACAACCGTGGCGATTTCAATCCCTCAGAAGAGAAGCATTGTGTAATCGGAGTCTATCGCCTGACGATGAAATCAAACTCGGACAATTTCCGCCAGTCCTCCATTCAGGGTATCATGAAACGCATAAAGGCAAAGGGGGCGGAGGTGATTATCTATGAGCCTACTCTTGAAGACGGCAGCACGTTCTTCGGCAGTAAAGTAGTGAACAATTTAGAAGAGTTCAAAACTCAAAGCCAGGCCATCATCGCCAACCGCTATGATGCCTGTCTGGATGATGTGCAGGCGAAAGTGTATACGAGGGATATTTTTAGAAGAGACTAAATGGCATTATCACCGATAAAAACTATCTGTTGACTATGCCTGATTTTACTTCACACTTTTTGCTACAGTTTTCTAATTCACTTTACATATTCCAGTAAGCACTCAATTTAGGGCTATGCAATAAGATTTTTACTTTTGCTGCAGAATATTAACATTACAGATTATGTACAGCAGTGAAGATATGCCGGCAGATCAGAAAGACCGATATATTCATTATTTGGTGGACAAGGTCAATGAACTTGACCTTGACTAACGTGCCATGGAATTGACCGTCGGAGAGTTTCAGGGCATCCACGAGAATGTGCTGGCCCAGCTTGCCGAGTTGCAGCGAAGCATGGCTGAGATAAAGTCCGATTTGCAAGAGGAACGCAGCAAGCGCAAGCGTGCGGAAGCCCGTGCCCGCAAGCTCGACCAGCAGCTGAAGTATGCCCAGAAGAACAAGTTCGGCGACAAGCGCCAGAAGGTCCGTAAAGATATTTAAAGGATGTCGAGATTTCTTTAGCTTGACACCCTCCAACATCGGATTGTCATCAATTTAATGTTAAAACAAACATCGAAACTTTAACATACTCCATTATAGGCACTGAAGAAGTGCCTTAAATGGTGCTATGCCCTAAATTGAGTACTTACTGTTACTTGAAATATTTCTATGAATATATTGAATAAAATAAAAGAGAAAGGATTAGTAAGAAATTTCTCTGTTCTAGTCATATGTAATTTGGGAGTTCATTTGGCGAACTTATTAATTAATATGATATTAGCACGGATGTTAGGTCCAAATGATTTTGGTATGTATGGTATCATTATCACTTGGGCAACTATTATTCAAACTATAGCATCATTAGGAATACAACAAGTGACAATACGACATATAGCAAAAGAACAACAAAAATCATATTATTATTTTAAAATATCATTAATATCAAGAGTTGTTGGTTTTTTATGTACTATTTCATTATTTAGTATTTATAGTTATATATCTACTGGATATTCTTTTTTATTTATATTATTTGCAATAATGTATTCAATCTCTCTATTCATGTGGGATTCTATTCAAAATGTTGCCTTTGGATTACAACGAATGGAATCCACTGGATATATTAATGTTGCAGGTTCTTTTATGCTGTTGTTAATATATGTATGTATTCCAACAAAATATTTTAATATTGGATTAATAATATGTACATTAATTGTTGTTCAAACAGTAAAAGATATTATCTATTATTTTTCATGTGCAAAAGACGGATTTTTCATGAAAGATAATAATAAAGCTGAAATCCATGATTGTTGTAAAATAATAAAGGAAAGTTTACCATTTTATATAATTTCTTTATTTTCATTGTTTACAACACAATTTCCTGTCCTTTTTTTATCACTACACACAAACAACATTGAAGTAGCCTATTTTAATACAGCAAATAAGCTAATGATTCCACTAACTATGATACTTCAAACTCTAATGACTGCTATATATCCTAAGTTTGTAAACGACTTTTCTACAGATTTGAATAAATTCCATATAGGAGCAAATAAGCTTCTGCGATTAATGATAACACTTAGTATTTTCTTTTGTTTGATAATTTCGTGCTTTAGAAACGAAATAGTTTTAACAATTTATGGTAAAGACTATAAAAATACAGGCGATATTATGCTCACCCAATCTTGGTATGTAGTATATTTTTCCATCTTAAGCTATTATGGGACCCTATTAGCTAGTATAGGAAAAGACAAAGCATTAGCGTCATTGTCTATAATCAATTCCTTGTTTTCTGGTATAATTTTATGGTTTACATCATATTATGGTTCTGCAACTATGTCATTAGGGTTTATATTTTGTGGAGTTATTAATTTAGCTTCAAATAGTGCCTATTTGTATTATTCCCGTTGTCAGATATTTTCCAATAAGACTTTGTTGTGTACTAATGGTGTATTACTGTTAAGTACATTCTTGTCTATTTTGGTATAGAATTGAGTACAGTTAGTCATAAAACATATGTATAAACATTTGAAATAGGTACAATATGAGGGCAATAAATAAAGGAGTATTTGCATTACTTTCTGTTTGCATTATTTTGGTGACGTCTGGTATTGCATATGAGGATTGGGATTATTCTATATTTTCTCCTATAACATATGTTACTTTCTTATTAATTGGAATATCATTCTTATTTTCTATCAAGCAAGTTGGTATTAGTACATATAAATTTAGCAATGTTATAGTACCGTTGGCATCATTGCCACTTTTATCAATAATATCCCTTTGTTTATTTGGTAATGAGGCATTAACGCATTCTGTTCGTTATTTCTTAGAGCCTATGGTATTATACGTGTATTTTTTATTATTAAGAAGAAATACAAATTCTAATACAATTATTTCACTCTTCCTATTTTGGGGAACAATAATAGGTTGTATTTTTATAGTACAACAAATTTTTCCTGAAAATGCTTTGTTTGGAGTATTTAATGAGAAACAAATGTTAGAATCTGGTATAAAAGAAAATGTTACCATGAGAAATGACTTATATCGATATCGATTAGATTCATTCTTTTATGTGAGTTATTTTTGTTGTTTTTATTCGTGGAATAAATTACGAAATAAATTATCTGTTTCAAACCTTTTTATCTTTGCATTTTTTCTCTTATCAATATATTTATATCTTACACGGCAAATATTAATTATTGTACTTCTTGTAATTATAGTATCTGTAGTTATTAATAAATTTAAACTTAAAGTATTATTACCGATATTATTAATTGGTTATATATTATATTTGTATGCTGATATATTATTTGCTAGTTTACTTGAATCAACACAAAATGATATTTCGAGTGACTATATTAGGTATTTTTCGTATTCTTTTTTCTGGAATAAATGCATAGACAATCCCATTGTATTTTTAATAGGTAATGGTCATATGCCTAATCTTGAATTAAATTGGGGCAATAATTATGTTTTTTTTGCTTCTGATATCGGTATTGTAGGTGCATTATATTATTATGGAGTACTATGGATTATAGCTTATTTGTTTATGTTTTACAAAATTGCAATATACTACAAACATGTTCCGCATTATTTATTAATGTTTTTCTTTGCTATGTTCGTTAATTCAATATTAATTGTTCCCTCTGAACGTCCGAGCCATATGTTATTTTTGAGTTTATCATTATTTTTAATAGAAAATCAAATTAAATTAAAAAATGAAACACAAATTCAATCATTTTAAAACATCAATTCAATGGTTAGTTATAAAGTTATTTTTGGCTATACCTTCTAAGCACATTCGTCAATGTTTTCTTAATTGTTTTAAAGAAGTCAATATTCACAAAACCGTACCTATTTATTCTGGCTTTTATTGGTGGAAAGGCAAATTGGAAATAGGTGAAGGTAGCTCTATTGGTTTTTGCAACCATATAGATAGTAGAAGAGGCGTAGTTATAGGTAAAAATGTTTGTTTGGCTACAGGTGTTTATATATGGACATTACATCATGATTATAATGATTCGGATTTTTCCGCAATGGGGGGGCAAGTTAATATTGGGGATTTCTGTTGGCTTTGTTCCAAGTCTATGATATTGCCTGGAGTTTCAATTGGTGAAGGAGCCGTTGTAGCAGCTGGTGCAGTTGTTACAAGTGACGTTGAACCATGGACAGTAGTTGGTGGTGTACCAGCTCGTAAGATTGGCAATAGAGAAAAAAAACAATATAATTATAAACCAGGAGATTTTTGGATTCCTTTTGTTTAAATAAATGGAAAAAGTTGCAATTATTGGTGCTGGTATATCTGGATTGAGTGCCGCACATTTTCTAAGAGAGAAATATGAAGTAAAAGTTTTCGAAAAAGATAATTGCCCCGGCGGACTTATCAAATGCCAACGCATTAATGGTAGTCTCTTCCATACTTGTGGGGGGCATGTATTTAATTCCAAACGTCAAGATGTACTTGATTGGTTCTGGTCAAAGTTCGCGCGAGAAGAAGAGTTTTCTAAAGCAGACCGTAACTCGTGTGTCTTTATGGGTCAAGAAGCAAAGTCTGTTCCTTATCCAATCGAAAACCACGTGTATCTTTTCGATGCAAATATTCAGAAATCATTTTATGAAGATTTAAACGAGATAGATGAAGTAAAAGGTATTGATGCTAAATTTACTGATTACGAGAGTTTTGGGGATTTTCTCCGTTGGCGGTTTGGTAAGACATTGTATAATATGTATTTTGAGCCATATAACAAGAAGGTCTGGAGACGTGATTTGACAACAGTTCCAATGTCTTGGATGGAGGGTAAATTACCTATGCCAACCACTCAAGAAATGCGAGATAATAACGCAAATAAAATTGAAGAAAAATCCTTCGTTCACTCGACATTTTGGTATGAGAAAACAAATGGTTCGCAATTTATAGCAGACAAGCTCGCAAAAGATTTAAATATTATATACAATACAGATATCGAAAGCATCGAGAAAGAGGGTGACAAATGGATTGTGTTAAGAGAAGAATTTGATAAAGTCGTATTTTGCGGTAATATCAAGGATATGATTAATATTATCAAAGGTGTTGACTTAAAGAGTTATTATACAGATGTCGAGTCTCTTGAATATCATGGTACTACTGCTGTATTCTGTGAAATAGATGCTAATCCATACTCTTGGATATATTTGCCATCGCGTAAGCATGAAAGTCACAGAATTATTTGCACAGGAAATTTCGCCCCTTCCAATAATGGTGAGTCGATTCCTGAAGGTTGTATTACTGCAACCATTGAATTTACAGATGAAATAAGTAAGGAAGATATAATAGACAACTTATCCCGCATTCCATTAAATCCCAAATATCTTGACCATAAGTTCAACAGATATACTTATCCAATACAAGATGCAAATACTCGAAGTATGATTAGGCAACTAAAAAATGAACTTGCTTCTTCAAACTTCTTCTTCACTGGTCGTTTTGCAGATTGGGAATATTATAATATGGATGTTGCAATTGGAGCTGCGATGGATTTGTGTAAAAAATATATTAGTCAATGAAAATATTAAAGGCAATAAGTACCCCTAGGAAGATATCCCGGTTTCAATCTGCTCAAATTGTATATGAATGGGAAGATACAATTATAAGTAATTCTAATATAAAATTAGAATATGAGTCAAAATTTCAATTTGTTTTGTATTCAATAATTGAAAGATTAGGAATGTGGAAATTATACAATAAATTATTAAAAGGCAAAAATCTAAAGCTTAGATTTATAATGACTGCAAAAGTAAAAAGGGAATGTATAATTAATAAGAATACTATTCCAGTCATAATAGATTATTGGTTGACTGATGAGCAAATTAAAGATTTTTGTTTAGTTTATCGTTATTGTCCATTAGTATTAGTTACAAATGCAGAAGTGTACTGTTTGTTAAAGAAGCACAATGTACCATTACCTATTGAGCATTGGCCTCTTTCCTATCCTGATAAATATGCGATTTCGTCTTATGATAAATTTGAGAAAAGATATGATTTTTGTTTGTTAGGTCGACCTAATCCTTTTTTTATTAGGTTGTTGGATAAATATTGCGAAAGTCATAAAGAATTTACTTATATCAAAAATGCAGGAACAATAGACTATAGATATTATGAAACAAATACAGGATTATTTGTTGGAAAAGACACAGGACGAAAATCTTATTTGGAAATGGTAAAACAAACCAAAATAACATGCTATACAACCCCTGGATATGATGAATCAAAAAAGGATGTGCAAAGATTTAACCAAGTCACTCCTCGCGTTTTTGAGTTCCTTTGTGGAGGTTGCATGGTAATCGGCCATTATCCAATGACAGAAGATGTTTTGTATTATCAATTGGATTCAATAATTTACAACGTTAATAATTACACTGAATTTGAAAGCAAATTAGATGAATTGCGAAAAAAAGAATGCGACATAAGTAAGAATGCTAAATTCATGGAGCAACATTATACTTCCAAGAGAATTAATAGTTTGGTAAATCTATGTAAGAAACATAATATTAGCATAATATGAGAAATGTTTTATTATTAGTAAAATTAAAGAGATATATAAAAAATGTATATTTAAATACATTTTGCTCTTCACCATTGATTCCATATCAATTGAGAAAATATCTGTACAAATTGTGTGGACATAATGTTAGTCGAGTTTTTTCAAATTGTTTTTTGGGCTTTGGAAATGGGAAGTTATACGTAGGAAATAACAGTTATTGTAATTCACTGTGTTTTTTTGATTTATCAGATGATATTATTATAAAAGATAATTGTAGTATTGCAATGCAATGTTCTTTTATAAATGCGACCCACGAAATAGGCGATAGTCATTGCAGAGGAGGGGAAGGTATTTCCAGGAAGATTGTTGTTGAAGATGGATGTTGGATTTGTGCAAAGGTCACATTGCTTCCAGGGGTTACTATCGGTAAAGGATGTGTAATTGCAAGTGGTTCTTTAGTTAATAAAGACTGTGAACCAAACGGATTGTATGCAGGAGTTCCTGCAAAACGAATAAAAGATCTATATTGATGATTATAACGAAAACCCCATTTCGCATGTCGTTCTTTGGTGGCGGAACTGATATGCCAGCATTCTTCAATGAACACGGTGGTGCTGTCATAAGTACAACATTTGATAAGTATTGCTACGTGAACGTACGCCACATGCCGCCGTTCCATCCGTATTTCTCAGAATTGGTACATAACCGCTTTGAGAGAGTGAATAATTTTGATGAGGTAGAACATCCGCTGATACGTGAGTGTATGCGGTTGCATGACATCCATGAGATACGTCTGACGTATGAGGGTGACCTGCCTGCCAGGACCGGACTAGGAACAAGTTCTACATTTGCAGTCGGGATGCTCAATGCTTTCTATGCCTTGAAGGGCAAGATGATGAGTCATCGGCAGCTGGCGGAGGAGGCAATTCATGTGGAGCGTGACATATTGAAAGAGCATGGAGGCTGGCAGGATCAGATAGCGGCTGCATACGGTGGCCTCAACCGCATCGACTTCTATAATAATGACTTCTCCGTTCATCCGGTGATTATCAGCCCTGAGAGAAAACGTGAACTGGACGATAACCTGTTGTTGTTTTATACAGGTGTGCAGCGTTTCTCTTCAGAGATCCAGGCAGACACATTTGCCAAGCCTGTGGACAAGACGCAGCAGTTGAAGGATATGCTGGCTCTTGTGGATGAGGCGGAGGCGGTATTGACAGACAAGAACCGCAGTCTCTCAGAATTCGGAAAACTTCTCGACACCACATGGAAGCTGAAGCGTGGAACAGGAGCAAAGGTCAGCACCAATGCCATCGATGAACTTTATGACATGGCTATCAAGGCAGGTGCTTTAGGAGGCAAATTGCTTGGTGCTGGAGGTGGAGGATTTTTGCTTTTCTACTGCGAGAAAGAGAAGCAACCATGCCTAATAAAAGCGATGGAGAAACTGATGATAGTGCCATTCAAGTTTGAGAACGAAGGGGCGCAAGTGTTGTATTATGCGCCTACGGAGTATTCACCGAGAAAAGAAGTAAAACTTTTAGTATAGACATTTATGGAAAACTCTATTTTAAACCATGTGGATTTGCTTGTGCAGCGCTATCCTTCATTGGAAACGTGCAAGCAGGATATAATCTGCGCATATCAGCTGCTTGAGGAGGCCTATTCTGACGGTAGAAAATTGCTGGTTGCAGGAAACGGCGGCTCGGCTTCTGATTCAGAACACATCGTCGGGGAACTGATGAAGGAGTTTAAGTTGAAACGCAAGATATTTGCCGCTCAGATTGACAGGCTGATGAAGATTGATGCTGAGATGGGAACAGTGCTTGCAGACCATTTACAAGGCTCCTTACCTGCAATATCTTTAGTGGGTGAACCGTCGTTGACGACAGCATTCATGAATGATGCAGTGCCTGTATTGATATTTGCCCAACAGGTGAACGGACTCGGACGTGCCGGGGATGTGTTCCTGGGAATCTCTACATCAGGCAACAGCAAAAATGTGCTATATGCTGCCGTGGCTGCCAAGTCGAAGGGACTGAAGGTCATCGGGCTTACGGGACAGAAAGAGAATGAACTGGAGAAATATGCTGATGTGTGCATCCATGTTCCCGAGACGGAGACGTACAAAATACAAGAGTTGCATCTGCCTGTATATCATTGCCTGTGTTTGATGTTGGAAGAAAAATTCTTTGGATAGTATGAAGACGATTCTTATGGCAGGCGGACGGGGGACTCGTATCGCTGAGCTTTTCCCGGATATACCCAAGCCGTTGATACCCGTGGCAGGTGTGCCTATTCTTGAAAGAGAAATCAGGTCTCTTTGCGCACAGGGATTTAAGGATATCATTTTGACTGTTGGCTATCTTGCCGACAAGATAATGGCATATTTCGGTGACGGCAGCCAATTGGGTGTGAAGATAGATTATTTCGTCGAAGAGACTCCGCTCGGCAATGCCGGAGCTTTGTTCCGGCTGAGAGATAAGACAGGCAATGAACCTTTCCTGCTGCTCAACGCTGATGCTGCTTTTGACGTGGATTTCAACCGTATGGTAGCTTTCCACAGAAGTCATGGCGGTCTGGTGACTCTCTTTACCCATCCCAATTCTCATCCATACGACAGTGGATTGATTGTTGCAGATGACAGGGGCAACGTGGAGAGATGGCTTGCCAATGAAGACGAGCGTCCACAATGGTATGACAACCGCGTGAACGCAGGGCTTCATGTGATTGACCCAAAGGTGTTGGACTTGAGCTTGGCGCATCTTGATATAGATGCTGGAACAGGTCTGCCCAAAGGTAAGGTTGATTTGGACCGACAGATTTTGAAACCATTGTGCGGCACCCGTCAGATGTTCTGTTATGACAGTCCCGAATATGTGAAAGACATGGGTACTCCCGAGAGATACCATCAAGTCGAGGCTGACTACAAGAATGGCATCGTTCAGGCAAAGAACCTGAGCAACAAGCAGAAGGCAGTATTCCTTGACCGTGACGGAACAATCAACAAATACGTGGGATTCCTTAGGAACATCGATGATTTTGAACTGATAGACGGAGTATCTGAAGCCATAAAGCGTATAAACCAAAGTGGCTATTTGGCTATTGTTGTCACCAATCAGCCTGTCATTGCCCGTGGAGAAGTAACGTGGGAGGAGCTGAATGAGATACACAGGAAGATGGCAACGCTGTTAGGTAGGGACGGTGCATACGTTGATGCTATCTACATTTGTCCTCATCACCCAGACAAGGGGTTTGAGGGCGAACGTCCCGAATACAAAATCGACTGTGATTGCCGTAAGCCAAATCCTGGGCTATTGCTGCAGGCTGCAAAGGACTTCAATATAGACCTTTCAAAGTCGATTATGATTGGAGATAGCGATAGAGATGTAGAGGCTGGAGAAGCTGCGGGATGCAAAACATGTATAAACATAAAAAACAAATTATTAAATGAAAATATTATATATTGGTTATCAATCACTGAGTCTAACTGATTCAGGCGGTGCTTTGGGTTGTGTAAGGAATCACGACTCATTAGAACATCTTTATGGAAAAGATAATGTTGACACTTTTGTATTGAAAGGAACAAGTAAACCTTCACATTTTCAAAAAATCCATAATAATTATGTACGGCTTTTTCAGAGAATGCCATTCCCGATAGACGAAGTTGAGAATATTGATTTCAATAAGTATCATTCAATATTCATTGATAGTTCTCGTTTGGGAAGTATAGCTAAGATTATACGCGGAAAAGGATATAAAGGGAAAATAGTCGTATTTTTTCATAATTTTGATTATAAGTTTGTTCGTGATTTTTATTCACCTGCTTCATCAATAAAGAAATGGATAAATGCTCGTGTGTCATTTTCAAATGAGAAAGATGCTATCACATATTCTGACATTAACATAATTCTCAATAAAAGAGATTCTGGTGAGATGCGAAAAATATACAATTTGAAAAATGAATATAGGATTCCTGTAAGTTTGTACGATAGGTATTCTAATAATAATTGTAGTTCGCCGTACAAAATCACAGGTAAGCTTGTTTTTTTATTTGTTGGTTCTTATTTTTTCGGTAATGTTGAAGGGCTTGATTGGTTTATGAGAGAAGTATATCCTTTTGTTAATATTCAATTCGTGATTGTCGGGAAGGATATGTACAAATTGAAATCTAATCCATTATATGAAAACATTGAGATATACTCAGATGTAAAAGATATCAATCCATACATTATACACGCAAATTGTATGCTGATGCCATTAACAGGGGGATCTGGTATGAAGATAAAGACATGCGAATCGCTTATGTTCGGTAAAAACATAATAGGAACCAAGGAGGCATTTGAAGGATATGAATTTGATATTGACAAGGTGGGCAAATGTTGTAATAGCGCAGATTCTTTTATAGAAGCAATCAACAACTTTAATATGCCTATGTTTAATGAATACTCACGTAAGATGTTTTTGGAAAAATATTCCTTCTCCGCAACATTACAACAATTTAAGTATATAATGGAATTATGATAAGAAAAGCTCTAATATATTGGCATAACTATTTCTTTGGATTAGCAGGAATGAATAATTTAAAGAAAGAAAAAAAATGGTTGTGGGCTATTTGTGGGATTAACTGGAAAATTTCTGCATTATTTTTAAATCAATATTTGAGAGTATATTCATTTTTGGGTTTATTGCCCAAAAACAAAACAGACGATAGTTCTGATATTGTTGTATCATTAACCACATTCCCGGCACGTATTAATACTGTTTGGATGGTAATAGATTCATTGTTACATCAAGACATATTACCGTCAAGAATATATTTATATTTAGCAGAATCAGAATTTCCAAATGGTGAACTTGATATTCCTAAAAGATTAAAAGATTATAAGGAATATGGCTTGGAAATATGTTTTAGGGAAATAAATATGATGGCGCACAACAAATATTACTATGCATTACAGGAGACAAAAGGGAAAAATGTAGTTACTGTAGATGATGATTTCTATTATAATAGCAACACACTGTCTAATTTAATTCGCCTTTCTAAAGAATACCCAAATTGTATTTGTGCAAATTCTGTTCACGTCATAACGCAAAATGATGATGGAAGTTTCAAATCATATAATAATTGGATACAAAGAGCCTGCAAGCAACGACCATCACACAAAAATCTTGCATTGGGTTATAATGGGGTTTTATATCCACAGATGGATTATTCTTCAAAGATGTTTGATAAAGAAATGATTACTAAGACATCGCTAAAGGCTGATGATTTATGGCTAAAAGCTATGGAAATTGTCCAAGGTATAAAAGTTGTAAATGGTGATTATTTCTGCACGGGAATAGAAATTGGCGGAACGCAAAAGATTTCATTGAGTAAAACAAATATTGTTAGTGGCTTAAATGATAAACAATGGTCGGAGCTATGTAAAGCATATAATATAAATGATTTAATAAAAGAATAAATATGAAGTATTTTGAGATTGCAACAGGTTACACATCAATACCCGCAAAAATTGGCGCAGCCACTGAAAAAGATGTGGAAGGGCAAACCAAATCTATGGTAAAAATGGGGTATGACGTTTCTATTGTCGATATTAGGGATAAGTATCGTGCACCAACAAATTTGCCAATAATAGATGTATGGATGCCGCAGTTTTTCAATTCTAATAAGGTTGTTAGCTTAGGATTTATCCATAAATTAAAAAGAGTATTATATTCATTATCATTGACTCATAAGTTGCATAAAATAATAAAAGACAACGTCAACCAAGAAATATATCTTCATTTCCATAATCAATATAATATGTTCTTTTTTATGAAATTCACTAGAAAATCATTACTTAAGAATGTAAGCATTGGTTATACGGTTCATAGTTATATTTGGTACGGAAAATTTGAGGATATAAAAGATACAATAAGAAAGAGATACTTTCAGGAAGTATATTGCTGTCAGAAAGCTGATCGTGTTTTCGTTCTTAATGATGTTGTTACAAAAATGCTCGTAGAGAACTATAATATTAACAAAGAGAAAATTCGCAAAATATTTAATGGTGTTGATACTGATGTATATGATGAAAATATTGTCAAAACTTCAGAGCTTGACAAAGCTAAGGCAAAATACGGTTTGTCAAAATATAATATAATTCTTCAGGTAGGTTCAATATGTCCTAGAAAGAATCAACTTCTATCTATAGAACTTCTGTTGCCAATATTAAAACAGAGGGATGATGTTGCTTTTGCTTATGCTGGAGGTATCATTGATATGGAATATGCCGAAAAGATTCAAAATTTGGCAAAGAAGAATGGGGTGGAAAATAAGGTAATATACTGTGGCGAAGTTTCTCCAGGTAAAGACTTGAACATACTATATGCTATGTCAAAATTCACGGTTTTTAATTCTTCCGCAGAAGCATATGGATTAGTAATAACAGAATCTTTGTCTGTTTCACGGCCTGTTTTTGTAAATGAACACCTTATAGAAAGCATATCATATTGGAAAGAAAACGAGGGTCTTGGTATAATAAGAATTACACAAGACTTTGAAAAGCAGATTAATCGATTGTTAGATGACAAGTATTATTATCAAGATATGAAAAATAAGTCTAGGAAGGTCGCTTATGACAAATTGAGTTGGGATGCTGCAACAAGATTACATATGGAATATATGTAGAATAAATATGATCCTAATTATTTAGGTAAGCAGTCAATTTAGGGCTATGCAATAAGATTTTTACTTTTGCTGCTGAATATAAACATTACAGATTATGTACAGCAGTGAAGATTTAGAAAGACAGTGCAAACCGAATACAATAAAACTTGTTTTAAATGTTGAGGTGCAGCCTGTCTTATCTAAAGGTTTTACTTTCAGTACAAGACAGAGGCATTGCCTCATGGTTTGTCAGTCCAGGATTTCTGTGTCAGGAACAATGTCCCTTATAACATATTCTACAGATGGTACAAGATGTGTTTATTGAGCTGGTAGGAGATAATACGGTTAAGTGAAATAATAACGTGTGTAATTATGTGTACAATTGATAAAGATTTACTTGATTCTCTATGGAGACAGGCCTTCCCTGTAGAAGGTTACGATCAGGAAAAGTACAGGCATGATGCCTGTGGAGCATGGATTGAGAGGGATAAATACGGTGATCGGACTAGTCCCTATGGATGGGAAATCGACCATATATATCCACAGTCTCTCCTAAAGGAAAGAAAAGTTTCCCAGGAAGAAATAGATGACCATAGGAATCTGAGGGCATTGAATTGGCAGAACAACGATTCTAAAGGAACTGACTATCCCGTGTATCATGCTAAGGTGTGGGCAGATGGAAATAAAAATAAAGAAGATGATAGAGAACTTGTTGTGAATAAAAAAACTCAGCAAGTTATTGATAGCTTATATACGAAGTATTTGAAATGATGGAAAATTTGAATACATTTATACAGTATCTTGCTGCTCTCTATTTCACAATTTGTATTGATGGAGCGTTTTTTCGCCGTTTTTGGTCTCCAGATTATTACAAACTGGTGACTGAAAACATTGGTAAGTACAGGTTTCAACAAAGTACAATGTTGAAAGATAAACTGAATAAAGCCATTAGGGAGCACGCTGATAAAATAGAAGACCATTCTGTTAAAAGAGGGGTGTTTATGTTGTTGTTTTGTGTTTTTCTTCTTATTTACAATGCTTTTGAGATAAGGTATATAGCAGATTTTGACAAGGCAAAAGAATGGTTCCCTCTATGCATGATGTCTCTATATGTCACTGTAATTATGCTGATGTCGGGGTCGTGTTTGAAAAAATAGAGGTGGGTCGTTTTTCATACTGCGATATTTGTGAGTATATATATTGTCTTTCGATGTGTCGGCTTGGTGAAAGAGGATAATATGCAATACTTTGAGTGGGTGTTTGGGCTAAAGATTTATTGGGTAATATTCCTTTTGGCACCCATAACTTACCAAGTCTATATTAATTGGCTATATTCCCAGGCTTATGTCCAGCATCTTATATCAACGCTTAATGATGAATATGAAAGATACTTAAAAACCAGTAAAGCTATAAATGACAGAGACAAAAATCTGGCACATGAATGTTATACGAAGGTTTTCTCTGACTCGTATTTTGAGAATAGTGATCAAGATGTTGTTGTAACGAATTTCAATCAGGCAGTCTTAGAAAGGTTAATTACAGCCTGTCAGCCACCGAAACCACACGTTTTGATAATCAGGTGGATAAGAATCAAACTTGACAAAGACAACGTTGAAGAAATTAAGAGAATTGAATCCAAATACCAATTTACGGATGTGGAAGGTATTCCTCTTAAGCAATGACTTGGTAAACAAAACAGATAATCAGCTTTATGACCAATTAATAGTAGAGTATGACAAACAACCAGGGGGGGCCATTATTAAATTCTGTTCAATGAAGTTTACGATGCCTATCGTGAATTTTCTGCCATTGGACTTATGAACCGTACCCACACAGAAAAACCATGGATAGAAGCTATGCCTCACGACCGTGGTACAGTCATTCCACAGTCAAGCATGATGTCATATTTCAAAACTCAGATGCAATAACTACAGTCCTCATGGTCAAGAAGTTCACCATCAAACAACCGAAGCCTTCTGCTACTGTCATCGGCAAGCCACAGGAAAAAATTGTATTCGGTCTTTCAGAACTTCGCCCGTTCAGCTATGTTGACAACCACAATGATGCATCGTTTTTCATTTCTTTTTTAGATCGGCTGAAAAAGCTGTGCAGTTTGGACTGGAACACGGCGCCTGCTGATATTGTGTTAATTAAGGCTAATAGGAATAATATTTTCAGACGTTTGTTTTGCCGTAAGCGAAAAAACAGCTATATTTGCAGACAAAAAGAAAGATTATGGCATACAAAGCATTAGACATAGCAAATAAATTGATTTTCAAGGCACAGAACGACGAGCCAAACGGAGGGGAGCGTCTCACAAACTTGAAGTTGCAGAAACTGCTCTATTATCAACAGGGATTCCATCTGGCAGCTTTCGGCACACCATTGTTCTCGGAGGATGTAGAGGCATGGATGTATGGTCCTGTTGTGCCTGTCGTGTATGATACTTTCTCAGGATATGGTTCTTCAGCACTCCCTGAAGTGGGAAACGAGATTTCACTCCAAGAAGAAGAGGAAGTTCTGTTTAATGAGGTCTACGATGCCTATCGTGAATTCTCAGCTATCGGGCTCATGAACCGTACCCACAGAGAAAAACCTTGGATAGAAGCTATGCCTCACGACCGTGGCACAGTCATTCCACAGTCAAGCATGATGTCATATTTCAAAACTCAGATGCAATAACTACAGTCCTCATGGTCAAGAAGTTCACCATCAAACAACCGAAGCCTTCTGCTACTGTCATCGGCAAGCCACAGGAAAAAATTGTATTCGGTCTTTCAGAACTTCGCCCGTTCAGCTATGTTGACAACCACAATGATGCATCGTTTTTCATTTCTTTTTTAGATCGGCTGAAAAAGCTGTGCAGTTTGGACTGGAACACGGCAAACACATCTGCACGCCATTCTTTCGGTATGGAGAAGATGCTGGTTGACAATCTTACCGCAGCGGCAAAACAACATGTGCCGGAAGGCATGACGAGTCTCTTGGTGTTTCGTGCAACAGGCGACAACCATGTATTCCTTGGCTATCGCGATAACAGCGTATTCCAGATTATATTCATTGAATACAACTTTGGGGACGTTTATTCTCACGGCAAGAAATAATACAATATACATTTACAAACTATATTAGTTCGTAAGCGTCCAATTTTGACGTATTGTTAGACTCACAAAGGGTCAGAGGGACAGGTACGCTGACCCACTTTCGTGTGCTCATAAACTGTTAAACAAAATGAAAATTGATAGCTTTTGTTTGGTGATTTGGAAATAATGAGTATCTTTGCAGAAATAATGTAAAAGAAAGGATATAAATGGCAACAGCAATAAAGGCAATACCAACTTTGTACGGTGAGGATGCAATACGTTTTCGTGAAGAGATGGAAACAAATGAAGAGTTTTTTTTAAGAGATGAAAAAAGAACCAACCGAGAATCTGATCCGTTCATAATCAAAATGCGCTGCTTACTAAAACGCAACTCATTATAAGACTACATCATGGAAAGTCTGCTTGATATTTGTTTTCCGAGTGTCCTCACTAAGGACGTACTTGATGAATGCGATAAGTTCACATGCGGAGATGATGATATGGATGAGTTCTTCTATAAAGATGCGCACGACTATGCGCGTTTTCGTATGGGTAAATCGTATTGTTTCCGTCTTACCGCCAATCCAAGTGTGATTGTAGCCTGTTTTACAGTCTCCAATGACAGCATACGCATATTTGACCTTGGAAGTTCTAAAAAGAATCGAATGTGGAAAGAAATATCAAATAGGGAAAAAAGACTAAGCCGTTATCCAGGAATTCTAATTGGGCGACTTGCGGTATCTACAAATTTCTCAGGATGCGGATATGGCTCTGAAGTTTTACGTTTTGTGAAAGAATGGTTTGTTGACGATGCGAACAAATCAGGTTGCCGCCTTGCCATAGTAGATGCTAAGAACAGTCAAAATGTACTTGGCTTTTATCTTAAAAATGGCTTTAAGTTCCTTTTCCAATCAGAGATAGATGAATATGCGTATATGCATCACCACGAGATTGCAAAAGACAATATTGTAAATCTGAATACACGCCTAATGTATTGTGATTTATTGACAGAATCATTGTGAAAATTTTCGTATTAAATTCTATGAAGAGCTTTCAAGCTATTAAGGTAAAAAACACGACTAAGGCGGAACTGCCTCAAAAATGGGAAAAACTTTGTGGTATTATTGAAGGGGTCAAGGATGATGAAGATGAACGTTTCAACTATATCATTAACAAATAGATGAAAACTGTCTTTATAGATTTAATTATATAAAAACTCCCATTCCGCAAGTCTCACGACTTACGGAACGGGAACAAAAAACAATAACAACTAAACAAGTTCTAAATGCTGAAACGGATGTCCTTCAACCACTTCCTGACGTCGAAGCAGGGACAGGCTTTCCTAACCCAGGGCAGGTCGCGGTGACCGATAATCTCGGCATCAGGATAGTCAACGCAGAGGCTCACAAGGAGCTCGCGCATGGTGGCTTTCTGGGCTTCGGTGCGGGTGTCGGCAGGACGGCCGCTGCTGTCGAGCCCTCCCTCATAGCAGATGCCTATGCTGTGGGCGTTGTAGCGGCGGGCATGGGCACCGGGCTGGCTCTCGGGACGGCCTGGATAGAGAATGCCGTCGCGGGTGATGTAGTAGTGATAGCCCACGGAATGGAAGCCACGCGCCTTGTGACATGCTTCGAGGTCCTCGAAGGTGAAACTGCGGTCGGCACGGGTTGCCGAGCAGTGAATGACGATAAGATTTATGCTACGCATTTTTAATTACGAATTTTGAGTTACTAATTACGAAACGAAGTTCGACGAAGTCAATTGTCGGCTAACGCCGATAAAGAGTTATGAATTACGAATTTTGAGTTACGAATTGTTCTCGCTTCGCTGCGATTAAAAATTATTCATTTATAAATTGGAGCGTTAATTTGCCCCTCACAATTCATAACTTAACAATTCTTCATCGGCTTTAGCCGACAACTCGTAATTCGTAATTCCAAACTCGTAATTCCAAACTTCATCACCCGCAGCTCTGCACGGCGAAGGTGCTTACGATGGCTGTGAGCACGGTGATGATGAAGTTGATGACGGTTTTCCAGGTGTTTCTTTTCATTGTTGACATAAATTTAGATTATTAAGGTTAAATATTAGTGTGGAGTGTGGAGTGAGGAGTGTTTCGGTCGGGAGTCCTTATATGGCTGTGATATGGAATTGATGTCATGCTGATGATGACCTTGGGCGCCATAGGTGCTCCCCGGAACCGATAATTCCTCACTGTTTACAGTCCGCTGCCGCCTGTGCCCGGGTCCTCGGGAGTGACGGTGCCGCCTTCGTCCTCAGTGCGTCGCGGACTGGTGTAGTCGGGACTCTCCACGAGGCTTGCGCCCTTGAGGTTGTCGATGGAGAACTCACCGGTGGCGCGTGAGCTGAGGTGAACGTTGGTGATGTTCTTAGCCACGGTCCACTCCTTCGGGTCAGCCACTCCCTTGCTCTTCACCTTGAGCGAGAAGATGGCGAGGTCGTTGATCTTCACCTTGCGGCCCTGTAGCACCATCTCCTTGATGCAGCTCACCATGTCGGTGAGGATGCCCTTGATGAGTCCCTTGGAGTACGGGCTGTTGTGCTCCGACATGTGTTTCGAGAGGTCGTCGAGCATCATCGTCGGCTCTTCGTGTCTCACTGCTCCGTACCAGAGCTTCTCGCCCTTGGTGTCACGCGGATTGGTTTTCTGTACCAGTTGAAATTTTAATGCCATAACTTTTTTTTGTGTTTTTAAATGGTTGAACTTAAGGTTTACTGTTTAAAAGCAGCTTGGGGAATCGTGAATGCAGCATTTGCGCGCGTGAATGCAGCATTTAGAGTCGTAAAAGCATTACTTTCGGATTGTATTGCAGTTCCTCTGAACTACAATGCAAAGGTACGAAATTTAGGAATGGCATTTTCAGTTTTCCGCAGGTTCTTTCAGTTTTCCGCAGGTTAAAGTTGATATTTTTGTATTTATTGACAAAAACATTTGGAGGTTATGAATTTTATTCGTAATTTTGCAACGGATAATTTAAAAAGAAAGGATTATAATATGAATACCATATTAATCAACAACAGTTTATATAACTATGTTTCCCGCTGTGCGAAGCATAGCTCTATGGACGTAAACACTTTTGTTGAAGCCGTACTGAAATATGGATTGGATGATTTGTATCCAACACCTGGCGATGCAGGTATTCATGATTGTAATCACACTATGCCTAAAGACGTTTTGGTTGCAGCTGCAGAGTATGCCATTTCTGAATGTAATGCAGGTAAGGGTATACCCAATGATGATGTTGAATCAGTAATCGCAGACAGACGGGGATGGAAGTGATATGGTCAAAAATTGCAATCGAACAGCTTGATGCCATTGCTGAATATGTTGAGGCGAATTATGGTGTCAACACAGCAAAGAAGATGGTGAGAAATATAACGGGAAAGGTAAGCCGTTTGCTTTTGTACCCGTCAATTGGTATTCCAGACTATAAATTTACAGCAGGAGCCAATAAACAAATTGTAATAAGACATATTCAAATTTTTCCAAACGTATTATACTACGCAGTGGAATCGGACAAAATATTAATTATCTGCATAATGCACGAAAAGCAGTCGCCTGAGACGGTTTCCTGTATGATAATGGAATTTCTCAGGAAACACTAAATCACGGTTCTCCGAGATATTTCACGATCAGTTCCACTTGGCGTGAGGTGAAGTTCTTCGCCCACTTGTTGTAGTAGGTGGCCTGCAGCTCACGCTGCAGGTCGGTGTTGATGCTTATCCAGTTGTTCAGTGTGCGTATGGCTGACGGTGCGCAGATGTGTGGCATATACATCGACGCAAGCTCTTGTTTGGTGTAGGGTTTTATTGTCATTGTTAATTACAAAACGTTAGTTCGACGAAGTCAATTTTGAGTTACGAATTACGAGTTGTCGGCTGATGCCGATGAAAAATTATTGATTTATGAATTGTGAGGATGATGCCTGCGAAGCTGATGAGCTTGCGAATAATTATGAATCATGCATTATGAGTTGTTCAATCTCTCCGCTGGTGAGCGTGGCGTCATTGATTATCTCCATGCTCTCCTTCTCTATCACCGCCCATCCGTTGCCGTCCTTCTTATGTACCTTCTTAAATCCCAGACGCGACATCACGGCACCGATGTTCTGATTGTTCAGATTCTGGCGAAGGGCGGGATTGCCGCCGATTCTCTCCAGTATCTCGGCGCTGTAGCGGAATCTTATGCAGCCAGGATTGGTGGTGCTGTCGGGAACCTTGTAGAAACGGAGAATCTGCTCCTCGGCATAGTTGGCGACCATGAACAGGCGGTTGTGCCGGCGCATCAGCTCTATGTCGTTGCGTGTGAGCCAGTAGGTCCAGAGCGGCTCCGTGCCCTTGGGGTGAGCCGCCACCTCCTTGCCCAGTGCCACCGCCTGGGCATACACGTTGTCGTAGTCAATGGGATGGTCGATGGGGCTGAGGATGCTCTCCACAATCCACGGCGAGTAGCGGCGGTTCTCCTCGTCGGTGATAAACTGGCGGCTGTTGGTGGTGCCGCCAAGTGCTCCGCGGTGAGGCAGTTCGGAGCGATACTTGTCGTAGGGGCGGCGTATGGAGAAGGTTGTTTTCGTGATGTTGCTCTTGAATGCGCTCAGGTTCTTTCCGAACACAGTCTCAAACTCGTCGAGGCATATCAGTGCCTTGCTTGAGAAAGCCTCCATGAAGTCCTTGTCGGTGTATGCCCCGGTAGAGTCGTTGATGAAATACTGGCGGAGCTGCGGCGGCAGGAGCATGGCGAAGAAGGTGGTCTTCATGATGCCTCCCCTGCCCACGAGGATGAGTATGGTCTGGTTTACCACGCTCACCTTTACCCACGCTACAACCATAGCCACCAGCCATTTCTTGAAGAAATAACGGAAGAGCTCCTGAGTGTGACAGTCATCCGGCAGGTCAGCCACGACGATACGGTCGGCGAGCATGCCGATATAGTCGGGATCCTTTCCCTTGACCCACGGTTTGAGAGAGCGCAGATAGAAGTCGAGCGGGTCGAACGCCTCGCTGAAATCGCTGTTGATGATGCTGTGGAGCGTCTTCTCGGGCACATTAAGCCCCTGCTCATTCATCTCGCTCCAGAGCGAGTTCGAAATGTTGTCGTCGATGCCCGTCCAGTGCGGATACTTCCCCTTGAGCACCATGCGGCTCATAATCTCATAGAAGCCCGTCATCACATTGCGGCGGAAGTCATAGTGCGTGGTGAGCCACTGCTTGATGACCTTCACCGAGAGCCTGCCGCCGTAGCCCTCTCCCTCTTGATAGAAATGCCAGACGCCCATCCTCTCCGTATGCTTGTAGCACGACTTTATCACCGCCGCCGTGTCGGCGTAGGCGCTGCCATACTCGGCGGTGGCATACTGCATCACCTCATCGACGGCGATGCCGTAGCGCAGACAGGTGTTGGCAAAGTTATACACATACTCATTGTGCCTGCCAGGCTCAAACACATATCCCCATTGCGCCAGCAGCTGACCGATGTGCGCCGCAGCCTCGTCCATGGCAGGCGGTCCGTAGGTTTGCGCCGCCGCGGCGCCCTTCTTCGCCGGGGCAGTCTTTTTCCTTGCCGTGCGTCTGGACGTTTTCGTCTCGATTGCCTTTTGCGAATACAGGATTTTCAGGTCGGGAATGTCAAGCTCGAAAGGAATCGCCTCCCAGCGGAAAAACGCGTCGGCATCGTGGGCAAGCCCTGCGCAACGGGTGATGTCGGAACACTGTTTGTCGGGAGCCACGCCCAGCAGACGGGTGTAATGATCCATGGCTTTCCTTAGCATCACGTCGAAAAGCTCAAGCACCGTGACATCATCGTCGGCAAAACGGCTGTAGGAGCAGAATATGCGGAATCCCCTGCCGCTCACTGTGACATACTCCACCATGGTGTGCGGATCATCCCTCACCACGGCGAGCAGCCGCTCCATATCCTCCGTATTCACATGGTCGAAGTCGAGCTGGAGCATATATGTAGGCTTGACGAAGTTGGCGAGCTTCCTGCCGCTGCCGTCCATCATCGCCGATGTGGTGATGGCGGGGAACGAGGGCTTCAGCTCGTCGGCAAACTTCTTGCTGATGACAAGGCGCTTGCGGTAGGTCTCGGTGAGCGCCTTCAGCGAGGGGTCGGCGGTTATCACCTGTTTAAGAAACATCCAGTCTGTGAGCTGGTGGCTCTCAGAGCTGTTGATAGAGTGGAAGTACGACGGCATTGCCCCGCGGGCGGCCTTCAGTGGATTTTGGTCATTCTGTTCCATTGTCCTTTTTGCTTTAATGTTAAAAAAATTAATACTTTTAGCTTTTTTTGGCGGCGGTGAAGGGTGAACCCTTACTTTAAACATTGCGTTAAAACAGTGTTAAAAACACCACTTAACCCATTGATACATAACTTTCTTTATATTCTTTTGCGCACGCGCTGTATAATCAAAGATCTTTATGTACAGGGTTCACCCTTCACCCCAAAAGGTGAATGTTTAACATTAGGGTTCACCCGCTCCGCCAGCCTTTGCTAACTGGATGTAAAAGTACAAAAAATATTCCGATGTGGAATTTGAAATTTACCACATTGTTGTAAAAAACGACACAAATTTATTAAATAACTTATACAAAGATGAAAAATTTTGCAAGTTTGTCAGAATTGGTCACTGAGTGCCCCTTTTTGAGCAGACGGTGCTGAAGACTGCCGAGGAGCGCTTCAGCGAGGTGGCGCATGAGCTTTACAAAGCAGCACGCCACGAGTACACAATGTCCGACAAGTACGGCGAACTGACCGACAGCATGCGCCGCTGGACACTTAACCTTGACGACATCGCCCTGAAGTTTCACCTCGGGCGGCAGTTCCGCAAGCATTTCAGGCACAGGCGGCTGATGCAGCTCTGGGAGTTTGTGCGCCTGGTGCACTGGATGCTCACCCAGTACGACAGCGAGGAAGCCCGCCTGTATATGCTGCTCGATGTGCTCACCCTGCTGTTTTGCGGCGCTAAGGAGAACGAGGAATATGGCTGGCGGCCGTTCTCGCGGCCTCTCCGCGAGCTGTTCGACGACATGGTTAGCCGCGAGGTGGAGCGACGGGTGAAACAGGAGCTGAACATCAGATACTGGAAGAGGATGCAGGAGGGGAAATGAGGATTATGATTTGAATCATGAAAATATTATTAGCAAATAAATTTTATTACCGCCGTGGCGGTGACTGCATCTACACCATGAACCTGGAAAGGATGCTGAGAGACCACGGACAGCCCGACGTAGTGCACCTGAACAACATTCATACGCAGCTGAGTCCCGTGATTGCCAGGATGGCGCATGAGAGGGGAATAAGGGTGGTGTGGACTCTGCACGACACGAAGCTGGTGTGTCCGTGCTATACCTGCACCCGTGACGGCAGATGGTGTACGGAGTGTTTCACTGACAAACGGGCGGTAATACGCCATCGCTGTATGCCCGGCGGACTAATAGGCGCCGTCATCGGATACAGGGAGATTATGAAGTGGAGCAAGGATGTGTTGCAGGAATATGTTGACCTGTTTCTGCCTCCGTCGCAGTTTATGATGGACACATGTGTGGCGGGCGGATATTCGCCCGGGAAGTTCAGGGTGCTGTGCAACTTCATTGACGTGGAGAAATGCAAGAACCCGGACTTCAGAAAAGGGGATTATTACGTATATCTCGGGCGCGTGAACGAGGTGAAAGGAGTGAGGACGCTGTGCAAGGCTGCCGCGCAACTGTCGCATAAGCTGATTGTAATTGGTGACGGTCCTTTGAGTGAAGAATTAAAAGTGAAAAGTGAAGAATCGGGTGCTCCCATTGAGTTTAAGGGACAGATGCAGTGGGAGGAGTTCCGCCCTATTCTGGAGGGGGCACGGTTTATGGTGCTGCCTGCGGAATGGAGCGAGAACAATCCACTGACGGTGATTGAAAGCCAGAGTCTCGGCACTCCCGTGCTTGGTGCAAGAATCGGCGGCATCCCCGAGCTGATAGAAGAGGGCGTGAGCGGCATGACATTCACATCGGGCGACGTGGAGGACCTGAAGGACAAGATACAAATGATGTTCAATCATCAGTTTGATTATGAACACATTGCGGAGAATGCCGTAAGGCGGTATTCTTCAGAGACGTATTATGAGAAACTGATGGAGTATTATGAGAGGTAATGTCTTACAGGAGTGATTCAATTCCATTTTTGGGACTAAAAATAGGAGTTGTACTCCGTTTTTTCGTCCAAATGTAACATTACTCGGAGCAATATGTTTCTCACATGCCGTTAAATACAAAGTGTTTCCGAGGCTTAAGATAAAATAATGCCGCTGGATTAATTGTTAAACAAAATGAAAAACATATGATTTTGTTTGATGGTTGGGAAATAATGTGTATCTTTGTGACAAATTAAATATAATTGGCTATGTGCGAAAAAAATTATACAACCATAGTAAGTGAAATAAACAAACATTTGGAGACGAGCGGGAGACGTAACTACTCTGATTTTTATGTTGGTGTTTCAAACAATGCGGCACATCGACTGTTCTCAGAACATCATGTTCGCAAAGAAGGCTCTTGGTGGATTTACCGTACTGCCATCAATGCCAATACTGCAAGAGATGTTGAACGACATTTTCTTGAATTAGGTATGCGCGGAGGTACAGGTGGTGGAGATGATGCTTCCAATATGGTTTATGTGTATGCCGTAGAACCAACAACAACGGAATAAAGTTATGGAAGAATCAAAAAAGATGCTACCAGAAGAGGAAAACAGCAAATATATCATTGTTAATGAGAAAATAACAGCAGAAAGATTTGTTGTGTTCTTGGATATTATGGGATTCAAAGACCGTGTAGGAAGAACCAATCATGAAGATTTAAAACAACTTCTATCTGATTTTAATAATGACATTACAAACCTGATTGGAAAGCATAGGGGTAAAAATAACATACAACTGGCACAATTTTCTGACAGCATCGTTCTTTTTAGTGGTGATGCCACAAAAGAAAGTCTTCTTTTGGTTGCAACGATAGCATGTGAGATTATGGCGAAAGCCATTGAACTTGGAATACCTTTGAAGGGAGCTATCTCAGAAGGAAAAATGACGTGTGACATGACAAAACAGTTATTCTTCGGTCAAGCTTTGATAGACGCTTATTTGTTGGAGGAAAATGTTCAGTATTATGGTGTTGTTGCACATCATAGTATTGAGAAGATGATATTGGAATCAGGTGAGAAAAATTTATTCAGGGACATAAAAGTTCCTTTGAAAAGCGGCTCTATATCACATTTTGAACTGGCTTGGTATCGTGTGACAGGAGAAGTCGGGCATATTATAGAAAAACTTAACGATATACGTCAAACTGTTTCTGATGCCCCTCGTAAGTATATAGACAACACTTTAGATATTATCAATAGTGATACACTATATTACTGATATTCCAATGCTGTGGATATTCGCCGCAAAAGTAATAAGTACAACCTTTTAAAAAGGTAAATAGGGAGTGTGTATAAGGATTTAGAGATAAAATAATAGTTGTGAGATTATGAAATTTATAGGTAATATAAATAGTTTACATAAGGATTCGACCGCCTATCGAATATATGACAAACTAAACTCCATATTAAATGATGGTGACAATAGTTTATTGTATTACATGTTTCCTGTTTATAGTGGAGATATTGATAAAGGCAAAATTGAATGTAATCTCTTGTTACTGTCTCGTAAATATGGAGTGTACTATTTTGATTCAACAAGGATTGATGAATCTGTAAAAGATGCGGAATCTCGTATAAACACTTTATACTCTTATATAACTGATAGCTTTAGAAGAATCCCTGATTTAAAAAAGAATAGAACTTCTTTAAAATATGATATATCAACAATCTTTGTTTCAGATGAGGTGGATAAACTTGTTTTGTCGGAAGACTTTATACCTTCAGATATAAATAATTTGAAAGATATCTTATTGGACAAAGAGGAAGAAATAGATAGCATGTCTTTTGACTTGATGCAAAGTTGTCTTGATGGTACTGTACAAATGACAAGAAAAGCCTTGCGGCAATGTCCTTCAGGAATGGTAACAAAAGGTGCTATTCTAAATGAAATAGAAAATAATATAGCAAAGTTTGATTTAGAGCAAAAAAACGCAGCTTCTGCAGATATTGACGGTCCGCAACGTATTCGTGGCTTAGCTGGGTCAGGAAAGACAATTGTATTAACCCAAAAGGCTGCAATTTATCATTTGAATCATCCAGACGATATTATTCTATATACATATTATACAAAAGCTTTGCATGATACCATAAAGGAGCATATTAGCAGAGCCTATAGATATTTCTCTGATAACAAAGAGCCAAACTGGGATAAGATAATTATTTGTCATGCGTGGGGAAATACACACACACCAGGTGTCTATTCTATGGCTTGTAAAGATAATGGTGCAGATTTCTTGAATTATGGTCAGGCTATCAGATTATCAGGAAATGATGCTTTAGGAGAAGCTTGTAGTTTATTGTTAAAAAATAACAAGATAGAACCTTGCTATGATTTAATATTGATAGACGAAGGACAAGATTTTACACCTCCTTTCTATCAGTTATGTTATAATCTTTCAAAAACAAGGAAGATTGTTTGGGCATATGATGATTTCCAAAATATTTTTAATGTGAATATTCAAGACGAAAGGGAGACTTTTGGAAAGAATGAAAATGGAGAATATAATGTTGACTTTGAAAGAGATAAATTCTCAAATCAAGATATTGTATTGAAAAAATGCTATCGCACACCTCGCTATTCTTTGATTTCCGCATTTTCTTTGGGACTTGGAATTTACAATGAAAAAGTGTTGCAAAGATTAGATACGAATGAGCATTGGGAATCTTTAGGATTTCATGTATTGGAAGGCAATTGTCAATTGACTGGTGACAATATAAATATTGAAAGGCCTGAAGAAAACACCCCTGGTTATTCAAATGACAAATTTGATGTTAATAGTATTCAATATAAAGCATTTGAACAATTTGATGCAGAGTGCCAAGATATTGCTCAAGGTATAGTCAGAGATTTGACAGAAGAAGAACTTCGTCCTGAAGATATTTGCGTTATATGTGTTGATAGAAAGAATGTTGATGCTTATTTCTCTAAAATAAGTACATATTTGCAGAAGAATAGTATTTCAACTTTTAACTTGATAGCAACAGCAAGTAATAACCTTTCTTTTACAAGAGACGGATGTGTAACGTTGGCTACAGTTAATAAAGCGAAGGGTAATGAAAAAGGTGTTGTCTATATTTGTGGTGCCGATTATATTTTTTCTGCACCAAACAATGTTGTTATGCGTGATATTTTATTTACTGCCATGACAAGGACTAAGGGGTGGCTTACCATTACGGGGTGTACTGACGACTTTAAAAAATGTATTTCCGAAAGTGATATGTTGAAAGAACATCAATATCAGTTATGTTTTGTCCAACCGTCAGAAAGTGAGACAAAGACTATCGAAAATCATAGTCGTGCTCAAAGCAATTTCCATAATGATTTGGGAAAGAATATAGAGTCATTGAGAAAGATAGGGCTTTCTGATGAGGAAATTAAAGAAGATATTATGAAACAGCTGCAAAGATTGTTAGATAATGACAGATAATAGTTTTTGCATAAAGGTTCGTGACAATGTGGTTCCTTTTTTAACAAGGGCAACACTGCTTAAGGAGAATATATTTAATCCTGATTCTCATTATTCTGATAGAGTGAAAGAAATAGCAAGAAATGGTTCTCAGTACGATATTTTAAATGAAATTTGGAATACTTATTCTTATGACTTGCTTTTGAAAGATGATTCTATATTCCAATTTCATAAGGAAGGAGATAATTTGCGATATTGTTTTATGCAAAATCCTAAAGTGAAAATATCTTGGGAAGAGTATTTATATAAATACAATTTAAAAGAGAAGGAACTTGCTGCAGATGAATTTGAATTATGGCGGGGATGTTATGATAATGGTGATGATGAAAGCTGTTATACGCATTGCAATTATCCTGTTTATCTTAGATATGACGTTTCTGATAAGCAATATATTGAGTGCTTTCATCCCTATTCTCATCTTCATGTTGGTTTACACAATGAAATTAGATTTCCTATAGCAAAAATATTAACTCCTGAAATGTTCGTTCAAATTGTTGTAAAAATGACATATCCAGAAGTATGGAGAAAGATGATGGAGCAAAATGGTATAAAGGAATTTTATAAAATGGTCAAGAAAGGATGTAAGGACGTACCTAAAAATCGATGGAGTGAACTAGACAAATGTGATTTGTTCTTTCTTTAACAAAAAAGTTGAGCATTGATGCAATGCACACAACAATCTTATTTCACGAAACAATGGTAAAAAGTTCGAGTTTGACGTGTTATCCAATTAAAATTTTCTGCATCAAGCACAATATTGCACATAATCCTTTCTGTAAATACCAGATAATACACACAATTGTTAGAAAATTTATCTAAAAATGAAAATCTTATTAGCAAATAAATTTATTACCGCTGTGGCGGTGACTGCATCTATATGCTTAATCTTGAGAAGATGTTGAAGGCGAAAGGGTATGAGGTGGCAGTATATGCCATGCAATATCAAAATAAGGAAAAAATAACTGTTTCCCAATTTTTCCCCTAAAAAGTTTGGTAGAATGGTAATTTATGCTTATCTTTGCGGCAAATATAAAACCTAAAAGAAAACAAAATGAATATGATGTGGTATAAAAAAAGGAGTTTTGCCATTCCCACCACGCGTTTGGGAAAGATGGCATTGTCAGCACTGGCAGATGAGCCTGCAGAAGACTCGTTGTTTAAGGAGATGTGGAATGAATGTAAGTCCATAGCACAGGATGTGCTTGCCACAGATTATTTTAAGGGTATACTGAACAATAATCTGGATCCCAATGCCTATGGCTCACTGATGGTGCAGGATGCATATTATTGTTTTAAGGCACAAGACAGCTATGCCGCAGCTGCCACTCATGCCATGGATGAGGATTGTGAGAAATTCATGCAAGCCAAATTTGACAGTTATGCTGAATACAACAAATATTACCATAACCCGTGGTGTGTCCGTGAGGCATCTGGTGTCATACCTGGTAATGCAATTAAAACGTATGCAGACTATGAGGCATACGTGGCTCAGCATCTCGACTCCCCATACGTGTTTGCGGTAATGCTGCCTTGTGAGTATCTTTGGAATTGGGTGGCTAATGAGCTTGCGAAGACAGCAGATCCTAAAGGATTGTACTATTTCTGGATTGAGGGAAATGGCGGCAAGCCGGAGGGAGCGTATCAAATGGCAGCTATGCTAGAGAGATACCGTAACAGGATTGACGAGGCGAAAGCCAAGGAAATATTCCGCACTGCGATGGAACATGAGAAAGAGGTGTTTACATGTGCGACAAAATTGAAATACCAACAAACTAAAAAAATATATAGACTATGGCTAAAAAAGAATACAAACTGCCGGAAATGAAAAAGGGGTATTATCTCTTTTGGAGTGTTTGTACCCAATGTATGTATAACTGCAGTGTGAAAATGGAGGATGAAAGCAGCCGCTCATATTTCAGCTGCAGCAAGTCAAACAGACGCACAGACCTGCAGGTGCTGGAGCAGGGCAACAGACAATTGGATGGAAACGGTCTGAAACTCATCATAGAGGTCCCGGAGTCAGCCGAAATAAAACAGAGCATTCCGTCAGGTGCTATTACAGACAATAGCGGAGCAACTGTAGGTTATGTTTATTCTTTCTGTATCGAAGACTCCACGGATGAGGACTACAACGACATTTATATCAATGTTGTTGGATGGAAAAACAAGGGGTAGTAAGTTTGGTAAAAAAATTAATTAAAATAGAAGACCCTATTCTACCTGTTTTGAACAGGCGGCACAGTAGGCAGAGATAAGAGAAGATTATCGAATAAATAAAACTTAAATCATAATTGTACTTTATTTGTCATACTTAAATAAGTGTTAACCTCAGCATTTATTTAAGTATAACAAATATTCATTTTATTAACCTTTTATGTCTAATACCTGACAGCAGGTATTATATTCCTTGAATTATAATTGTTTTTTATTTAAAACAAAAAATCTTACATAATTATGACAGAAAAGAAACTGAACGGTACGGTCATAGTGACCTACCGCTGCAATGCGCGTTGCTCTATGTGCAACCGCTACAAGGCTCCTTCGCGTCAGGAGGAGGAAATCTCAATAGAGACAATAAAGAAGTTGCCGAAGATGTACTTCACCAATATCACTGGCGGTGAGCCGTTTATACGCACCGACCTGAAGGAAGTGGTGAGGGAGCTGTACAAGAAGAGTGACCGCATCGTGATATCTACAAACGGATTCTTCACCGACAGAATCATCGACCTGTGCAAGGAGTTTCCGCAGATTGGAATACGTATATCCATCGAGGGACTGGAGAAGACGAACAACGAGATACGAGGTCTGAACAACGGTTATCAGCGCGGATATACCACGCTGAAGAAACTGCGTGAGATGGGTATGAAGGACGTGGGCTTCGGTATGACCGTGCAGGATAAGAACGCGCCCGACCTTGTGCCGCTGTATGAGATTTCAAACAAGATGGGAATGGAGTTTGCCACGGCATCGCTGCACAACTCGTTCTATTTCGTGGAGGCGAAGAATATCATCCACGACCGTCCGATGGTGGCGAAGAACTTCGAGAACTTGGTGAACGAGCTGCTGAAGTCGAACTCACCGAAGAAATGGTTCCGCGCCTACTTCAACCACGGTCTGATAAACTATATCTACGGTCAGAAGCGTCTGCTGCCATGCGACATGAGCTTCGACACGTTCTTCATCGACCCTTACGGTGACGTGATGCCATGCAACGGAACGAAGGACAAGGAGGTGATGGGTAACCTGAACCGGCAGACTTGGGACGAGCTGTGGAACAGTCCTGAGGCGGAGAAGGTGCGCAGGAAAGTGCGCTGCTGCGACCGTGACTGCTGGATGATTGGCTCTGTGTCGCCGGCAATGCACAAGTATATCTATCGTGTGATTCCGTGGGTGATGTGGCATAAGCTGAAGGCGATGTTAGGCATGAGATACTCGATGTTTGAGAACAAGATTTGCCGTGACCTGCGCGACGGACGCGTGACAAAGGAGGAGCTTGACAAATGTTCAACCTGCGACATGTGCGCCACAATAAATAACGGACTTTCCAATGAATCAAAAGAGGCGTTGAAGGGCAAGCGCGGCGAGGATATCGTGAATGCCGATGTTGCAGGTCAGGGATATGAGGCGACAAAGGCTGAGACAGATAAAGAGATTGAAATAAAATAAAATGTCTTTATCTTATGGATTATTCTCTTCTATAATAGCAACCATCAGATTTCCTTCTTGCCTCCCTTACGGCATTGATTTCTGCATTAATCTCCTCAAGAGTCATTTCAGGACCAGATTGTGCTTCAGCATTCTCTCTGATTCTTTGAAAAGCCTTCAACGCCTTGGCTCTCAAATCCTCTTCCTGTTCGGGAGCTGCAATCATGAATGGTATGCGGCGGCAGCGGATTACCTGACGCACAAAGATATTGATGGCGGTGTTGGCACTCATGCCAAACTGCTCGCAAAGTTGATCGAACATAGCCTTTTGCTGGTTGTCGATACGTACTGTCATTGATGTCTGTGCCATAATCGTAAGTGTATATGATTTATTTTTTCTGCAAAGATAATGCGATTTTACGTCAAAATGGCATAAATACGTTTATTTAAGATTGTTTTTATAAATATTTAACCATATTCATAATAATGAAAATAGTTGTTACCGGTACCCGTGGCATTCCAAATGTCATGGGCGGAGTGGAGACGCACTGCGAGGAACTGTTTCCGAGGATTGCGGAGAAAGGTGAGGACGTGACCGTGATACGCCGCTCGAACTATGTGAGCGACGGATTGACGGAATGGAGGGGAGTGAAGCTTGTCACTCTACCGTCACCAAAAAAGAAATCGCTTGAGGCGATAATCCATACATTCAGGGCGATAAATGAGGCGAAGAGGCTTGGAGCAGATGTGCTGCATATACATGCCATAGGACCGGCATTGCTGGTGCCTTACGCCAAGTTGCTGGGAATGAAGGTGGTGTTCACGCACCACGGTCCCGACTACGACCGCGACAAATGGGGATTTGCCGCAAAGACAATTTTGGAACTTGGTGAGAGAATGGGATGTAGATTTGCAGATGAGGTGATTGTGATATCGGATGTAATAAAGAGTCTCATTGCAAGGAAGTATGGCAGGACTGAGCATGTACATCTGATATATAACGGCGTGCCGTCACCTGAGATATGCGACTATCCCGAATATTTCGGGGAACTGGGCATAGAGAAGGGGAAGTATATACTTGGCATGTGCCGCTTTGTGCCCGAGAAGAACCTGCATCATTTGGTGGAGGCGATGGTTAAAGTGAAGAGTGAAGAACTAAGAGTGAAGAATTGCAAAATCGATGAAGTCAATCAAAATGCTGATGTTAAGCTGGTGCTGGCAGGCGACACGGACTTTGAGGACGAATATTCCCGCGGACTGAAGGAAATGGCAAGGAAGAACGGAGTTGTGCTGACAGGATTCGTAAAGGGACGGAAACTGCACTCGCTGCTGTCCAATGCCAAGGCGTATTGTCTGCCTTCGAGCCATGAAGGACTGCCGATAGCGCTGCTGGAGGCAATGAGCTATCATTTGCCCGTAATGGTGAGCGATATTCCGGCAAATATGGAAGTTGGTTTGCCGAAGGAGAATTATTTCCCCTGTGGTGATGTGGATGCTCTGGCAAATAAACTGCAAGATATTATAAACAAACCTATGCAGCGTATAGATTACGACATGGGAAAATATGATTGGGATAAGATAGCAGAGCAAGTGAACGATATATATAGGCAATGCTGAGAGATTACCAGAAAGATATTTGCAGCAGAACCGTGGAAGCATTCAGGAGTCACAGGAGTGTGATGGTGCAGATGCCAACGGGAACGGGAAAGACGGTGGTGCTCGCTTCATTAGTAAATGAAGAATTAAGAAACGTAAGTTCGACGAAGTCAATGAAGAGTGAAGAATTGCGAAATCTGCGAAACCAATCCGTATGCAATACAATTCTGATTGTAGCGCACCGCAGGGAGCTGGTGGAGCAGATAAAAGACACTATCCGCAGACTTGGGATTGATGACGGGAATATTATGGTGGAGTCAATCCAGACCATATCGCGGAGGATAGAGAATCTGGAGCCTACTCCTTCATTGGTGGTGATTGACGAGGCACACCATGCAGTGGCAGCGACATACAAGAAGATGTGGGACAGATGGCAGGAAGCGAGGTTCCTCGGATTTACAGCCACGCCTTGCCGATTGAAGAAGCAGGGATTTACCGACTTGTTTGAGGTGCTGCTGCAATCATGGTCGATGAACCGTTTTATTGCAGAAGGATGGCTGTCGCTATATGACTACATGTCGATTGCCCCCAACAGCAGGGACCAGCAGATTGTGAACGGTCTGAGAAAGCGTGGAGCGGACGGCGACTATTCGATGAGGGAGATGAGTGAGAAGCTGGACGTGATGCCAAGCATTGAGCGGCTTTGCGACACCGTGACGAGATATGCGGCAGGCAAGAAAGGGATAGTGTATGCCATCGACATCAGGCATGCTGAGCATATTGCAGAACATTATGTAAAGAACGGTGTCAGCGCAGCCGTTATCAGCAGCAAGACCCCGGCAGAGGAAAGAAAAAGGCTGCTGGCAGACTTCAAGAATGGGAGGACTGATGTTCTTGTGAATGTAGATTTGTTTGGCGAGGGATTCGACTGTCCCGACGTGGAGTTTATACAGTTGGCACGCCCCACCCTGTCGCTCTCAAAATATATGCAGCAGGTGGGTCGCGGAATGAGAGTGTTCAACGGCAAAAAGTTCTGTCTGATTCTTGACAATGTCGGTTTATACCGTCTTTTCGGATTACCGTCGGAAGACAGGGACTGGCAGGCGATGTTTGAAGGCCGCACGGCTGGCAAGGGACACACGGAGACAACCGGCAGTACGGTGGCGATGAATGTACATACATATTCCGACAGACGGACGGCAACGTGTGATAACCGCACGCAAATGATAATGATTATCACTCACGAAGGGCAAAGAAGTTCGCTCGACACGGCATTCGGATACCGCCTGACGGCGGGTGATGACGGAAAGACGGGTGTGGCGGACAAGGACGGGAACATCGTTTTGCCATGCATATATAATAATGTGGAACTAAAGTCATACGGTTTTGCAAAGCTGTATTCGAGAAGGTCTGCCGACAGAAAGCAGCCATGGATTGACTTGGTGAACGGCGTGAGGTTTGGCAGTGAGCCGCGCACCGCGAGACACGGTGCGCTGGAATTCAGTACCTCTGACGGATTCAAGCTCTATCCGCGAGTAAAGACCCGAATGATGAAAGACACAGATTATGTGACAAGCGAGACTCTTAGCAGAAACGGTGATGGCGCTTTGAGATTCAGAAACTTTCTGATACAGCCTTCGGAGCCTCAAAAGCTATATATCTACCGTGACAAGATGGACTGCACTTTGCTTTTTGAAGACGAGCAGGGAGAACGGTTTATCCAAAAATATCCCCAACAGCCGCTACATCCAATAAATGCCGAAGACTGGAACATGCAAAAAGCAAGATGGCAGCAATACGTGGATGACTTCAACAGCAGAAGGGCAACAAACCTAAACCGAAATAACGACTTTAAGGATGTAGGGTATGTCGCAGGACTGAGTTTAAACGACTATGAACTGCCGGTGAACATAAAGGTAAAACAGATAACCAAAAATTCATATTCGATTTACAGGACAGCCTGGTATGACCAGTTTAAGTGGCTGAATATCTCAGACTGGAAATACGTGTCACCGCCGGCATACGGACTGATGGTGGCAAAAAATTATCACGGACACTATCAGCTGCTGAACGAAAACGGAGAAGAAATTCCAAATCTTAAACGACAGTTTGATTTTGCAGAACTCACAGAAGGCGGTTTCTTGCATGCCATAGAAAGCGGTAGGGAATATTGGGTGAATCTCAGTTCTCACGTCATCTTCACCCACCGTCCCGAATTAGTGAAGATTGGTCACATGGAATTTTGGAAGGACGGCGACTTCTACTATATACGTGACAGCAGGCTAAACGGCAGCTACCCTTACCGGCGTGGAGAAATAAGAGAGGGTAACGGCATCTGCTTCGTGGGTACAAACTATGTGTTTGTAGAAAAATGTTCCATCGTATTCAAGATTGAGCAGCGTTATGTGGATGGCAGACGTTTTGTGGTGAGACATCACACGCACGGCATTGACATGAACTGTTTCAGCGATTTATATTATGACGGTGTGCATCCACCAAAGCTCAAACAACATCGCGGCTGATATTTTCAGCCGCTTTTTTTAATATTTAGGGAAAAAGCAATACGTTTTTTCCCTGATTTATTTTGTATTTCACTCAATTTGCACTATCTTTAAATAAGATAGGCGGCATCTCGGAAATAAAAATAAATCGCGATTTATTTTGTATTTCACTCAATTTGCACTATCTTTGCACTGAAAATAAAGAATAAGAACAAAAAAATGACTTATCCGAACAACTACGAACAGAAAATTGGATTTAACGAAATAAGACAATTGTTGCGCGCAAACTGCCTGAGCACTTTGGGCAAGGAGAAAGTGGACGGGATTGAGTTCAGCACCGATGCGGCAGTTATAAGACAACGGCTACAGGAAGTAAAAGAGTTCCGGCGCCTGATGTCGGAAGACGACACTTTTCCCACTCACAATTTTTTCGACGTGAGGGAATCGGTGGCACGGCTGAGACTCGAAGGCACCTACATCGAAGAAGACGAGATGTGGGACCTCAACCGCTCGCTACATACCATAATCGACATTGTGAGGTTTCTCAACCGCACCGACAGCGAAGACAGCGGCAACGACAGCGACGATGACACCACTGCCACTTATCCCTACCCTGCCCTGCATGCGCTGACCGAAGAGATAATGACATTCCCGAACATAACACAGCGCATAGAGCAGATTCTCGACAAATGGGGCAAGATGCGCGACGACGCATCGCCGGCACTGCTCAGCATACGCCGGCAGCTGGCAAGCACAGAAGGAAGCATCTCGCGTACATTATATAATATATTAAGGGCGGCACAGAGCGAGGGACTGGTGGAGAAAGACGTGACACCGACAATGCGCGACGGACGCCTCGTGATTCCTGTGGCTCCGGGCATGAAGCGCAGGATAAAAGGTATTGTCCACGATGAGAGCGCCAGCGGCAAGACCGTGTTCATAGAGCCGACCGAAGTGGTGGAGGCAAACAACAGGGTGCGTGAGCTGGAAGCCGAGGAGCGCCGGGAAATGATTAAGATACTGAAAGACTTTGCAGCACTGGTGCGCCCCCACGCCAAGGAGATTGTGGACTCGTACCGCCTGCTGGCAAACATCGACATGATAAGGGCAAAGGCTATATTTGCCGACACAACTGGAGCCACCGAGCCAAACGTGGGCAACAAGCCCCACATTGACTGGATTGAGGCACGCCACCCGCTGCTTGCGCTGCAGCTGGCAAAACAGCAGAAAAAAGTGGTGCCGCTTGACATCATGCTTACAGGCGAGAAGCGAATACTGGTGATTTCGGGTCCCAACGCCGGAGGAAAGTCGGTATGCCTGAAAACTGTAGGACTGCTGCAGTATATGCTGCAGTGCGGACTGCCGCTGCCAATAAGCGAACGGTCGAAGACGGGAATATTCCAAAACATAATGATCGACATAGGCGATGAGCAGAGCATTGCCGACGACCTGAGCACATACAGCGGACACCTGACAAACATGAAGAACATGATACGCCAGAGCAACGACCGCACACTGCTGCTCATCGACGAGTTCGGCACCGGCACCGAGCCGCAGATAGGAGGCGCAATAGCCGAGAGCGTGCTGAAGCAGTTCTGCAAAAGAGGTGCCTACGGAGTGATTACCACCCACTACCAGAACCTGAAGTATTTTGCCGACAACAATCCTGGAGTGGCAAACGGCGCCATGCTCTACGACCGCCACGAGATGAAGGCACTGTTTCAGTTGTCAATAGGACAGCCGGGCTCATCGTTCGCCATCGAGATAGCCCGCAAGACAGGACTGCCCGAGGAGGTGATAAGCGATGCCAGCGAGATTGTAGGCTCGGAATACATACAGAGCGACAAGTATCTGCAGGACATTGTGCGCGACAAGCGCTACTGGGAAAGCAAGCGTCAGAACGTGCATCAGCAGGAGAAACAGCTGAAACAGAAAATCGACAAATATGACACTGAGCTGCAGGAGATAGAGCGGCTGCGGAAGGAGGTGCTGCGCAAAGCCAAGGAGCAGGCGGAGGAACTGCTGCGCGAAAGCAACAGAAAGATAGAGAACACCATCAGGGAGATACGCGAGGCTCAGGCACACAAGGAGGAGACCAAGCGGATAAGGGAAGAGCTGAACGCCTTCAAACAGGTGGTGGACGGAATAGACGACAAGGACAGCGACGAGCTGATAGCACGAAAGATGCGCCAGCTGCAGGAGCGCAAGGAGCGGCGCGAAAAGCGTAAGCGCGAAAAAGCCGAAGGAGCAAAAAACAGCAATACGGCAACACAGACAGCAACAGGCAGTTCAGCCATCGAGAAGAAATCGTCCGCACAGGCTATCAAGGTTGGCGACAACGTGAGGATAAAAGGTCTGAAGTCGGTGGGTACAGTAGAGAGTGTCGACGGCAAGACCGCCACCGTGATATTCGGCGACATGCGCACAAAAATGCGCGCCGACCGCTTAGAGCATGCCGAGAAGCCCAAGCATGAAGAGGCATCGTCGGCATACACTGCGGCAAGCCGCATGACACGTGACACCATAGACAGCCGCAAGCTGAACTTCAAGCAGGACATCGACGTAAGGGGAATGCGTGCCGACGAGGCTATACAGGCGGTGATGTATTACATCGACGACGCTATACTCGTGGGAATGAGCCGTGTGAGAATACTCCACGGCACAGGCACGGGAGCACTCCGCATAGCCATACGCGAATATCTCAGCACTGTGCCAAACGTCACGGGATTCCGCGATGAGCACGTGCAGTTCGGCGGTGCGGGAATAACAGTCGTGGATATCGGGTGATTAAGAGAAGTAGGAGTTGTAGGAGTATTAGGAAAATTAGGAAAGATAAGAGAAAGTAAGCAATGCTATGACAATACTCAGTCAAGACATAATGTACCTGCCGGGAGTGGGGCCGAAAAAGAAAACCCTGCTTGCCAACGAGATTGGGGTCACCACCTACGGCGACCTGCTGGAATACTATCCATATAAGTATGTGGACCGAAGCCGCATCTACACCATCAGGGAGATGACCGGCGAGATGCCCTACGTGCAGGCAGTGGGCAGGATTCTGAGCTGGGATGTGTTCGACATGACTCCCCGCAAGCAGCGCTACGTGGCTCACTTCTCCGACGGCACAGGCGTGATGGACCTTGTATGGTTTAATGGCGGCAAATATGCCCGCCAGACATATAAGGTGGGCGAGGAATATGTGGTGTTCGGCAAACCGAGCGTGTTCAGCGGCAGGATAAACATACAGCACCCCGACATAGAGAGCGGCGAAGGACTGCAACTGTCGGAAATGGGACTGCAGCCCCACTACAACACCACCGAGAAGATGAAGCAGTCGGGACTGAACTCACGCGGCATGGAACGGCTCACCAAAACTCTTGTGGAGAAAATCACGGAGGAGATTCCCGAGACCCTTCCGCCGTTTATCGTGAACCGCCTGCGGCTGATGGGACGCGACAAGGCACTGCGCACCATCCACTACCCAAAGGACGCAAGGACACTGGAGCACGCAAGAATGAGACTGAAGTTTGAGGAGCTGTTCTATGTGCAGCTTAATATATTAAGGTACGCGCACAACCGCCGCATGAAATACCGCGGCAACATATTCTCAAGGATTGGCGACTGTTTCAACAACTTCTATCACCAATACCTGCCGTTTGAGCTCACTGGCGCACAAAAACGAGTGCTGAAGGAAATACGCGCCGACGTGGGAAGCGGACGGCAGATGAACCGACTGCTGCAGGGCGATGTGGGCAGCGGCAAGACACTCGTGGCACTCATGGCAATGCTCATGGCGCTCGACAACGGCTATCAGGCATGCATCATGGCTCCAACGGAAATTCTCGCCGAGCAACACCTGCAGACCATAAAGGACTTTCTGAAAGACATGCCCATAAGAGTGGAGCTGCTCACGGGCATGGTGAAGGGCAAGCGCCGCCAAACAGTACTCGAAGACCTTAATGCCGGAGCGGTGAACATACTTGTGGGCACTCATGCGGTGATAGAGGACACGGTGCAGTTTGCGCGCCTCGGAATGGTGATTGTGGACGAACAGCACAGATTTGGAGTGGCACAGCGTGCAAAGCTGTGGACAAAGAGCGAGAACCCGCCCCACGTGCTGGTGATGACAGCCACACCTATCCCCCGCACACTGGCAATGACTCTTTACGGCGACCTCGACGTAAGCATAATCGACGAGCTTCCCCCGGGCAGAAAGCCAATACACACACAGCATGTGTTCGACAACCAGCTGAGCTCGCTCTACCAAAGCATACGCCGACAGATAACGCAGGGCAGACAGGTTTACATCGTGTTCCCGCTGATAGAGGAAAGCGAGAAGATTGACCTGAAAAACCTTGAGGAAGGCTACGAGGCATTGCGCCAGATTTTCCCCGACATGAGCATGAGCAAGGTTCACGGACGGATGAAGGCAAAGGAGAAAGAGGCGGAGATGCAGCGCTTTGTCAAGGGCGAGACTCAGATACTGGTGGCAACCACCGTTATCGAGGTGGGAGTGAACGTGCCCAACGCCTCGGTGATGGTGATAATGGAGGCACAGCGTTTCGGACTGTCACAGCTCCACCAGCTACGCGGCCGTGTGGGGCGTGGTGCCGACCAGTCCTACTGCATCCTCGTCACGGGCTACAAGATGTCGGAGGAGACACGCAAGCGCATAGACATTATGTGTGACACCAACGACGGATTCCGCATAGCCGAGGCCGACCTGAAGCTGCGGGGACCTGGCGACCTTGAGGGCACACAGCAAAGCGGCATGGCTTTCGACCTGAAGATAGCCAACATAACACGCGACGGACAGATTGTGCAGCTGGCACGCGACGAGGCGCAGCGGATAATAGACGAAGACCCGGAATGCAACAGCGAGCAAAACAGCCTGCTGTGGCGGAGGCTCAGCGAACTGAGAAAAACAAACATCAACTGGTCAGCGATTTCGTGAGAGTGTGGAGGATGGAGTGTTGAGTGGTCAGTGTTTTGCTATTGGGCTAATAGGGCTTATTGGGCTAATAAGCCCTATAATTATGCCAAAAGAATACGATTTTTGAAAAAAATGCGGGAAAAATTTGGTGGTTTCAAAAAAAAGCAGTACCTTTGCACCGCGTTTGAGAGAAAGCGCACCGATAAGTAAAGAAATCGGGGATTGGAAGTTTGGGTGAGTGGCTGAAACCACCAGTTTGCTAAACTGACGTACGGGTTTACCGTACCGGGGGTTCGAATCCCCCAGCTTCCGCAAAGTTTCGTTATACATAAATAGTTAGAAACGGTGGATTCATCTAATGGTTAGGATACAAGATTCTCAATCTTGGCATAGGGGTTCGATTCCCCTATCCACTACAACAAGCATCTAAATGCAAATATCATTTAACAGGAAACGTAACTTTTAAATTATGGTGGATTCATCTAATGGTTAGGATACAAGATTCTCAATCTTGGCATAGGGGTTCGATTCCCCTATCCACTACAACAAGCACTATGAAAAATCCGCTTATATCATTCATCATTCCATTCTACAACGTATCAGCTCAACAGCTGAAAGACAGTATTGACAGCATTATTGCGTTGTCGCTGCAGAGCGAGGAGCGCGAGATTATCGTTGTAGACGACGGCAGCAACGGCAAGGAGCAATGCCCTGTGAACCTGTTGCTCGACTATTCCGACGACATCATATTCATAAGAAAAAGCCAAAGCGGAGCAAGCGATGCCCGCAACATGGGGCTGCGCATGGCAACAGGCAAGTACATTCAGTTTGTGAATGGCGGCGACCGTCTCGTGCCCTCGTCCTACGAGCAGTGTCTCGACGTGGCGCGCTTCAAGGAGCCCGACATGGTAATGTTCTGCACCACCTCCAATCCCGACCACGAAAGCGACATACTGCCTGCCGACGGTCCGGTGAGCGGCACCGAGTATATGCTGAAAAACAAGATTACCAGTGCCGTGTGGAGATACATTTTCAGAAGCGGACTGCTGATGAACCTGCAGTTCGACAGCGACGTGATGAACGGCGACTATGTGTTCACCCCGCAGCTGATGATACGGTGTGACCGTGTGTTCAGCCTGAAGGCGAAAGCCTACTGTCATTTGGGCTATATGCCGTGGGCGGACTACAAGGTGGAGAGAAAAGACAGGCTTGACGAGATGCACGACTCCATAGTGAGCCTGCGCGCCATTGCCGATGTGATGCCGGCATCTGACCGTCAGGCGATGAGCCGCCGCGTGGCAGAGCTGACTATGGCATATATATCGGCGGTGATAACCATGACAAAAAGCCACAGCATACTGAACGAACGGCTTGAGCAGTTGACCGGAGAGGGATTCTTCCCCCTACCCGACCGCAAATACACAAAGCGTTACCAGCTGTTCAGAAAAATGATAGGCAACAAGGTTGGGCGCGAGATTCTTTTCCACACACTGCCACTGATGAAAGGACAAAATTAAGGGAAGCAAAAAATATCAATACAAAAACAAAGAGCGGACTGCATCGTCCGCTCTTTGTTATGTGTATTTTCTTTCTATTATTCCAAAGTATAAACCAACGTATTGACATTGCCGAACAGTGGTTTCAACATGCCTGTAATCACTGACAGCTCCTTCTTCTGCCTAACCATCTCGTCGAGACCGGCAATGACACACAGCCGCTTGCCCTTGACAATAGCTGCAACATCGGGCGAAAGCCCCTTGAAAGGAGTTGCCATAACATCGGCGGCAGACTTAGCTCCGTTGTTTACCGATATATATAAGGTATTGCTGTTTGCCATGCCGAAACCGGCAGTAACCGATGAGCCTGTCATGGTGTATTGCGGCATGACGGCAGTTCCGACCGAAGAGATTACGGTGCCGGCAGGGCATGACTTTTTCCAATAGTCAACGTCTGCGGTCCAGTCGCTGTTTTTCGCCTCGGCAATAAAGCTGGCGGCGAGATTCTTCTCCGACATGAATTTCGGTACCACTACCACCATGTCGCCGTCAACCGATGAAATCATCTGGTCGATGTCAATTGCGGTGTTTATTCCCAGCATCAGGGTGCGCAGCGCCTCGTTGGTGCGCATGAGTTTCAGATAGTCGGCACCGGCAACGTTGGCAATCAGGGCAAACGGCGCCGTGGAAGGAATTTTGTCGAGATACCGCCCACGGAATGGACGGTAACAGTTGGCAGCCTTTTGCAGGGCATCGTTTACAGCGGCATTGAAAGAGAAGACGCTGCCGTTGATGTGGAGCATGGCGTTGCTGACATTCATCTCGGCGGTGACGATTATCTCGCTCGGGTCGGTGCCCTTGGGAGCACCGAGGGTTATGGGCGCCACAACCTTCTCGGGCAAAGCCGACGCACGTGCCACCATTGTCACAGCGCCGCTGAGAGTCTCCAGACGCTCGAACAGTTTCGACTGCATCGCGCCCTCGCCGTCCTTTGCATCAAGATATTTTGCCATCTGCAGCTGTTTGCGCGACTGCTCGCTTGCCACCACGGGCCCCATAATCAGAAGCGCATCGCCGCTGAACGCTGCCACAAACGACTCCTTCAGCAAAAAGAACGGATAGCCCTTTTTCTCGCCAAGCTCCTTGCATATCCCCTTATCTTTAAGGATGGAAAACCAATCCTCAACAGCCGAGCGGCTGCCGACAGCCGCCACAAGTCCGAAGTCACCTCCGGCAGTTTCAAAGATATACGCCGGAGAAGTGAGGTCGATGCCTGTCTTCTGCACATCGTCTACCATAAATATAGACTGGAGCGCACTCTGCTTGTCCTTGTTGTCGGCAATGCCCGTCTGCTTGCCTGTCTCCACGAGATTTACTGCCACCAAAGCCTGGCAGCCCGCGGGAATGCTGCTGCGGTAGTCCTTGGAACAAGATGTGGCAAGCAAAGCCACTGCCAGCAACAGCATGAATACTGAATACAATCTTCTCATCAAAAAAACTTATTCCTTCATAAGATTCTCGAAAAACTCATCGAGGTCCTCACTGAGGTGAGGCATCAGCTCGGTGTCGACAATCACGGTGTCGTCATCGGCGATATACAGCTCGGCAATGTCCTCGCTCTCATCATCCTCAAGCACAAACGAATAAGGCTTGAGCACCGACATAGCCTCAATCAGCTGACTGTTCTTTTGCAGCACCTGACGGAGCGTCTTTGTCACCATGTCGTAGAAATCCTCGTCCTTGTTGTCAATCCACGGCTCGATTACCACACGGGTTATCTCATGGTCGTCATCATCAAACGCCACCAGCTCACCACTCTCCTGACTCACCCTGATGTGTATGTCGGTAAGAATATTTGCTTCTTCGTTATCGGGGAACTTGTCGGCAATCTTGCGCACTGCTCTTTCCAGCTGCTGCAATGTCTGTTCATTGATATTTTTCATAATCACCACAAACGTTTTTGTTTTATTTAATATTTTACTGCAAAAGTAATCATTTATTCATTAACTTGCAAACGATTACGATTTTTTTTTCAAAAATATCACATTTTTATTTGTTTTTTGGGAAATAATCTGTACCTTTGCATTTGTAAACTGAAGTTTGCAATCTGACAACTAAAAAACAAGTCAAAAAAACAATGCACGACAAGATAAGTCACAAAGGTGTGGTAATGTCATCATCGGCAGAGCGTGTGGAAGTGAGGATTGTCCAGTCCTCAGCATGTTCGGCGTGCAGCGTGGCGAAACACTGCAATGCCTCGGAGACCAGCGTGAAGGTGGTGGAAGTGCGAGGCTGCGAGCGGTGGCAAAGCCTGAAGCCCGGCGACGAGGTGACGGTATCGGCATCGCGCCAAGTGGCGGGCATCGCCCTGCTGCTGGGATTTGGCGTGCCGCTGGCGGTGATGCTGGCGGTGATAGGCGCCATGTGGGTTGCAGGATTCAGCGAGACGGCGGCGGCGCTTGCCGGAATTGGCTCCCTTACACCTTATTATATATTACTGTATGCGATGAGGAACAGGATAGCCACGAAAATAGCGTTCAGCATTGAATAAAACAAATTAATTACTAAAACAAATAAAAAACAAAGGTATTATGAGTTTCATTATTCAAGCAGTGATTGTCTTGGGCGTGATAGCGATACTTGCAGCCGCGGTGTTGTATGTCTGCTCCAAGAAGTTTGCTGTCTACGAAGACCCCCGCATTGGTCAGGTAGCCGAGATTCTTCCCGGTGCCAACTGCGGCGGATGCGGTTTCCCGGGTTGCTCGGGTATGGCTGACGCTCTCGTGAAGGGCTGCGACGCCGGAAGTATTGACGGGCTCAACTGTCCTGTGGGCGGTGCCGAAGTGATGTCCAAAGTAGCCGACCTGCTCGGCATGGCTATTGCCAACAGCGAGCCCAAGGTGGCTGTGGTGAGATGCAACGGCACGTGTGCCAACCGTCCCAAGATAGCCGAGTATAAAGGTCTGCGCACCTGCGCCGCCATGCACTCGTGCGGAGCCGGCGAGACCGCCTGCGGCTACGGCTGTCTGGGCTGCGGCGACTGTGTTGCCGCCTGCCAGTTTGGCGCCATCAGCATCAATCCCGAAACGGGCATCGCCGAGGTCGACGAGGAGAAGTGTACCGCCTGCGGTGCCTGCGTAAAGGCTTGTCCGCGCAACATTATCGAGCTGCGCAAGAAGGGCGTGAAGGGCCGCCGCGTGTACGTGTCGTGTGTAAACAAGGACAAGGGTCCTGCCGCCATGAAGGCGTGCGCCGCTGCCTGCATCGGCTGCAGCAAATGCCAGAAAGAGTGCGCCTTCGAGGCAATTACCATTGCCAACAACGTGTCGTACATCGACCCCGACAAGTGCCGTCTGTGCCGCAAATGCGAGAAGGTATGTCCCACACACGCCATCATTGCTGTCAACTTCCCGGCTCCCAAGCCCAGACTGGCAGCAGAGACAGAGGCAGCCAAGACAGAAACAGCTAAGCCAGAGGCTACCAAAGTAGAACCAGAAAAGAAGGAGGAGGCATAGGATATGATAACAAAGACATTCAGCATCGGCGGCATCCACCCCGAGGAAAACAAACTGAGCCATGAGGTTGCCACTGTTGTGGCTCCGCTGCCCAAGCAGGCAACGTTCCCCCTGTCGCAGCACATCGGTGCTCCGGCAAAGGCTGTGGTGAAGAAAGGCGACAAGGTGAAGGTGGGCACAATGATAGCCGAGGCAGGCGGATTTGTGTCGGCACCAATCTACTCGTCGGTATCGGGAACGGTGTTCAAGGTCGACTCAGCCATCGACGCCACCGGCTACCGCAAACCGTGTATCATAATCAATGTGGAAGGTGACGAGTGGGAAGAGACCATCGACCGATCTGACAAGCTGGAGACCCTCGACGCACATCCCGAACTGACTCCCGAGGAAATCGTGGAGCGAATCAAGGTGGCAGGAGTCACAGGTATGGGAGGCGCAGGCTTCCCCACATTCATAAAGCTCTGTCCTCCGCCTACGGCAAAGGCAGAGTGCGTGATAATCAACGCCGTGGAATGTGAGCCTTACATCACTTCCGACTACCGTCTGATGATGGAGCACGCCGACGAGATACTTGTGGGCGTGGAGATACTGATGAAGGGCGCAAAGGTGACCAAGGCATACATCGGCATAGAGACCAACAAGCCCGCAGCAATAGAGCTGCTGACGCAGAAGACCGCCAACAATCCCAACATAGAGGTGGTGCCGCTGAAGCAGCGCTATCCGCAGGGAGGCGAGAAGCAGCTGGTGGACGCGGTAATAGGCCGTCAGGTACCGGCACCGCCCGCTATCCCCGTGAACGTGGGCGCAATAGTGCAGAACGTGGGTACAGCCTTCGCCGTGTATCAGGCGGTGATGAAGCGCAAGCCTCTGTTTGAGCGCTACACCACGGTGACTGGCAAGCAGATAGAGAAGCCCGGCAACTTCCTCGTGCGCATGGGAACACCGTTCAAGGATATGATAGACCTCTGCGGCGGAATGCCCGAGGGCGACAACAAGGTGCTTGCCGGAGGCCCGATGATGGGCAAGGCAGTGACCTCGCTCGACGTGACAGTGTGCAAGGGCACCAACTCAATCACCGTGCTGAGCGGCGACGACGCCGTGCGCAAGGAGCCCGACCCTTGCATCCGCTGCGCAAAGTGCGTTGGCGTGTGCCCGATGGGACTTGAGCCGTTCCTGCTCGCCACCGCGTCGGCAAAGAAGATGTGGGACAAGGCTGAAGCCGAGATGATAACATCGTGCATAGAGTGTGGCTCGTGCCAGTTCACCTGCCCGTCCCACCGTCCAATCCTCGACAACATCCGTCAGGGCAAGGCAACCGTGATGGGAATAATCCGCGCCAGAAACGCTAAATAAACAATCCTTAAAAACAAGAACAATGGGAAAATTAATAGTATCACTGTCGCCTCATGCCCATGGCACCGACTCGGTGGAGCGCAATATGTATGGCGTGATTATCGCCCTGCTGCCAGCCCTCTTAGTGTCATTCGCCTATTTCGGCATAGGTTCGGCAATAGTGTGCGCCACAAGCGTACTCGCCTGCGTATTCTTTGAGTGGGCAATAAATAAATTCATAATGAACAATGAGCGCAACACCGTGCTCGATGGCTCTGCCGCCCTCACCGGTCTGCTGCTCGGATTCAACCTTCCGTCAAATCTCCCTGTCTGGATTATCATCATCGGTGCCTTGGTGGCTATCGGTGTAGGCAAGATGAGCTTTGGCGGACTAGGCTCAAACGTTTTCAATCCCGCCCTCGTGGGGCGCTGCTTCCTGCTGGTAAGCTTTCCTGCCCAAATGACATCATGGCCACAGGCAGGTCAGCTCACTTCATATCTTGATGCTGAGACCGGAGCCACTCCGTTGGCTATCATGAAGCAAGCAATAAAAGCAGGAGATGCCACAATATTGGAACAGCTGCCCAGCAGCTTTAACATGATGATTGGTTTGCCGGACACCTGTCAGACAGGCGCCGGAACAATCGGCGAGGTGTGCGCCATAGCCCTGCTGCTCGGTCTTGCCTTCATGCTTTGGCGCGGTATCATCACGTGGCATACTCCGGTAAGTATCATTGCCACTGTCTTTGTGCTTAGCGGATTGCTTCATATCGCCAATCCTATATATGCAGATCCGCTTGCCGTGCTGTTCAGCGGCGGACTGATGCTCGGCGCCATCTTCATGGCAACCGATTACGTGACATCGCCGATGTGCGGTCGCGGACAACTCATATACGGAGTGGGTATCGGAGTACTCACGGTGGTGATTCGCAACTGGGGCAGCTACCCTGAGGGAATGTCGTTTGCCATTCTCATCATGAATGCGTTCACACCGCTAATCAACACTTACGTAAAACCAAAACGTTTCGGGGAGGTAACAAAGAAATGAAGAAACTGCAATCTACACTTCCTAACATGGTAGTGGTGCTGACGGCTGTGGCAGTGATAAGCGGTGCGGTGCTCGCATCGGTAAACCACGCCACCGAGGCACCGATAAAGGCTCAGGGCGAAAAGACCCTGGCAGAGGGAATCAAAAACGTAATGGCAACCAAAGACCTGCAGGTGGCATGGGAAGACACCATACGTCTCGACATAAACGGCAAGGAGCAGGCATTTGTGGTACACCATGTGAACGACGCTCAGGGCAATGCGCTCGGGGCTGCCGTGGAGAGCACCACGATGGGCTTCGGAGGCGACCTGAAAGTGCTCGTGGGCTTCTCGGGCGACGACAAGATTCTGGGCTACACCGTGCTGCAGCACGCCGAGACTCCGGGTCTGGGCGCCAAGGCAGACGTGTGGTTTAAGAACGAGGCTGCCCCAGCAAGCAACATCGTGGGCAGAGTGATGGACGCAGCCAAGCCGCTGACCGTGAGCAAGGACGGCGGTGAGATTAACGCCATCACGGCATCGACCATCACCAGCCGCGCATTCCTCAACGCTGTAAATCAGGCATACGCCGCCTACAAGCAGAAGGGAGCCGACGCGCAGACTGCCGCCACCGGTCAGGAAAAAAATAAATAGGAAGATTAAGAAAATTAGGAAGATTAAGAGTTAAAGGAAATTAAGAAGATTAGGAAAATT
>JAUNSB010000007.1:71534-72871 GCA_030539375.1 Prevotella sp.
CTCCTACAACTCCTACCCCTCCTACAAAAAAAAACCAAAAAGGAAAATGAACTACATTAAGATATTAACCAACGGCATTGTCAAGGACAACCCTACGTTTGTGCTGCTCCTCGGCATGTGCCCCACCCTTGCCACCACCACCTCGGCGCTGAACGGCATGTCGATGGGACTCGCCACCATGTTTGTGCTGATATGCAGCAACATAGCGATTTCGCTCATCAAGAAGCTTACGCCCGACATGGTGCGCATCCCCGTGTTCATCGTGGTGATAGCATCGTTCGTAACCGTGCTGCAGATGTGTCTCAAGGCGTATCTGCCCGAGATTGACAAGAGCCTCGGACTCTTCATCCCGCTGATTGTGGTGAACTGCATCATCCTCGGCCGCGCCGAGGGATTTGCCTGCAAGAACAACCCGATAGCGTCGGCGTTCGACGGCATCGGCATCGGACTTGGCTTCACCCTCGGACTGACCCTGCTGGGCATCTGCCGCGAGATTCTGGGAGCCGGCTCGGTGTTCGGCGTCACCCTGCTGCCCGAGGAGTACAACATCCTGCTCTTCGTGCTGCCTCCGGGAGCTTTCATCGCCCTGGGCTACCTCACCGCAATAGTAAACAAGATTAAAAAGTAAAAGGCTATGGAATATATATTGATTTTTATCAGCGCCATCTTTGTAAACAACGTCATTCTGTCGCAGTTTCTCGGCATTTGTCCGTTCCTCGGCGTGTCGAAAAAGATTGAGACCTCGCTCGGCATGAGCGGAGCCGTGGCATTCGTGATGACCCTTGCCACCATCGTGACATACCTCGTACAAAAGCTGGTGCTCGACGCCTTCGGACTGCAATATCTGCAGACCATCGTCTTCATCCTCGTCATCGCCGCCCTCGTGCAGATGGTTGAGATAATCCTCAAGAAGGTTGCCCCCGCGCTCTACCAGGCTCTCGGCATCTTCCTGCCCCTCATCACCACCAACTGCGCTGTGCTGGGCGTTGCCATCCTCGTTATCCAGAAGGATTTCGACCTCCTGCAGAGCATCGTCTACGCCCTGTCCACCGCCCTCGGCTTCGGACTGGCGCTCACCGTGTTTGCCGGACTGCGCGAGCAACTTGAGTTCTCCAACGTGCCCAAGGGGCTGCGCGACACCGCCATCACCATGATCACCGCCGGACTTCTGAGCCTCGCATTCATGGGATTCTCGGGTGTTGACGGCGGATTGAAAGTGCTGTTCGGCATAGAATAAAATTCCTACCCAGGATAAGAAAAAAATCGAACGTTCGTTTCTGAAAACCGAACGTTCGATTTTTATTTTTTGAACGTTCGGGAATTTTTTTCTTGAACGT
>JAUNSB010000090.1:0-17677 GCA_030539375.1 Prevotella sp.
ATTTGCAATATTTTTCATAATTTTGCACCCTGAAATGTTTCTCTTAAAGAGAGAATCATCTTCTGCCACTCTAAAATTGCATGTGATGTGTCAGCAAAACAGGGCATATTAAGATAAGGCAGAATAAAACAAGGAAAATGACAATAAAAGTCACAAATCAAACGAATCCACTGAAAGACAGACAGATACACAAATCTGGATGAACTATGAGTATGTTCATTTCACAACATTTGGCAATGTATGATAAAACGAACAAACAATGGAAAAAGATGAAGAACAATGGTATGTCATGCGTGCTTATAAGAACGAGACAAAAGCAGAAAAGCATCTTTCCGGTAAGTATGGCTTGAAGCATTTCATACCCAAAGAGCAGGCAATGCGCACATGCAACGGCAAAAAAGTCATCTGCACAGTACCGGTCATTCATAGTTTGGTGTTTGTTTACGCTGCCCATAAGCAGATTGTCGCATTCAAAAAGGAAATCTACAACGACCTGCAGTTTGTTATATGGAAACACAAGCACAATGACAACACTCACTATCTCACTGTGCCCAATGAACAGATGAACAATTTCATAGGAGTGTGTGAGCAAAAAGAGAAAGAAGTGACGTTCTACAGACCTGACCAGATAAACATAGAAAAAGGGAAAAAGGTAAGAGTACACGGCGGAACATTCGACAAGTTGGAAGGCATATACGTAAAGGTTGCCAAAAAGCGCAACAAGCAGTTTGTGGTAATCATTCCCGAAATATTGGCTGCCTCCACAACTGTAGACCCGGAATATTTGGAAATCATAAATTAAAAAAACATGAGTACGATTTGGATTGTCAACCTATTGTCTGTATTCTTTTTGTGTATATTTTTCGCAGGAATAGTCATACCGCAGATTCTCCTCATTGCATTCCGCAGAAGACTGTTCGACGAGCCTAATGAGAGAAAAATACACCATTGTGTAGTGCCGCGACTGGGCGGCATAGCGTTCAAGCCCGTGGTGTTCTTCTCCTTCGCCCTACTGCTGGCTGTCAATGTCTCAGCGGGGCACTATGAGCTTCTCAACGCCATCGGCATGGAGACACAGCCTTTAACCTATGCTTTCTGCGCCATTCTCATGCTGTATCTTGTCGGCATTGCCGACGATCTGATAGGTGTGCGCTACCGCGCCAAGTTCTTCATTCAGATAGTCTGTGGAGTAATGCTGATTGCCGGTGGTGTGTCATTGTCCGATCTGCACGGCATGTTCTTCATCCACCGTCTGCCGGAATGGGCAAGCATACCCCTGACCATCTTCGCCACTGTGTTCATAATCAACGCCATCAATCTCATTGACGGCATCGACGGGCTTGCCTCCGGTCTGTGCAGCATTGCATTTCTGTTCTATGGGCTTACGTTTGTCCATTTCCATCAGTACATCTACGCCATGCTTTCGTTTGCCACTCTCGGAGTACTTATACCTTTCTATTATTATAATGTGTTCGGAAAGGCAGAGAAAGGACGCAAGATTTTCATGGGCGACACAGGCAGTCTTACAATAGGCATCATGCTATGTTTTCTCAGCATACATATTTTGCATATATCAGACGGAGAATCCACAAATCAGACAAATCCATTTGTCCTGGCATTCGCCCCACTGCTGGTTCCATGTCTTGATGTGGTAAGAGTATATATTCACCGTGTACGCACCGGCAAAAACCCTTTCCTGCCCGACAAGAGCCACATTCACCATAAACTGCTCGCCTTGGGACTGCATCAGCGCACGGCAATGATCACCATTGTACTGGCATCCACACTCCTTACACTGCTCAACATCGGACTTTCAGCACACATTGACATAACATTTCTGCTATGTATTGACGTATTGGTTTGGATAGTCGCAAATACAATAATAGACCAGAATCAGTATTTTCAGAAAAACAAACTATAGATACAATAAAAATGAGATTTTGCAAAATTTTATCACTAACCGTCACGGTGCTGCTTGCAGCATCGTGCTCCACCCCTAAGGGAATCACCTATTTCCAGGACCTGCGTCCGGGCATAACAGAACAGTCGGTCACAGACCCTGTGGAAATCACGGTGCGCCCCAAGGACAAGCTGTCAATCCTGGTGAACTGTCAGGACCCAAAACTGACCAATCTGTTCAACCTGCCCATCCTGTCACAGCAGATAGGACAGGAAAACAATGGCTCCGGCACTAGCCGCGGACTGTCGGGCTACACCGTAGACTCCGGCGGATTCATCAACTTCCCCGTGTTGGGAAAAGTAAAGGTGGAGGGTATGACCCGCGAGCAGATAGCCAGTCACCTCACCCGGCTGCTGAAGGAGAAGGAGCTGGCAAAGGAGCCCGTGATTACCGTGGAGTTCATGAATCTCTTCGTGTCGGTATTGGGTGAGGTGAACAAGGTGGGCAGAGTCAACATCGACCGCGACAACCTCACCATTCTCGATGCCATCAGCGAGGCTGGCGACCTGACAATCTTTGGCAAGCGCGAGAAGGTGCTGGTGCTGCGCCAGGAAAACGGCGTGCAACGTGTATATGGCGTCAACCTCTGCTCCGCCGACCATATCTACACCTCGCCGGTGTATTATCTGCAGCAGGGCGACGTGATATATGTGGAGCCTAACGACACCAAGGCACGCCAGTCTACCGTGAACGGCAACAACGTCCGCACCACCTCTTTCTGGATTTCACTGGCATCGCTGATCACATCTATAGCAGTGCTCATAGCAAAATAGATAAAAAAACATGTCAACAATACAAAGGAACACCCCTGCTCAGAACCAGCAGGACTTCATACGCATACAGGATCTTTTCTACCTCTGCCTTGGCAGGTGGTACTGGTTTGTGCTTTCGCTTGCAGTATGTATCGGGGCGGCAGTGGCTTATCTGCTGACAACACCTCCCGTGTACACACGCTCGGCATCGATTCTCATCAAGGACGACTCCAAAGGCAAGTCGGCAAATTCCGAAATAGAATCCTTTGCCGACTTCGGAATGTTTACCACAAGCACCAATGTGAACAATGAGATGGGAACCCTGCAGTCGCCCGATCTCATGCGCGAGGTGGTGGCGAGGCTCCATCTTGAAATGACATATCTTGTGGAAGGACGTTTCCATAAGAATACCATCTACGGCGACCAGCTGCCCGTGACGGTAACGCTTGCCGACCTTCCCGACAACGAGTCGGCATCGTTCCTGCTGCATATCGACAAGGCTGGGCAATATACCGTCAGCGACATCACGCGCAACGGCGCATCCGCTGACGGAACGCTAAGGGCAAAACTGGGAGCCACCGTTAAAAGCCCGTTAGGCAAGATTGCCGTCACGCCAACAGGACACTACCGTAAGGGACAGGAGGCAGACATAGAGGTTCACCGCTCCACCGTGAAGGATGCCATAAGCAACGCCTCCACACGTCTCGCCATAGCGCAGAGCGACGAGAAGTCGAACATCATATCCCTGTCATTCCAGGATGTAAGCATCCAGCGTGCCGAGGAGGTGCTCAACACTCTTATCGCAGTGTACAACGAGAACTGGGTGAAGGACAAGAACCAGATTGCCGTAAGCACCTCGATGTTCATCAACGAGCGTCTCGGAGTGATTGAGGGCGAGCTTGGAAACGTGGACAACGACATTTCGTCATACAAGAGCGCCCACCTGCTGCCCGACGTGCAGGCTGCCGCCAACATGTACATGACACAGGCTAACGAGGCTCACGCCGCCATCAAGGACCTGAACAACCAGGCGTACATGGCGCGCCACATACGCAGCTACCTCAGCAGTGAGGCTAACCGCCAGCAGCTTCTGCCTGCCAACTCGGGCATTGACAATCCCAACATCGCGGCACAGATAACGGCATACAACAACCAGCTGCTCGAACGCAACAACCTCGTGGCAAACAGCAGCGAGAAAAACCCGCTTGCCGTGGAGATGGACGCATCGCTCGCAGCCATGCGCAAGGCTCTGCTGACATCCATCGACAACCAGCTGGTGGCTATCAACTCGCAGATAGCATCGCAGCAGAGCTACGGCGGACAGGCTACCTCGCGCATTGCATCCAACCCCAAGCAGGCAAAATACCTGCTCAGCGTGGAGCGCCAGCAGAAGGTGAAGGAGTCGCTCTATCTCTATCTGCTCCAGAAACGTGAGGAAAACGAGCTGTCGCAGGCATTCACAGCCTACAACACCCGCATCATCACCACACCGGGCGGAAGCATGATGCCCACAGCCCCCGTGAAAAAGAACATCCTCCTGGTGGCGTTTGCGCTGGGACTGCTCATACCTGTGGTCATCATCTTCATGCGCGAGAACATGAACACCGTGGTGCGCGGCAGAAAAGACCTCGAAACGCTCACCATACCGTTTGTGGGCGAACTGCCGTTTGCCTTCCGCAAGAAGAAAGGACTCTTCTCACGCCGTAAGAATACGGAGGAGAAAGCTGCGGTGGTGGTCAAGGAGAAAAGCCGCAATGTCATCAACGAGGCATTCCGCGTGGTACGTACAAATCTAGAATTTGTTGTGGGAAAGGCTGACGGCGCACGCATCATCATGCTCACCTCAGCCAATCCCGGCAGCGGAAAGACATTCATAACATACAACCTCGCAAAGAGCCTTGCCATCAAGGACAAGCGCGTGCTCGCCATCGACCTCGACCTGCGCAAGGGCTCGCTCAGCGAATATGTGGATAAGCCAAAGCCCGGCATATCCGACTTCCTTGCAGGACAGGTGGGCAGCGTGGCGGAAATCATCTACCGTACTGCCGACGACGGTGCCGCACCGGACATCATTCCCGTAGGCACCATACCTCCCAACCCCACGGAGCTGCTCTTCGCCGAGCGGCTGCAACGGCTGTTGGAACACCTGCGCAAGGAGTACGACTATATCTTCATCGACTGTCCTCCGGTGGAGATTGTTGCCGATGCCGCCATCATAAGCAAACTGGCGGACGTCACGCTGTTCATCATCCGTGCCGGACTGCTCGACCGCAGCATGCTGCCCGAAATAGAGAAGTTCTACACCGGCAAGAAGTACAAGAACATGTCTGTAATCCTCAACGGCACCGACGGAGGCTCAGGACGCTACGGATACAAATACTGTTATAAATACGGTTATAAATATGGCTACCATTACGGTTATGGGAAAAATGATGAATAATTACGAATTACAAATTTTGAATTACGAATTATTCTCGCTTCGCTGCGATTAAAAATTATTTATTTATAAATTGGAGCGTTAATTTGCCCCTCACAATTCATAACTCAATAATTATTCATCGGCGTTAGCCGACAATTCGTAATTCAAAACTCGTAATTCATAATTAAAAAATGTTTTTCTTCAACAGACACACAACCATAGCCGACAGCGGCATGTTGCAAGGCTATACCGACTGGCACAGCCATCTGCTGCCGGGCGTGGACGACGGGGCACAGACCATGGACGAGACCCTGCAGATACTCGAGTCATACGAATGGCTGGGCATAAGGAGAGTGTGGCTCACACCGCACATCATGGAAGACATGCCCAACAGAACGGCAGACCTGAGAGAACGGTTCCGCGAGCTGCGTTCTGTATATCGGGGCAGCGTAATCCTAAACCTTGCCGCCGAGAACATGCTCGACAACCTGTTTGAGGAGAGGCTGGAAAAAGGCGACCTGCTGCCGTTGGGAAAATACGGTGAGTATCTGCTGGTGGAGACATCCTACTTCAACCCTCCCATGGGGTTGACCAACATCATGCTCCGCATCAAGGCAAAAGGATATACTCCCGTGCTGGCACATCCCGAACGCTACGCATACATGAACATAGAAGATTACCACAGACTGAAAGCCATGGGAGTAAAGTTTCAGATGAACCTGCCCTCCATTGCCGGAATGTACGGTCCGCCAGTGAAAAAGAAGGCGGAATGGATGCTGAAGAACAATCTTTGCGACATGACGGGCAGTGACACCCACAGTCTCAAGATTTGGGAAACAACCATCGTGAGGAGCGTTGCAAAGAAAAGCTTGAATAGTGTTCAGTGTTCGGCGTTCAGTGTTTAATTGGCTGCGTATAAAACTCAACTGAACACCGAACACTAAACACTGAACACTATTTAAATTCAGAAAGCCACTTCCTGACATCGAAGCATGGACAGGCTTTCTTGACCCAAGGCAGGTCGCGGTGACCGATAATCTCGGCTTCAGGATAGTCCATGCAGAGGCTCACAAGGAGCTCGTGCATGGTTGCCTTCTGTGCCTCGGTGCGGGTGTCGGCAGGGTGACCGTTGCTGTCCAGTCCGCCTTCATAACAGATGCCGATGCTGTGGGCGTTGTAGCGGAGGGCATGGGCACCGGGCTGACTCTCGGGACGACCGGGATAGAGCATGCCGTCGCGGGTGATGTAATAGTGATAGCCTACGGAGCGGAAGCCACGCGCCTTGTGGCATGCCTGAAGGTCCTCAAAGGTAAAGCTGCGGTCGGCACGGGTTGCCGAGCAGTGAATGATGATAAGGTTGATTTTACGCATTGTAATAATGTTTTTAAAGGTTACTTACGATTGCGGCATTGGTGCCGAGGGTTGTCAGCAGTGCTGTGAGCACTGTAATGGCAAACTGGAGGATGGTCTTCCAAGTGTCTTTTTTCATTGTTGACATAAAATATTAATTATTAAGGTTAAAAAATAATGTGGAGTGTTTCGGTCGGGAGTCCTTATATGGCTGTGATATGGATGTTGTAATCATTCGCAATGATGAATCTGTTTTGCCATAGGTGCTCCCCGGAACCGATAACTAATCACTAAACACTGAACACTAAACACTGATTAAAGTCCGCTGCCGCCGGTGCCCGGGTCTTCGGGAGTATCCGGTGTATCCTCCGCACGGCGGGGGCTGACATAGTCGGGACTCTCCACGAGCGTGGCACCCTTGAGGTTGTCGATGGTGAACTCACCCGTGGCGCGGGCGTTGAGGTGAACGTTGGTGATGTTCTTAGCCACGGTCCACTCCTTCGGGTCGCTCTCGCCCTTCGACTTCACCTTGAGCGAGAAGATGGCGAGGTCGTTGATCTTCACCTTGCGGCCCTGGAGAACCATCTCCTTGATGCACGCCACCATGTCGGTGAGGATGCCCTTGATGAGACCCTTCGAGAACGGGCTGTTGTGCTTCGACATGTGCTCCGACAGGTCGTCGAGCTCCATCGTCGGCTGCTCGTGCTTAACCGAGCCGTACCACAGTTTCTCACCTGCAACCTTCGGGTTGCGCAGCTGGATCAATTGAAATTTTAATGACATAACTTCTAATAGGTTTTGAATTGTTAATAATGATGATGAATATGTACCCTCCCATTTCGCGGAGCTGAACGATACGTTTGCGCGCGTGAACGATTCGTTGGCAACTCTGAACGATACGTTTTGAGTTCGCATTGTGATTCCGCTGATGACAAAGCTGGTGCAAGCCGAGTGCAATCAAATTCATTTGAATTGCCGAGGCGAAGCCCAGGTTCGCAATATGAATCCTCTGATTCATATTGCAAAGGTACGAAATTTTGAAATGCCAACTCATAGTTCCTGCTATTTCATCATAGTTTCTCATACATTCTCATAGAAAAAATTACGGTTCGCCCAAATGAAGGAATATATACGACACCTGGAGGGGATTAAACTCCCTCGTGTATTTGGTGTATCCGCTCTGCGTGAGCTGCTGCAGGAGCGGCTTGCAGCGCATTATCCAGCGCACGAGGTGGGCACTTGCCACCACTGGTGACGAATCGGGAAAGTAGAGCATGGCAAGCTCCTGCTTGCTGTAGGATTTGATGTCCATTGTTGTGAGATTTTATTAAGTTTTTCCTTGTGTGGTCTGCCACGTTGCCACGTTTGCCACGTTGTTTCGGACTCTCCCTATACGCGCAGGAAAAAAATCTCATCGAAAATATTTTTCCTGCCCGCGCGTATAGGGTTTAAGAAATCCCGATACAAACGTGGCAACGTGGCAGAACGTGACTGCCTGTTACTGTTCATGCGGAACGTTTTTAAGATACAGGCGGATGTCCTCGGCGGTGCGCTCCATCACCCAGTAGCCGCGCACGTTGTTGCACCGTGCCGGCTCAAAGCCCAGGTCTCTGAACGCCTTGGAGACACGCGTTGCACTGAGCTTCTGGGCAATGCCCGTGCCGATGACCTGCATCGCACGGCTGGCAGTCATGAATGTCGGTGTCTCGCCCTCGTTGGGACGGCGGAAGTAAAGGCTCACAAGCTCAAGCTCCATGTTGGGGCTCTCGAAATTAGCGTTATGACCGTTCTGAATCTTTATCTCCTCAGCCGAGAAGTAGTAGCGGAAACCGCTGAGAAGCAAGGCATACACCTGACTGTAGATGCCCTCGTAGTTGGGCTGATGCTCGCGCAGCGAGATGATGCTGTCCACCTCGAAGGGCATCCAGCGGCGGTTGCCCGTGGGATCGGTGAGAAACTGCGGATTGTTGCCCGTGCCGCAGAAGGACGCAATGTGCGGGCGGTGCTCGGCGTAGCGGGCATAAGGCTCGCGCTCGTCAATATGCTCCATGGTCACAATGCCCTTCAGCCGGTTGAGGTCGGCAGGAAGCATGCAGTCGAGCTCCTCATAGCACATCAGGGCATAGCGCGAGAGGTAGACCATCTCGTCGCGGGTGGTGCGGTTGACGTTCACCTTAATGTAAAAATAATTCCGAAGCTCAGGAGGCAGCAGATAGTTGAACCACGTAGTCTTGTAGGCACCCTGCTCGCCAATCAATACCAGTATGACATGGTTGACGGTGTGGCTGCCAATCCACGACGCCACCATAGCCACAAGCCACTTGCGGAGCACCTCGCAGAAGGAGAGCGCGTCATTGCCCTTGACCCTAACCGTGGCGGCAAGGTCGGCAATATAGTCATGGTCGCCCTCCTGCCACTTCGGCAAGCGTTCAAGATAATGCAGAAAGGGATTGAAGAGCGGCGTCCAGGCACTGTTCACCACACTGTCGATATCGGCCTTGCGCACCCTGAAATGTTGTGCCAGGTCAGCCCAGAGAGTATTGAGAGTGCGGTCTGCAAAGGGTTTCCAGCATTCCTCCCCGTCAGCGGCACTGGTGTCGAAAAACTCTATCCGTCCGCTGATGACGTTCTGCCTTATCTGTATGCTGCGTCTGAGAAAATTCTTGATGTCGTCCACAGTGGCGTATGGCAGTCCCTTGCCGCCGTCACCGCTGCCGGCTCCGGAGAAGCACGACCGTATCACCTGCCCGGTGTCGGCGTAATCGCTAAACTGAGCCTTTGCCCACTCAATGCACGCCGCCATCTTATAGCGCCTGGCGGCAAGCATATATCCCGTGCGCATCACATACTCGTTGTGGCTGCCGGGAGCATATACGATGCCCTCAGCCTCCAGGCACGGTTTGATATGATTGTCATAGAAATTCGCAATACGCTGCTCCAGCTTTGCCTCACGCCCCACCGATATGGAATGGCTGTGTGCCGTATCAATCTCGGCAGCCGTGAACGGTGTTGCGGCAGGATTGAAAAATACCTCGGGGTCGTGGGCAAGACCCGACAGTCGGCCCACGTTCTTGCACTGGCGGTCGGGCTCCGCGCCCAGCAGCCGCTCATAGTAGTCGTTGCCCGTGGCAAACGCCTTGGGATAGAGTGCGATGCGCAGCTTCAGACCGTACTCCTCATGAGCCTCATACCTGAAGATGATGCGCAGCCCACGGCCGCTGATGGTGACATAGCACAACAGCGTGTGAGAATCAGCCACAGCCGCCCGGCGTATGGCGTCGAGCCGCTCAGGGGGCACGTGGTCGAGGTCGACGAGCGACAGCCCCGTCATGGCGGTGATGTGCTCCCTCGCCTTGCCGCCGCTGAACGTTGCCGCCACGGCAAACAGAGGGCTTTCTCCCTTGATTGTCTTACTGCCGTCCTTACGGTAGAGGGCGGTGATTTGTGCGAGGCTCTGGTCGGTGCGGATATACTCCGCCATCGCCTCCAGTGTGGAACTCTCGGGCTTCTTGCTCCTGAAGTTCCTGAAACAGCTAATTTCCATAGCTTGATATTGTTTTTAAAATTACTAAAATTTGGCTACGGGAGCCAATCATGCACCATGCATTATTTTTACGGTGTAAAGGTAATGAAAATAAACGGATTACGCAAATCCGGCTATAAGCAACATGTTGCTCAAAAGCATCGATTTTACAACATACATTAACAATAAAAAACGTATTTAAATGAACACATCAAAAAAAAGAGTCCCAAGACGGCAGTGTTCCCCAATCTCGCAGCCTTCGTGGCTGCCACAGTAAATAACCACAAAGCCCGGGGAGCCCGTGCCGGAGCCATCGCCATGAAGCAGTTTCACCTGTACGGCAAGGAACGCAAAAAAATTTTCGGGCGACATGCTCAACGGCATGCAGCTGTGCAGCCTGATACGCTTCATCGGGTCGCTTGCCTCCAACAGGAAAGAGATGTACAGGCTGCTCACCGCCATGCACGATGCCATGATTAAGGACTGCATCGAGCACTATTCCTGCGGAGACGGAGCGGCTGAAGAGACTGACGCCGCCGGCAGCACCGAGGAGCAGTGGATAGAAAAGGCAAGGAGCCGCGGAGTGAAAGATGTGAGGTGACGGCAAGCGGGAAAATTTACATCAAAAACTATAAAAAAACATATTTTTCTTGCATATATTAAAAAAAATCCGTACATTTGCAGTCAAATATAAACAAATGAACACAATAAAGATATTCATATATAAACATCAAGGATGGATAATATCCATAGCATGGATGACGCTCCTTTCAATGTTTACCTAATACTGATTTGGTGTGTACTTTATTAAAACCCGACACATCATTTCTGAATGTATATGGAGAAGCACAGATGCATATTGTATCGCTTCTGGTAAACATCGGATTGTTATTCATGCTGATATTTGACTTTATGGGAACCGGGAAAGAGTTTTCTTATAAGGAAATCATTGCGATAATGAGTGCAGTCATTATGTCGGTTATCATATTGGGATTGTCCAAGTTACATGCACAAGGCGAAATACATCATTATGTAGCTTTTATCCAAAGTCCAACATTGCTATATACAGTACATGGACTTTTCCTTGCGGTATTAACCTGGTTAAAATACAAATCAATAGAAAAAGAGTGCGCGGTTGAAAGTTGCATAGTGAAAAAAGAATTTCAGGTATGGAAATAGTATTTTTTATTATAATAATTGCTGCCCTATCATTATACGGTCTCGGTAAGAAATGCAGTATGGCTACAGACAACGTAGGGTGCGTGGAAGCTGGTGCCACTGATTCTGCGTGCGCAGAAGAGCTTTCCCAATTATCACATCGCGAAAAACGTAAAATCATATATGACAGCAATAATCGCCCAATAGACACAAGGGACTATTTGAGAGTTGTCGTAAGCGGGAATTGCCTGTCTCCAACAGGAATTACCAATCGCAGTCAGCTTTTGGTGTATCGTTTTAAAGATGAGAACGAGAAATCTGAAATAAAGTCTGGAGATATCCTTATGATACACCTCAAGAGCAAAAACATTGACAAGGTCAGGGTGTTTGACAGGATGCGTGATGACGGAAAAATGGACACATACCGCTACTCTGATAATGGCGAAAAAATAATGTCCTCAAGACCTCATGACCTGCAGAGTGTGGTGGGTGTTGTAAAGTATCTGCTGTGATTAAGCAAAAGCAAGAACGCAAGCGAATTATAGGAGCATCACAAAAGATAGTATTTCTTATTTCGAATATTATATATAAGTGGAGAATATACGACAATGAGCCGTAAATCAACATATAGGAATAGTACATTCAACATACCGTCGAATCGTAACCTATGGCATTCTCTTGGTGAATTTGATGCTTTGGTAGAATATCAAGAAGTAGCAAGCAGAAACTATCTTGATGCTTTTAATGTCACTAAAGAAACATTTCGAGACTATTTAATACGCACATCTAGTGCTGTCGGTATCTATTTGAATGACATAACACTTGATAATTTTAAACAAGTTCAGCATCAAGGGTATCTTGTTTTTCCTAATGCCAGTTTTGATGAATTTATATCAGCTTATGTGAAAGATGTGAAATTCTTGGTCACTCCTGGTTTTGAATTAAGCAATAATAATGATGAATGCAAGTTCGACAGGCTTCTTAATGCACTTTCAGTAATTGGTATTACTCCTAAAATTGATGATGCCAAAGTGAAACTGTATCATTATTACCGCTTATTACGAAACGATATTGCTCACCGATTGAACAAGGATTATGCGAAAGAATATGATTTAATTGATTGTCCTACAATTCAGTCTTTTTATCCGACTTTAGGATTACCCATGCCCAAAAATAAATTGGATTTTGATGATTTCATCTTATGTACCGCTAATATTAAAAATATCGCAGACATATTAACACTAAGTATTTTCCCACATATAGACTGGAAGAAAGTAATATTAGAGAAGAAAGAACAAATTATTCCTCGATATTCACGATTCATACATGAGAAGCGTCCTATACGGCTTCGTATTTACATAAAAAATTGTGTTGCCGCCCGATATGGTATTCGGCTTTCAGAAACAATTGTTGAAGAAATTGCAGGTTCATTAGAATAATGGTAGTTCATCCCCCTTCAGGACAGACAAATTCAACTTGGCTGTGCTGAAGGGGAAGGTCGGAGTTCGATTCTCCGATGGACCACAAGACACATATAACTTCAATTAATATTATAAAATTATTATCGTTAATTTGTAAGCATTCAATTCTAACTTTGTTAACCGCTGGCTTGCAACAAGTGACAGATAACATCTGCCGCCCTATCTTTCACACCCATTTCTAAGCCGTTACCGTCAGGATGCATGACGATTGCATGCTGACGGAGGATAGAATACAGATTTTTGCGGAAACAGAAAAATATACATACGTTAATAAAACACGTTAACAACCAAAATCATGGATAATAACATAAAAATTGCCGTAGCCGGAACGGGCTATGTCGGGATGAGTATTGCCACTCTGTTGGCACAGCATCATCAAGTGACAGCCGTAGATGTGATACCTGAAAAGGTGGAGAAAATCAACAATCGTATTTCACCCATACAGGATGAATACATAGAGAAATATCTGGCTGAGAAAGAATTGAACCTTACAGCAACCCTAAATGGCGCAGCAGCCTATCGCGATGCCGACTTCGTGGTGATTGCCGCCCCAACCAACTATGACCCGGTGAAGAACTTCTTCGATACTCATCATATCGAGGATGTCATAGACTTAGTGTTGGAGGTGAATCCTGACGCCGTAATGGTCATCAAGAGCACTATTCCCGTGGGCTATACCCGTAGTCTCTATGTAAAATACGCTGATAAGGGAGTGAAAAAGTTCAACCTGCTCTTCTCGCCGGAGTTCCTGCGAGAGAGTAAGGCTTTGTATGATAACCTCTACCCCAGCCGCATCATCGTGGGCTATCCTAAAATAGTTGACCGTGAGGACTTCATGGAGGAGAATGAGGCTATTCTGAAAGTGACCGACATCGCCAAGATGGAGGAAGCCGCCAGAACGTTCGCCGCTTTACTCCAAGAAGGCGCTGTCAAGCCGAATATCGACACCCTGTTCATGGGCATGAAAGAGGCAGAGGCTGTGAAACTCTTTGCCAACACATATCTTGCCCTTCGAGTAAGCTACTTCAACGAATTAGACACATACGCAGAAATGAAAGGATTGGATACACAGGCCATCATCAACGGGGTAAGCCTTGACCCACGTATCGGTACCCACTACAATAACCCTTCATTTGGTTACGGCGGCTATTGTCTGCCAAAGGACACTAAGCAGCTTTTGGCAAACTATAAGAATGTGCCCGAAAATCTGATTGAGGCTATCGTTGAGAGTAACCGCACCCGTAAGGATTTCATTGCTGATCGGGTACTGAAGATGACTGGATGGTACGCTTACTCTGACAACAATCAATACAATTTAATTCAAAATTCCAAACTCCAAACTTCAAATTGTGTCATAGGCATCTATCGCCTGACAATGAAATCGAACTCGGATAATTTCCGCCAGTCCTCCATTCAAGGTGTGATGAAACGCATCAAAGCCAAAGGTGCGGAAGTGATTATCTATGAGCCCACACTCGCAGATGGCAGCACGTTCTTCGGCAGCAAGGTTGTAAACAGTCTGGATGAGTTCAAGCAACAGTGTGATGCAATTATTGCCAACCGCTATGATGCTTGTTTGGATGATGTAAAGGAAAAGGTTTATACAAGGGATATATTTAGGAGGGATTGATTGAAATATTTTTACACTCTAAATGGATTAATTGAAAAGTGTACTGGAATGGTATATTTATATGCTTTTTATATTCTGGCTTTTTTATACTTCCATTTCTTTATCCCCATAAAAAGCTATAAATTATATGACTAAGAGATTAACTAGTAATTAACGGCAAAATAACTTTATAAATTATGTGGAACAGCAACTATATCATTAAATTTGAATTAGGAACAGGAATCGTCAAAGCCGCCAATTCGCCTGATACCCGCAACATGTTCATTAAAATGTTCGGGAATACACCTAAGGATGACGCAATGCTTATCATCGAAGGTACAGGACATGTACGGAACAAGTTAGCAAACATAGGCATTACATTACCCAGTGTGCAGTTTACCGACAACAGCACACTAGGACTGAATGAATTTATATGCTATTGGGGCATAGAAAAAGGACATTATTCCATAACCCACTTAAACGATTTATTTGATTTCATAAGAAACAAGGCATTGGAATATGCCAAGGACGAGACTGATATGTTTCAGAAAGCATTAGCAGCCGTCGGTAAAGACCATAACCAGCAGGCATACGATGCTTATAGGAAATTATATTACAAAGCCCGCCTGAAAGACGACTTCTACAGTAGTGCACGTGCACTTACGGAAGTGTCGGCTATTATAGCATGCAATAACGACCTCGACTTTGCCTGCCAACTTGCCTCCGTAGCTGTACAATATGCAGAGTCATACAACATTGTTGACAAAAACCTGAAATGCCAGACTTACCTGAATATGGCTTCCATACTGAAAGCCTATAACCACAGAATGGCTATTGACTATTTCATGAAATGCGCCCAAACCGCATACCAGTCAGACAACTCGCCATTCATGTTCTTTGCATTGTTGGGCTTGGCTGAGACACACATGCTAACGGGAAACGTTCGCGAAGCCATAACGAGTTATGAGCATTCGCTCGCCCTTGTCAAGGATACGGAAACTACTCTCACCATACAAAAGAAGATGATTTGCTTATACAAAAACCTGGTTGACCAAAGCAAGCAGATTGTTGCGGACAAAGAGAAAAAATCAGAAATCCGTGACATTTTAAATTCTATTGTCAAAGACGTTTGCAAGAATTTATGTATATCGGCGATATTTAAGGTTTTTAATCTCCAGGGGGGTGGAGCCATCATATCAATCGGCACCAAGTATCTTATTGAAAGGAATATTTTCAATTCACCTACTGTTATCGGTGAGAAAAACATCATAAATTAGACACAGAATGAGCACCATAGAAATAAAAGGCAATACGATTAACGGAACAACGGTTATCGGCAATAATAATGTCGTCAACCTGTCTCCCCACCGCAAAAACGAGTTTCAGCAGAAGCTAGTACAACATACAGAATACGGCGCACAGTTAAATGAACATGTAGATTCAGTAAAGGCTGACAAACGAAATGTATGCGACCACACTGTTTTTATCAGTTATTCGTGGGACAATGACGAGCATCGCCAGTGGGTTGGTAAACTTGCCAAAGATCTGATTTCAAAAAACATCCATGTCATCTATGACCAGAATATCCCTTTGGGCACACCGTTACCTAAATTTATGAACGATGGCATACGTAACGCAGACAGAGTTCTTATCATCGGGTCTCCCAATTATCTGCAAAGAAGTAAAGCAAAGGGAGCAGGTTGCCTGTTTGAAGACTGTATTGTAACCGAAGAGATATTCAAAGAATTCGATACAACAAAGTTTATTCCGTTACTGCGGTCAGGAAATTTCAAGGAATCATTCCCTGCATTAATTGCCAACAGAAAGGGACTGGACTTTTCTGACGATGCCATGTACGGCGAGAGACTACATGAGCTTATAGGGGAGTTCTTGAGATTGTAATATATGTTTGTAACAAGTAATAAACATTTATATAGCAAAGTGAATTTCCAAAGCACGTAGGTACAACCCGAGACTGAACTTTTATTAGTTAGATTTCCACAAAACGATTATGCTTACTGCAAAAGATTTGCATGTACGATATTGTACTTTTTTAACAAACTATTGTAATATTAAATTTGTTTATTTTTATAAACAAAACTCTCTTTGAAGATAGAATAATTTATGACTGACAATAAAAGAATTGCCACAAACACATTTGTATTATATATACGAATGTTGTTTACTATGTGTGTTTCTTTATACACATCAAGAATTATTCTTAATACTCTTGGCGTGGAAGATTATGGCATATATAATGTTGTAGGAGGCATTACCGCTCTTTTTTGTTTTATTACTGCAAGCATGACCCAAGCTATACAACGATTTATAACCTTTGAATTGGGTAAATCTAAGACTGGGAATCCACAAAAAGCATTTTCTATAGGGATACAGTTACAAATCATTATTTCTACTATCATCGTAGTTTTGTTAGAGATTGTTGGAATATGGATGCTATATAACGAACTCAAAATTCCATATAACCGTTTAAATGCAGCATTTTGGGTCTTACAATGTTCAATATTCACAATACCGATTTCTTTATTGAGTTCTCCTTATAATGCACTTATCATAGCTCATGAAAAGATGCAGGCATTTGCTTATATTTCGGTAATAGAGGTTATGTTGAAACTTCTTATTGTATATATACTATTAATCTCAAGTATAGACAAGTTGATTATGTATGGTATATTGAATGTTTTGGTTACGATTTGTATTAGAATGTGTTATACTACATATTGCTCAAAAAAAATCAAAGAAGCTAAATTTGTATATACAAAAGATTTTACCTCAATTGGTAAAATGGTTTCTTTCGCGGGATGGAATATGTATGGAGCATTATCATATGTTGGATTTACTCAGGGACTGAATATTTTATTAAATATGTTTTTTAATCCTGCTGTAAATGCGGCCAGAGGTATTGCTGTTCAAGTTCAAACAACGATATATGGATTTATTATGAATTTTCAAACAGCCATCAATCCCCAAATTACCAAAACATATGCATCTAACGATTTAAGTGGAATGCATACGCTGATTTGTAGAAGTGCAAAATTTTCGTTTCTTTTATTATTGATACTTTCATTCCCTATTATATTAGAAGCACCTTATATTCTTAAATTATGGCTAAAGTTAGTTCCTGAAGACACGGTCGTTTTTGTACGAATTATTATCATTACTAGTTGGATTACTACAATAGAAAATCCTATAACTTATGCAGTTCAAGCCACTGGAATTATAAAGAATTATTTATTAGTAATCTCTACGATACGTCTTTTTATTGTTCCGATTGCTTACATTTTATTAAAGATAGGATTCCCTGCATATTCTGCATTTATTGTACATTTTATAATAGAGTTTTTGGTCTTAGGAGTTCGTTTAAAACTTGTGAAACCATTAATAGATTTTCAGATAAAGAAATTTTT
>JAUNSB010000091.1:0-17363 GCA_030539375.1 Prevotella sp.
TTTAGCCATGTAGCTAAAACTTTTAGCTATAGAATTATCACTATTTTATGATGTTTTTACAGTCAGTTCCATCACTTTTTCCTTGTCATGTGGATTTTTATCCACAAGTATTGCATCCGCACAACTCCCGATGCACTCCCGATGTTTGCGACCGTCCAAGTTACCATGAACCGTCTTTTACATTGTTCAAGATGAACAAGAAGTATTGTGGTGTGACCTGGGGTGCCACCTCTATGCCCAGGTCACACCCCGCGCAATCCCTGTGTTTATCGGCGTTTCGGGGACATTGGGGTGTGACGTTGGCACCTTTTCTAAAATTTACAACTCAATAGATGAGTACAAACAGCCCGCCATAACGTTTCTTAACTAAGAATTATCATACATATAAAACAAATAAAACTTAAATAAACAAACTATAAAAAAATCAATTTATGAAAAAAAGACATTCTTTAATCAAAAAAAGTAGGGGGGTATGTTTTGCCTTACTCTCACTTCTTATGGTATCATGTGCACAGGATGGCTTTGACGATGAGACATTCGGCTCAAGCGTGCGCAACACCACGCTGAAGTCGCCGGAGCTGCAAGAAAGCTGCTTCTCAACAGTTACAATGGCTGACGGTTCAGAAAAAGTCAAAGTGACATGGGAAGTTGTTGAAGGTGCCGGCGGCTATGAAGTAATCGTCAATAATGTAGATGACCCGCAGAACCCAGTTGTTGTGCTCGACTCTATCTATGACGGTTGCAGCGCGCTTTTCCCAAAGGCTGAGGACACTAAGTACAGCGTGTCGGTAAAGACAATGGGAAATGCCAAATTCAACAACAAGGATGCTGAAGAGGCTACACTCTTCGCTTATTCAACAATGATTGCCGCAACCGTTATCCCTAACGGCAGCGACATTGCCGAGTTTATCAATGCCAATATCACAAGCAGCGAGAAAGAGCAGGCATTTGAGTTGGTTGCCGGCGGTGAGTACACATTAAACGATGTTGCCAATTTCAAGAACAACTGGTTCACACTGCGCGGTAACAAAATCGACCACCCTGTAGTGAAGGTGGGTGACAAGGGAAGCATTTGGACCGGTACAGGTTTCAAACTGAAGTGGATTGACTTCGACTGCACGGAAATGGCAACCGTTACAACCTCTAACATCGGTCTGCTGTGCCTTGACGCTGCAAGCTACGATGAACCCGGCGTATATGAGAACTGCAAATATGACGTGTTGGAATATGCCAATGGCGGCGCCAACCAAAAGACTCTTGTTATCGAAGAACCTATCATAATGTCAGAATGTATGGTGAAGAACCTTCCCATGTCACTTATATGGGGCAACAAGTCAACTACATGGGCAATGAAAGACCTTCGTGTAACCGACTGCATAATACAGCTCAACAACGGCACAACCGACAAGGCTCTCATAAACTTTGTAGACGGGAAAACCGGTGGCTACCTCACCATGACACTGCGCAACAACACGTTTATGAACATAGCCGACAACAACAAAGCCTTTACACTGCGTATGGCGAACGCAAGTAATGCCGTACCGGCAAAACTCTTCGGCAAAGCATTTGAAAAAAGCGGAAAGACAACACTTGAGAACAATACTTGGGTGAAGTGTATGAGCGGCAAGAACTTTGGCGACCGTATGGTGAGCAACGGCAATATGACATTCTCAATGAACGGCAACATCTTCTACGATACATGGCGTGTGAACAAGGCTATCGGCAACTGCACAAAGGACATCGATCAGGCTAAGAACACCATTTACTGTTACACCAATGCAACAGACGGCACAGACAAGGAGAAATACTGTACAGAGGAGGATCCTGACTTCGTAGGTCCTTTCCTGCAGGAGCTTGACCTGACAAAGCCAAACGGCGGTATCAACCTGAAAGCGCGCGGTGAGATTTCGTCAACCATTGGCGACCCACGCTGGAGAGAATAACAAAAAATAGAATCATATTATTTCAATACTGATAATTATGAAACACAATAATATAATAAAATATTGCCTGAGCCTCGCGGTTATGATTATGTTTGCCGCATCGGCATACGCCCAGCAGGCATTCAAAGGCAATGTCGTTGACGAAGCCGGCGAACCCATCATCGGCGCTACCGTAAAAATAATTGGCGGTGGTGGAGCAACCATCACCGACTTTGACGGAAATTTCACCATCAGCGTGCCTAAAGGCAAGGAGCTTGAGATTTCTTATATAGGATATGTGACCCAGAAGGTTTCCAACTTCAAGAATGCAAAGATTGTGATGAAGGAAGACGCACAGAGCCTCGGCGAAGTGGTGGTTGTGGGTTACGGCACACAGAAGAAGGCCCACCTCACAGGTTCTGTAGCCACAGTGCCAGTAGACGAGATTCAGGACCTGGCATCAACAGGTCTTGCCAGCACGCTGAGCGGTCTTGTAAACGGTCTTGGTGTAAGTGGCGGTAACGCCCGTCCAGGCGAGACAGCCCGCATATCAATCCGTAATGCCAACGACATGGCAGCAGTAGGCTCATCGGAGACAAGCCCGCTCTACGTTATCGACGGCTACATCTACCCCATCATCAAGGTAGGCAACAGCGACCGCAACCTCGGTGAGGAGGCATTTAACAACCTCGACGCGTCAATGGTTGAGAACATCTCTGTATTGAAGGATGCTGCCGCTGCCGTTTATGGTGCCCGTGCCGCCAACGGTGTTATCCTCGTCACCACAAAGAAGGGTAAGCAGGGTAAGCCAAAAATCTCTTACAGCGGACAGTTTGGTATAAACGACGCTGTTAGCCACCCCAAGATGCTTAACTCTTACCAATACGGTAAGCTGTTCAACGCAATGGCAGCAGCAGACCCCAAGAAGACATACACATACGACAACATTCTGCACGACCGTTTCCAGGCTGACGAGCTTGAGGCAATGAAGAGCCTCAACTACGACCTGCTCGACAAATATTGGGAATCATCTCTTACACAGCGCCACAGCGTTAACGTTGGCGGTGCAACTGAAAAGGTTAACTATTTTGGCGGCTTGTCTTACTTCAAGCAGGACGGTAACCTTGGAAACCTCGACTACGACCGCTGGAACTACAACGCCGGCGTAAACGTTGACCTGAGCGACCACTTCAAGGCTTCACTCTCTGTCAGCGGTGACTACGGCAAAAAGAACAAGCCTCTGAACAAGGTGGGCGGCACAAACTCAGAGAAGGACTACAACCTGCTGCTCACACGTCCTTATTATATGCCAGAGGAAGTTGACGGCAGAATAATCGCCGCCTACGGACCAAGCAACTCGCAGAAGAACGCCAACCAGCTTTACTCTTTCAGTGCACTGGAGCATTCGGGTGACTACAGCAACTCAAACTCCAACAACATGAGCGTTAGCGGTAGTCTGGAGTACGACTTCGACTGGCTGAAGCCTCTGAAAGGTCTGCGCATGAAGTTCTCTTACTCAAAGAGCATCGCACAGGACAAGAGCAACGAGTATGGCTCGTCTTACAATGCATACTATATGAACACACGCTTCGGCAGCGGCGAGCACCTTTACACTCCAATACCTGGTGTTGACCAGAGCGACCTGCTGCTTGACTCAAACTTCAAGCTGGCAAACGGCGGTACAGCCGTATCAAACGGCGGTAAGGACGGTTATGGATACCTGTCACGCTCAATGTCGCGCGCTGACAACTATCAGATGAACTTCGTGGTTTCCTACAACCGTGATTTCGGCAAGCACCATGTAGCAGGTCTCTTCACCATCGAGAAGTCAAAGAGCGAGAGCGAGTGGCTTTACGGCAACGTGCAGAGAGTATATCCTTTCAGCAACGGTCAGAGTAACTCAGGCGCACCGCAGGAAAGTGGTGACATGACAACCACTTTCACACGCAGCGAGGCAGGTATGCTCTCATACGTTGGACGTATCAACTACGTTTACAATGACACCTACCTGCTGGAGTTCCTTTTCCGCGAAGACTCATCAACACGCTTCGCTCCTGAAAACCGCTGGGGCTTCTTCCCTTCACTCTCTGGAGGTTGGATTGTGTCACAGGAGCCTTGGTTCGACAATGTAAAATGGATTGACTACCTGAAGGTGCGTGCATCGTTCGGTCTCACCGGCCGCGACAACACCACACCTTGGATGTGGCGTGCAAGCTACGGTATGGACAAGGACAAGGGTACCATCTACGGTACTGGCGACAGCAACAATTCCGGCAACCGTATCTCAATGAACAAGAACAACTCAGCCATCAACCGAGATGCAACTTGGGACAAGTCATACAAGGCAAACTTCGGTATCGACTTCAACGTGCTCAACAACCGTCTCGGCGTGAACATCGATGCTTATTATGTATGGAACCGCGATATGCTTCTCGCCCACAACGTGTCACTGGCAGGTACCATCGGTACACAATCGGCAAAGGAGAACTGGGGTGAGATGGACAGCTGGGGTGTGGAGCTCTCGCTCAACTGGAAGGACAAGATAGGAAAGGACTTCAAGTATAAGATTGGTATCAACACCGGCTATTCTGACAATAAGATGCTCGAAATGGAATGGGCAACAGAGAACATCTACCGCTCTATACGCCGCGGCCATCGCCTTGACATCGGTACATGGGGTATGCAGTGCATCGGTATGTTCCGCAGCTTCCAGGATATCGAGGAGTACTTCAATAAATACAACATCACATCATATCTCGGAATGTCAAAGGACGATGTACGTCCCGGTATGCTTATCTACAAGGACGTTCGCGGCGCACAGCAGGCTGACGGCACATACGCCGGTCCTGACGGCATCGTTGACGAGAAGGATGACCAGGTATGTCTGAGCAACCGCTCTAACCCATGGGGCTTCACCACCAACCTGAGCGCAGAATACAAGAGTTTCTCTATCTCGGCTCAGCTCAGCGCAAGCTGGGGCGGCTACAGCTTCGTCACCTCACAGGCGCTCAAGCCGGCACAGTCAATCGAGTTCACCAACATGCCTTCGTTCTGGAATCCGGACAACATGTTTGTTTACGAGGACGTAGTTGACGCACAGGGCAACGTTACAGTGAAGCAGAACCTCAACGGCGCACTGCCTAACCTGGCTTACTCAAACGTGAACAGCCTCACATCAAACTTCTGGAGAGTAAGCGGCACACGCATACAGCTCAACCGTCTTACCCTGGCTTACAAGTTGCCAAGCACATGGATCAAGCCACTCGGACTGGAGAACGTCCGTCTGAATGTTACAGGTCAGAACCTCATCAGCTTCCTGAACCCGTATCCAGACAACTTCATGGATCCAATGACGTCATACGGCAGTTACCCGGCACTGCGTAAATTCACTATCGGTCTTAACGTTTCATTCTAAAATAAAGGAGACACATAATTTATGAAAAAGTTACAATATATAGGTTGCGCATTCATGTTCTCAATGGCTCTTGTCTCATGTAGCGAGGACTTTATGGACGAATTGCAGAACTATGATGCAGTTGACAGAAACAATGCGTACAATAATTACGATGGTGCCAAAGGCCGTCTGAGCGACGCTGTGGTAAACTGTATGCCTGACGTGAACGCCAATCCATCATGGAAGAATACAAGTACGGGTAGCGCGGACGACCACAGCCAGAGCACCGAGGAATATTGCGGCTTCAGCAAGTTCGTTGACCCTCAAAAGGAAATGACATATATGTCAGGTACAAATGCTGTGCCAGACTATTTCCAGAATCAGGCAAACAACATAAAGGAGTCGGTATGGGGACGTATCCGCAATCTCAACGACATCATCGAGGGCGTTCAGGAAGGAACATTGAGCGAGGCTGAGAAAAATGAGATTCTCGGTCAGACATATTTCTTCCGCGCATGGTGCTATTACAACCTCATGAAATGGTATGGCGGTGTGCCTCTCGTGAAAGAAGTGCAGATACCAGCAGCCGGCATATTCACTCCACGCTCAACCACAAAGGAGACCATGGAGTTCATCATTGAGGATCTTGAGAAGTCGGCTGAGCTGCTTGCTCCATTCACAACAAACGGAGGCTGGGCACGCGCCGAGGATTATGGTCGTGTTACATCAGGCACAGCCTTGGCTCTGAAGGGCCGCGTGCTGCTGCTTTGGGCAAGCCCGCTCTTCAACCGTGCTAACGACAAGACCCGCTGGCAGACTGCCTACAGCGAGATGAAGAAAGACCTGGAGATAATCAACTCTTGCGGTTACGGCTTGCGTAACGAGACTGCACCTGGAATCAATGCCTCAGGATGGGCCGAGATGTTCAATGCCGACAATAACGAGGAGGCTGTATTCGTGACATTATACAACAAGATTAAAGATGGCGGTACACCTGACTACTCGCGCAACAATCCCTGGGAGCGCGGCATCCGCCCATCAAACACTCTTGGAAACGGCGGCAAGGAGCCTTCAGCCACAATGGTGGACCTCTTCCCCATGAGCGACGGAAAGCGTCCTGCACAGTATAACAGCTATACAACAGTTAAAGCATCTGACATTGCGTACGATCCTACAAAGCCGTTCCTGAACCGTGACCCGCGTTTCTATCGTACATTCGCATTCTCCGGTGTGAGGTGGGCTTTTGAAGGCGATCCCAATACCAGCGCAACATACAACCCATACGTGGGTTCAAACTATGAGCTTTGGAGCTATGTGTGGTATAACACTGCTGATGACCGTGACAACGTAGAGCAAAGCGGAAAGACATACGGTACCGACAACCTGCTTGACAAGGCTCGCGGAATGTATATCCGCAAACGTTCTAACGATGCCGACGTAAGCAAGGCTCGCTATGACTACAGCATAGACGCAGGTTTCAAATATAACGCATGTCCATTCATAGAGCTGCGCTATGCAGAAGTACTGCTCAACTTTGCCGAGGCTGCTGCCGGTGCAGGTGAAATGAGCGAGGCTGTGGCTCAGCTGAAGCGTATCCGCCAGCGTGTTGGCTACACTGGCGATTGCGGACTTGATGCAAACCTTTCAAGTGACCAGGCTGCATGTTTGGCTGCTGTGCTCTATGAGCGTCAGATTGAATTGGCATACGAGGGTAAGCGCTTCGACGACATGCGCCGCTGGATGTTGTTCGACGGAGGTACAGAGAAGGTTGACGGTGCTCCTGCATCATGGAATCTCACAGGATGGGGTGGCAACACTTGTACATATCTCGGCTTCAAGCCTCTCAACAACCAGCGTCGTGAGAGAATCGAATTCCGTGTACGCGACACTTATAATAAAGGTCTTGGAGGTGACAAGTTCGAGGAGAAGAACGGTAAGATAATCAACCCGGACCCACTGGCTGACGCAACAAAAACTTATCCAAACCAGTATGACGGTATACGCCCTGCCGCTGTTGACCTCAGCAAGGAACTTGAGCCACAGTTAACAGCTCTGACAACATTCTATGACACATACATAGAGCGTATCGACAAAACTGGTGACGGCCGCGACTCTGACAAGGCATTGCTTTACATCAAGTACCTTCCCAAGTACTACTTCCTTGGTCTTGGTCAGGGAGCTCTGTCAAACAACATTGGCATTCAGCAGACCATCGGTTGGGGAGACTACAATAACGGTGGCGCCAACGGCACATTCGACCCGCTGGCTGAGTAATCCGTAAATCAGTTACACACAACAATAAATGAAATTCGCCTGCAAGTTTTGTTCTTGCAGGCGTTTTTTCATTGAACAATATATACTCAATAATTCAGGCTGTCCTTATTCAACAAGAAATCTTTCAGCCCTATCGTCAAAATACCATCTTCACTCCTTTTCGGCTTAATATCATCCTTTACTACAATTATTTTTTTGAAGGAATCTTTTATTCTTAATAAGGATGCAGCTTCCTGCGCCCTTTTTTCCACAGTAGGCATAGCAAAAGCAGACTGGATATAATATCGCTGGCTACCCTGATTTACAACAAAATCAACTTCCAGCTGTTTTCTTATCTGCTTACCATTTTTATCAAAATCCCTAATCTCTACCATTCCGACATCAACCTGAAAACCTCTTATACGCAACTCATTATATATGATATTCTCCATAATGTGATTCTCCTCCTGTTGACGAAACCCTAATAAGGCATTTCTCACTCCTAAGTCTGAGAAGTAGTATTTTGCCAATGTGTTAATGTACTTTTTCCCCTTAATGTCGTACCTTATTGATCTTTCTACTAAAAAGGCATCTTCTAAGAATCCTAAATATTTGTTTATTGTTTGATGATGTATTGCAACGTTTTTTGTGCTTTTAAAAGTATTCGCCAGCTTCGTTGGATTACATGGTGCTCCAATGGAAGAAGCCATTATCCTAACCAACTCATCAAATTCGCCACTATTTTTCACTTTATGACGTTCTAACACATCTACAAGATACACACTTTTATAAAGGTTTTTCAGATAATCTTCCTTCTTCTTATCTGTATCAAGTGACAATATAAGGGGAAGTCCACCATAAGTATAGTAATCTTTCCAAGCTTTATCTTCTGACCCATTATATCCTTCACAGTATTCTGAGAAGGACAATGGAAAGAGATGAATCTCATCTCCCCGTCCACGAAACTCCGTCACTACATCTGTTGACAAAAAGTGTGAGTTGCTGCCTGTAACATAGACATCTGCATTACTGATATGCAATAAACTATTCAAGACATCTGGAAATTCAGGAATCATCTGTACCTCATCAAGGATTATGTAGTACAAGTCTTTATCTTTTATCTGATTCTTTATATACGTCAGGATATTGTCAGGATCACGTAATTCTTTATTTGAACGGTCATCTAATGCTATTTCGATGATATGATCATCGTTAATCCCCTTAGAAACGAGATATTCATGAAACAATGTAAACAGAAGATACGATTTTCCACATCTTCTGATGCCTGTAACTATTTTTATCAGTCCATTTCTCTGACTTGCTATTAGCTGGTCTAAATATTGCTGCCTCTTAATCTTCATAATTATATTATTTATGTATTATCAAAAAATGGCATTTTTGCCAGTTTTTGTCACTGCAAAGGTACGAAAAGTTTATGAAATATGCAATTCTATTATCAAAAAACGGCATTTTTGCCAGTTTTTGTCATTGCAATGGTACGAAAAACTTATGGAATATGCAATTCTATTATCAAAAAATGACAAAATTGCCAGTTTTTGATAATAGAAATATTTTTCTGGATAACTCAATACTCGGAAAATAAAAATAATTTTCAATAAGAAATAAAACAAAAAAATCCGCCACTGCCTTTTTCGCAGTGGCGGATTTTTTCATTAAACTTACTTTATCTCTATGCAACGGCAACTTTCCTTTTTCTGCTCCTCGTTTAACTTCGGCAGCGATACGGTGAGCACACCATTATCAACACCTGCCTTGATGGCATCCTTGTCGACATTGTCGGGCAAAGTGAATGTCTGCTTGTAGCTGGAGTATGAGAACTCACGGCGCAGATAACGCTTGCCGTCCTTTTCTCCGTTCTCCGACTTCTTCTCCATGCTGATAACCATCTCATTGCCATCGTTCACCTGCACATTGAAGTCATCTTTTGTCATGCCCGGCGCAGCAACCTCAATCTTGTATTCCTGCTCATCCTCAAGAATATTGACCGACGGTGATGTTGCGCTAACTCTCGGCAACCACTCATTGCCAAACAAATCGTTGAATACACTTGGCAACCAATTCTGCTCTGCAAATCTTCTTACTGGTAACATAATCTTAATCTCCTTTTCTTTTAATTTGTTATACATATTGTTTACTGGATGTTTCGGCTTTTCTGCTTCCGCATCTGCTGTATAAAATGCAAGAAGCGTTCTCCATGGGGCTTGCAGGAAATTCTGTCACCTGTTTTTATATCTTGCTAAACTATTTTAAGCAAAGCCTGCTGCCATTTAATATTACAAAAACTATTTTAAACTTTTTCTTGACAAAATGTCAGACTCTACTGTCATCATGGCAAAAAAACATTAAAAAACACAATGTTTATTTTGCCCAGCATTCCTTTTTTTGTACTTTTGCAGAAAATAACAGCACAAAAGAAAAGATTATGAAAACAAACATCACAAGACATTTTAAGACAGCAGTGCTGGCGATAGTGGCGCTCATAGCCACAGGCAATGCCCGCGCACAAGAACAGCAGACAGACAGAACCGAGATTATGCTCGAAACAACTTTGGGAAACATACGCCTTGCGCTCTACAACGAGACACCGCTGCACAGCAAAAACTTCAAGGAGCTGGTAGAGCGGGGCTTCTACGACGGCATACTGTTTCACAGAGTGATAAGCAAATTCATGATTCAGGCTGGAGACTCCACAAGCCGCAATGCCGCACCGGGCACAATGCTCGGCGAAGTGGCGGAACCCTACACCATACCTGCGGAAATATGCTACCCCACTCTGATGCACAAACGCGGAGCACTGTGCATGGCACGTGAGGGTGATGCCGAGAATCCAGAACGGGCATCGTCGGCATACCAGTTCTACATTGTCTACGGACAGCGTTTCAACGATGAGATGCTCGACAAGATGCAGCAACGGCTTGACGAATCGACACAGGGAAAGGTGAAACTCACCGACGAGGCACGTGAAGTGTACAAACGCGTTGGAGGAACTCCACACCTTGACGGACAATACACCGTGTTTGGTGAAGTGCTCGAAGGCATTGACGTGGTGAGAGACATACAATGGGAGGAGACCGACAAAAACGACCGCCCACTAAAAGATATGAAAATAAAAAAGGCGTATGTTGTAAAATGAAGAGTGAAGAATTCTTCATTTAAACAAGTGTCCGCTTTTGATACAAGTGTCCGTTTTCGGACACTTGTATTTTTATTTATATCTTTAGTTATCAACGCATTACACTTTTGGCACAGATATTGCTGTATATATGGCAGAACATAAACGAAAGCGGACAATGGACAGAGAAATACCATTAAAGGAAAGAAAGAAGGCGACAATGCGAAAAGTGTGGCGCATTGGAGCGGCGATGGCGGCAATAGGACTGACTGTTGCTGCAGCAATACATCTGGCAGGCAGCAAGGTGGACATGAAAAACGTGGAGCTGTCTACAGTGGACATGGGCGACCTGCAGGTGAGCGTGACCGCAAGCGGAAGCGTGGTGCCCGAATATCAGGAGATAATAGTATCGCCCATAAGCACGCGCATAGTGGAGACATACAAGAAGGCGGGCGACACGGTGGGAGAGAATGAGCCGCTGCTGAGGCTCGACCTGCAGACAGCCGAGACTGAATATAAAAAAGGACTTGACGACGAGCAGATGCGACGGCTTCAGCTGCAAAAGCTGAAAATAAACCAGAACACCCAGCTCACCGACATGAAGATGAAGATACGTGTGGCGCAGATGGCTCTCAACAGCAAGAAGATGCAGCTGCGCAACGAGCGCTATCTCGACAGCATAGGCTCGGGCACCACCGACCGTGTGCGGCAGGCTGAGCTCGATTACAACACGGCACATCTGGAACTGGAGCAGCTCAACAAGCAATATGAGAACAGCATAAAGGCAGCCAACGCAGAATATCGTGTGCAGGAGCTCGACCTGCAGATGTTCCGAAAAAGCTTAGCGGAGATAAAGCGCACACTCGACGACGCCAAGATACGGTCGCCACGAAAGGCGGTGCTCACATATATAAATAATAGTATAGGAGCGCAGATAGCACAAGGCACACAAGTGGCAACGGTGAGCGACCTGAGCAGCTTCAAGGCTGAGTGCTCCATTGCCGACGGTTACAGCGACCGCATGGCGGTGGGAGGACAGGTACAGGTGCGCACAGGAGGCAAACAGCTGCCGGGCACCATCAGCACCATCAATCCACAGGCAAAAAACAGCATGATGGAGTTTACCGTAAACTTCGACAATCCGAGCAGCAGACTGTTGCGGTCGGGGCTGAAGGTTGAGGTGTATGTCATGACAGCCATGAAGTCAAACGTTATGCGCATAAAGAGCGGCGCCTATTACAAAGGACAGGGCAGATACAAGCTGTTTGTGAAGGAAGGCGACAGGCTGGTGCGCCGCAATGTGGAGCTGGGCGAAGCCAACTACGACTATGTTGAGGTAATCAACGGGCTGAGGCAAGGCGAGCAGGTAGTGGTGAGCGACATGGAGCAGTATGACGGAAAAAATAACTTAAAAATAAAATAGCATGATAGAATTAAAAGAAATCGGCAAGGTTTTCCGTACAAGCGAGATTGAGACCGTTGCCCTGGACAATGTGAACATCAAAATCAACAAGGGTGAGTTTGTGGCTGTGATGGGGCCTTCGGGCTGCGGCAAGTCTACGTTGCTCAACATCATCGGAATGTTAGACAAGCCCACAAGCGGCACAGTGACAATCAACGGCACATCTGGCGAAGGCATGAAGGACAGCGAGATGGCTGCCTTCCGCAACAGCACGATAGGATTTATATTCCAGTCGTTCCATCTGATACAGTCGCTCAACGTGATTGACAACGTGGAGATGCCGCTGCTCTATGCTGGCATGAGTGCCAAAGAGCGCAGAAAGCGTGCCGAGGAAGTGCTCCGCCAGGTGGGCATGAGCCATCGCATGCGCCACATGCCGTCGCAGCTCTCCGGAGGTCAGTGCCAGCGTGTGGCAATAGCCCGTGCAATGGCTTGCAATCCTGAAATTATCCTTGCCGACGAGCCTACGGGTAACCTCGACTCGAAGATGAGTGCGGAGATAATGCAACTGCTGCTCGACCTCAACGAAAAGGAGGGGCGCACGATTGTGATGGTGACACACAACGAACAGCAGGCACGCCAGGCTCACAGAATAATAAGATTTTTTGATGGACGTCAAGTTGAATAAGCTATGAACATTATAAAGCAGACACTTACCAACATGAGGCAGCAGCCGCTGCTCACAGGGTTGACGATAGCGGGCACGGCACTGTCGATATGCCTGATAATGATTGTGATGATGACGCGCGAGGCGCAAATTATTGACTATGGATGCGAGCCGTACAGGTCACGGACACTATATGCCACGAAAATGATATTAAAGATGAAAAACGGCGGATACTCTTCCGGCAGTATGCAGATGAAGCCTATACGGGAATTATTCGCAAAGTTGAAGTCACCGGAACGGATAGCACTGTTTTCTCCAATGATCTCATCTGTAAATGTCAACATGCAGGGCAGGGACAACGTACAGGCAAAAGCCAAGGCGGTAAACGCGGCATTCTTCAATGTGTTCCCGATGAAATTCATCGAGGGCAGGGCATTCACTCAGGAAGAATGCAACAGCAACATGCCCATTGCCATAATCTCGCAAAAGACTTGCCGTGACATATTCGGGCAGGATAAAGACCTGAAAGGCAGAACTTTCCTGATAGAGAACCATGAATACCGGGTGGCAGGCATAGTGGAAGACGTGTCGCCGCTGCTCACATCGGCATACTCCGAGATATGGGTGCCTGTGAGCACCGTTCCCGGCGTGGCTCACCCTTTGGGCAATACGGTGAATCCCGAATATTCCATGGGAGTGGCGCTCTTAGCAAAGAGCAGTGCCGACTTCTCAAAAATAAAGAACGAGACGGAGCGTGCCCTTGCAGCCTACAACAAGTCTATCTCGCCCGACACGCTCGACCTGATGGAACAACCCGACATACAGGAGATGTATGTAAACCGTGAATGGTCGAACAAGGCTCCAGACCTGACAGAAATCCACCTGCACTACGCGCTCATATTTGCCATACTGCTCATAGTGCCTGCCATCAACATAGCAAGCATGACGCAAAGCCGGCTGAGACAGCGCAAAGAGGAGATTGGCATAAGAAGAGCGTTTGGGGCCAGGCGCAGCACCATATTGATGCAGACCGTTACCGAATCGCTGCTTCACACACTTGCATCTGGACTGGCGGGACTGCTGCTGTGCTTTGCAGTATGCTTCATGCTCGGCAATTACATATTTCCTTACAGCACGTTTGAAGAAATTACCGACAAACAGCTTGACGCTGACATTCTGTTCTCACCCGAAATCTATGGGTGGGCACTGCTGTTCTGCCTCCTGCTCAATCTGCTGAGCAACATCGTGCCGGCATGGAGGGCAAGCAGGAGCAACATTGTGGAGGCGCTGAAGTAGTTATTAAAAGTTCCCTTGAACGTAGTGAAAAATTAATTATTAGATATGAACAACAAGAGAAAAAACATAGGCAGGAGATACTCATATATCCTGCACCAAATATGGAACGAGCGGCGCTCCAACTGGGCAATGATGGCGGAGCTGCTGATAGTGAGCTGCGTGGTATGGTATCTCGTGGACTGCGCATACGTGATTGTGACACGCGCCATGGAGCCGTTAGGATTTGACGCCACCAACTGCTACAGGCTGGACGTGTCGAAATTCGATGAAAGCTCCGTGGGCTACGACACTGCTCACCCCGACTCAATGGAAATAAACATTGCCGACTTTCTGGCACTCGCCGACCGTCTGCGCCACGATGCCGATATTGAGGCTGTGGGATATTCATTGCGCAACGACCCGTATCAGGGCATGTCGTACTCAACGGAGATACACTATGACACACTGCCGACATCGGCAAGAATGATACTTTGCAACCCCGACTTCCTGAAAGTGTTCCGCTATCGGGGAGCCAACGGAGAGACGCCCGGGCAGCTTGCCGCCATGCTTAAAAACGGCAACGTGCTACTCTCACATCAGGCATTCGGGAAGGAATATGACACAAACAAGCTGATAGGAAAGGAAATGAAAGTGGGCATATCGTTCGGCAGCAACGACACTCTGCCGCGAAGGATTGCAGCCACGTTCATGCCAGTGAAAAGGTTTTCACGGGAGGAGATTACCAAGCAGAAAAGTTTTATCCTGCCTGCCACAAACGAAGCGATGCACCAGATGATATATAGCATAAGTCTCGCCATACGAGTGAAAGAAAACTGCGCACAGGGATTTTCCGACCGCTTCCGCCAGAAGATAAGCGGCAAGCAACTGCGTGTAGGCAACTATTATGTCAACGGCTTCCACTCATACGGCGAGCTTAAAAGAAACAGCGAGGCAAAACAAGACACAAACATGCGCTACTACACCGTGGCAATAGTGTTCCTGCTCGTCAACGTGTTCCTCGGTCTGCTCGGCACATTCTGGCTGCGTACCCAGCACCGTTTCCCCGAGATAGGACTGCAGAAAGCAATAGGGGCAACCAACACCGACATCACTCTGCGGCTGCTCACCGAGGCTATACTGATGATGACCATAGCTTTCCTGCCGTCGCTGATTATAGATTTCAACATCGCACACGCCAACCTCACGGAATACTATCAGGGCGAGACGTTGGCAACAGGACGCTTCATCATCTGCGCGGCAATATCCTACGTACTGATGATGCTAATCATCGCCCTCGGCATCTGGTTTCCGGCACTTAGGGCGACAAAGGCTAATCCGGCGGATGTGCTGAGGGGAGAGTGAAGTTGAGGTGCCCGAGGACTTTAAGTTAAGGTATCCGAACACTTTAAGTTAAGGTGTCTGAGGACTTCCCTCGCAAGTGTTCAAGAACTTCCCCCGGAAGTGTTTTCTATACATTATTATATATACTCTGATGCAAATAAAAACGATAAGGACATTAACGGCTGTCGCGGTAGCCATGGCTCATCTCACCGTTGCCGCCGACGTGCCCGTGCTCACGCTTTCCGATGCCATACGCATGGCACAGCAGAACAGCGTGGATGCCGCCGTGGCGCTCAACGAGCTGAAGGCCGCCTACTGGGAATACCGCTCATTCAAGGCTGACCTGCTGCCCGAGATTACCTTCGAGGGCAACCTGCCGACATACAGCAAGCAGTACAGCGCCTATCAGACCGATGCCGGCAACTACACCTTTGTGCGCTCCAACTACCTGGAGGCGACGGGAGCCATAAAGACCACGCAGAAGATATGGGCAACGGGAGGCACGCTGACGCTCAGCTCGTCGCTCGACTACCTGCGCCAGTATGGCAGCGGCGGCGAGCACCGTTTCATGTCCATTCCGCTGGGACTGACGCTCAGTCAGACGCTCTTCGGTGTGAACGACGTGAAATGGAAGCGCCGCATAGAGCCAGTGAGATACCGCGAGGCAAAGGCAAACTTCCTCACCGCCACCGAGGAGGTGACGATGAAGGCAATCACCTGCTACTTCGCACTGCTGATGGCAAAGGAGAACCTTGCCATCGCACGGCAGAACCATGCCAATGCGCAGAAGCTCTACGACGTGGCAGTGGCAAAGCGCAAGATGGGAAAGATAAGTGAGAACGACCTGCGGCAGATACGGCAGACCTTGCTCAGCGCCAGCAGCACGCTGATAGACAACGAGACCCGGCTGAACAACAGCCGATTCCAGCTGACAACGTTTCTCAGCCTGCCCGACAGCGCCGAGTTTGCCACCGCCGTGCCCGACGCCCGTCTGCCCGAGCACATAGACTACCGCACCGCACTGCAGAAGGCGATGGACAACTATGCCATAAACCACAACATAAAGCGGCGCAAGCTGGAGGCTGACTACAGCGTGGCGGCGGCACGAGGACAGCTGCGCAGCATAGAGGTCTATGCCAGCGTGGGGTACACGGGGCAGCACACAAGGCTCGACAACGCCTACTCGCCGCTGAAGGACTATCAGCAGGTGGAGGTGGGTGTCAGGATTCCGCTGGTGGACTGGGGCAAAAGGCGCGGCAAGGTGAAGGTGGCAGAGAGCAACCGCGACATGGTGAACAGCCAGCTGAGGCAGGAGCAGCAGGCATTCGACCAAAACCTGTTCATCCTCGTGGAGCAACTCAACAACCAGGCGCGACAGCTGCACATAGCCGACGATGCCGACAGCATCGCGCAAAAACGCTACGAGACAAGCATCGCCACATTCATGGCAGGAAGCATCTCGGCGCTGGAGCTGAACGATGCGCAGCAGAGCAAGGACGAGGCAAGACAAAACCGCATCAACCGCCTCTACGGCTACTGGTATGATTTCTACCGTCTCAGGAGCCTCACCCTGTGGGATTTCATCAACGACACCGACATTAATGCCGACTTTAAGGCGATAATTGAAAAATAATCGTTACCTTTGCAAACGAAAGTCTTAAGAATAACAAAATGATACTTGTAATTGACGACGACATTGGCATACGCACATCGCTCTCGATGATGCTCCGCAGGGCGCACTACGAGGTGCAGGCTGTTGCCTCGCCCAAAGAGGCAATGGCTGTGGTCCGTGAGCAGGAGCCACAGCTGATAATGCTCGACATGAACTTCTCGCTCTCGACATCGGGCGATGAGGGGCTCACCCTGCTCAAACAGATAAAGCTGTTCCGTCCCACTGTGCCCGTGATTCTCATGACCGCATGGGGAAGCATCAACCTTGCAGTGAAGGGAATGCGCGCCGGAGCCTTCGACTTCAT
>JAUNSB010000092.1:0-17323 GCA_030539375.1 Prevotella sp.
CGGTAATGGTTTTGACTGTTCTCTCGGATTTGCCAATATGCGCAGCGATTTCTTTCTGCGTGGCTTTTGGCTGTTCTCGTAAGAAGTTCAATACAGCGATTTCTTCCAAAGTGCAATTCAAAGTGCAAATATTGCACTTTGGGGCAGCCTTGCTTGATAAATTTGCACTTTGAATGTCTTGTGTAGAAGACTCTTGAACAAGCATTGTACGGTTCTTTAGTTCGTTGTGCTCGGAAAGGATGAGATTCCGAAAGAATGTCTCAATATATTCGGTAGTGGCATAAATGCCCTTACCCAAATTGTTGTAGTTGGCACGAACCAAGGCATTACGGAAGTACCAGGAATGATTGGCAAATGCTTCGTTGCTGATATCAAAACCAAACGTGCGCAGGTATTTGATTGTAAATACTGCCGTTGTACGAGTGTTGCCCTCACCGAAAGCGTGAATCTGCCATATTCCGGATATGAATTTTGCAATATGTGTGATTGCCTCGTTGATGTTCAAATCCTTATAGCTGAAATTCTTCTCCTGTATGAAATCATAATCGAGAGTTTCACGTATGCTGTCGGCACTGGCATATAGAACGGTTTCGCCTTGCAGTACCCATTCCTTTTTGGTGATATTGTAGTCTCTAATCTTACCTGCGAATTTATAGATACCCTGAAAAAGGCGACGATGAATAGTGATATACTCTACAGGGGAGAATGTGAATGTATTCTCCGATAATATCTCGGCGATACGAGCCGAAACCTTATCGGCTTCTTCTGTTCTATCTTCTATGTCGGCTCTAACGGTCTTTGACTGATAGTAACTGTCTATAAGCTGCTTGGCTTCCTCAATAGTTATATCACCTTCGATATGCTGACGTGCCGTTTGTATCAGATATTCAGACGGTTTCAAATCATCAACCGCCTGCAAGCCGATAGCGGTCTGCCATGCATAGCCCTTTTCTCTTTTCTGAGGCTCACCTTGCCTTATATATTCTTCAAAATCATTCATTGTCTGACGTTTATGCTTTTAATCATCTATATTTTATTAGACTTTATACTTCCGTGTAAAGGTAGTCATAATTTCTCATATTCAGCCATGAAATATAATTTTTTTTCAACTATCGAATTTATTTAGGCTGTCAACAATAAGCATCACGCCCAGCAAAAGCGGCTACAGAGCCATTGCTTCATGACAGGGTCGGCAATAAATATGCCGTCACGGCGTGTTTCTATCAATTCCTTTTCAATTAGAGCTGTCTTTATCCGCGTAATATTGGAATGGGAGCCCAAGTTGTATTCCTCTCTTATATTAGCTTTGCCGAAGTCTTCGTGAATGTCTGATATTATAGCTTTTATGAAGTTTAACTGATAACTTGTCAGGTTTTCCGTCTTCTCTTGAAACAGCGATGTGTTCTCGTCGAGAAGATTCTCGTATGCCTGACTCAGGGCATCCTCCGTGACGGTCTCTCCTGATGGCGTGCATATCAGAACATTGAATGCCAACTGCTGGACGTATGAAGAATGTAATTCCACCATATTGCATATTTTTGCGGCAAGGGGCTCGTACAATGTCCTGCCCTCAGATGCAAACTGACGGCGAAGGTAAGGAGTCCAATCCTCAACGGGTATTGTACCCAACTCCATTGTTCCGCCAAACTTATAAAACGGCTTGCTGCGCTGCTGGAACAGAGTTGTCATCATATTCTTCTTGCTGCCGTAAAGACAATAGGACACATTGCCCTGATGCTGCCACACGGAACGCATTCGTTTTTGCACATACAAGGAATCGGGAAACTCGCCCACCTGCTGAAATTCGTCTATGCACATAACAATATGTATGCCCTTTTTCTGAGCAATAAGCTCAGGAAGATTAAGGACTTCCTCCGGCTGATGGGTTTTCGGAGTGATGCCAAGCGAAAGACTGTAATCCTGCGTAAGGTCGGGCGAGAAATTGACTTTAGGCACTATTCTCGACAGGAAATCACGGGCATTCTGCATCCATTCCTCAAAATGAGATGATGTTTGCTTCAACACGGCAGAGGCAAACATATTGAGGAAGTCATACTCATTACGGCATGAAAAGATGTCGAGGTGTACGATCCTGATTTCATCCGACTGTACCTCCTTGGCAACACGCTTCACCAGCGAGGTCTTTCCCATACGCCGCGGAGCCAATAATATGGTGTTCACTCCATATTTAAAATTGTTAGTAAGCATGGAAATCTCCCTGCTTCTTCCAACGAAATTCTCCTCTTCTACGGCAACGCCAAATACAAACGGTTTCTTCATAATCTTCTAATATTACGTGATTTGAGTGCAAAGATAAACAAAAAAAACAAATCACACAAGTATGTGTCACACAAACTTGTGTGACACATACTTGTTTTACAGATAATTAACCATTTTATTTGTTAAATATTCCTTTTATAGCTAAATTTTTGTTTGACTGTGATATATCCTCGATGATTTTGCTTAATTTTGCAGAAACCTTAGAAGGAGACGCCGGAATATTACTGCAGCCCTCAAATAGGAAACCTTTATTATGAATTGGATAATATTGATTGCCGCGGGCATGTGCGAGGTAGGATTTACCTACTGCCTCGGACGGGCAAAGGCCGTGTCGGGACCGGAATGGTGGGCATGGATATGCGGTTTTGTAGTTTTTACTGTTGTGAGCATGGGACTGCTTGCCAAGGCAACGCAGACGCTGCCGCTTGGCACAGCCTATCCTGTGTGGACGGGGATAGGTGCAGTGGGCACAGTGCTGATAGGAATCTTCATATTCCACGAGCCAGCTTCATTCTGGCGACTGTTTTTCATCTTCACGCTCATAGCTTCGGTCGTGGGTCTGAAGGTATTGTCGTAAAAACCAAATAAAAAAACATATTAAATATGAAAAAAAGACTATTTGTAACATTGGGGATGGCTGGACTTGCCATGATGGCTATGGGAGCGAAGAAAACAATGCCCCAAGCTGCTGTAAAGCTGCAGCCAACCTACACTGAGTGGCACGATCTGCAGGTGAATGAAATCAACCGCCTGCCACTGCACACACAATTTTTCAGCTTTAATGCCGATGAGATTGGCGGTAATGGCTATTCCGCATTCGACAAGACCAAGAGCAGGAACTTCCTTTCGCTCGACGGACAGTGGAAATTCAAATGGGTGGAAAATGCCGACCAGCGTCCCGATGATTTCTACAGGAAAGACCTCGACGACTCTGCATGGAAGACGATGACGCTGCCAGGCAACTGGGAGATGAACGGCTTTGGCGACCCAGAGTATGTGAACGCAGGCTTTGCATGGCGCGGACATTTCAACGAGCAGCCACCGGCAGTGCCCGTGAAGGACAACCACGTAGGTTCATACCGCAGAGTGATAACCATTCCCGATGACTGGGACGGCAAGCAGGTGATAGCCCACTTCGGCAGCGTGACCTCAAACATCTATCTGTATGTCAACGGGCAGTTTGCCGGCTATGCCGAGGACAGCAAGGTGGCAGCCGAGTTCGACATCACACCTTATATTAATAAAGGTGAGAATCTGATAGCCTTCCAGACCTTCCGCTGGTGCGACGGTTCGTGGAGCGAGGACCAGGACTTCTGGCGGCTGAGTGGCGTGGCACGCGAAAGCTATCTCTATGCCCGCAGTGCCACAAACCGCATTGATGACATACGAATTACCCCCGACCTTGTGAACAACTATCAGGACGGCTTGCTCCACATTGATGCAAAGGTGACGGGCAACACTAACATTGCCTTCAAACTCTACGATGCCGAGGGAAAGGCAGTGAGGAGCGTTGATATGGCAAATTGCGGAAAGGGTGGCGACATATCCATTCTCATTAATGTGGAGAATCCAAGGAAATGGACTGCCGAGACCCCCTATCTCTACACCCTTGTGGCACGCGTCACGGCAGCAGACAAAAAGACGGTGGCCTATTGTGAGGTTATCCCCGTGAAGGTGGGATTCCGCAAGGTGGAGATAAAGAACCGCCAGTTGCTGGTAAACGGACAGCCTATATATATAAAAGGTGCAAACCGTCACGAGATAGATCCCGACGGCGGCTATGTGGTGAGCGTGGAGCGTATGATTCAGGACATAAAGACGATGAAGCGGCTGAACATCAACGCCGTGCGCACCTGCCACTATCCCGACGACCCGCGGTGGTATGACCTGTGCGACCAATACGGACTTTACGTTGTGGCAGAGGCAAACCAAGAGAGTCACGGCTTCGGCTACGGCAAGGACGCTGCGGCAAAGAAACCTATGTTTGCAAAACAGATAATGGAGCGCAATCAGCACAATGTGTCGATGTACTTCAACCACCCGTCGGTAGTGACATGGAGCCTCGGCAACGAGACGGTGATGGGCGACAACTTCATGGCGGCATACAACTGGATAAAGTCGCAGGACCAGAGCCGCCCCGTACAGTATGAGCAGGCTCATCAGGGCAACGGCACCGACATTTTTTGTCCTATGTACTACCCCGTGGATGCCTGCGAGGCTTACAGCAAGAATCCCGACAGTAAGATGCCGCTCATACAGTGTGAGTACAACCACACCATGGGCAACTCGGGCGGCAACCTGAAGGAGTATTGGGAACTGGTGCGCAAGTATCCTATATTCCAGGGCGGATTTGACTGGGATTTCCAAGACCAGGGACTTCGCCGCAAGCCCGTAAAGCCTATGAGCGTGCGGGTTGAGGGAATGAGCAACGAGGAGCTGCGCAAGATAGAATATACCTACGGCGGCGACTACAACAATTATGACCCGAGCGACAACAATTTCAACTGCAACGGAATCATCGGTCCCGACCGTCAGCTCAATCCCCATGCCTACGAGGTGGCTTACCAGTATCAGAACATCTGGGCTACAATGAAGGATGCCGCAAAGGGCGAGGTTAGCGTACGCAATGAGTATTTCTTCCGTAATCTCGACAACTATGCCATGGAGTGGACGCTCATTGAAGATGGCAAGCCGACACAGCACGGCACCATCGGCAACCTCGACATTGCTCCTCAGCAGACAAAGACATTCACTGTGCCATACGACTTGACTAAGGTGAGCGGCAAGGAAGTGTATCTCAATATAGATTTCAAATTGAAGAAAGCTGAGCCTCTGATGGACGCCTCGCAGGTGGTGGCTTACGCCCAGCTGCCGATAATGGAGAAGAAGTGCTGTGGTAAATGCGATACTCAACAGCCGGCAAAGGCAACGAAGAAAGTAAAGGTGACCGACAAGAAAAAGGAAAGCACGATTACCGTAGCTACCGATGATATAACATTGCTGTTCGACCGCACCACAGGTCTCATCTCGCAATACACCTATCAGGGACAGTCGCTCCTTGGCGAAGGCGGCACACTGAAGCCAAACTTCTGGCGTGCTCCTACCGACAACGACATGGGTGCTCAGCTGCAGCGCAAGCAGAAAGTGTGGAAGCAGCCACAGACCGACCTGAAGAGCATGACTGTGAGCCGTGACAAGAAAGCTGGCACCGTGACCGTAAACACCGAATACGATATGCCCGAGGTAAAGGCAATGCTGAAGATAAACTACCGGCTTGATGCCGCTACCGGCGCGCTGAAGGTGACGGAGACGCTCGATGCAAGCGACACGGCGAAGGTGAGCAACCTGTTCCGCTTCGGTATGCTGATGCAGTTGCCCTACAATATGGACAAGAGTACTTATTATGGTCGCGGTCCGATAGAGAACTACAGCGACCGCAAAGACTGCATGAGGATAGGAATATACAGCGATGATGCTGACAACCAGTACTTCCCATACATCCGTCCGCAGGAGAGCGGCACGAAGAGCGACATCCGCTGGTGGCAGCAACAGAACGCCGACGGTTTCGGCATGAATATAAAGAGTTGCACTCCGTTCTATGCCAGTGCCTTGCACTTCGACACCGAGGAACTCGATGACGGCGATGACAAGGAGCAGCGTCACAGCTTCAGCCTCAACAAATCGAAGTTCACCAACCTGTTTATCGACGGTGAGCACAGTGGCGTTGCCGGCATCAACAGCTGGGGCGCATTGCCGCTGAAGCAGTACCGTGTGTATTATGGTGATAAGACATTTAGTTTCACCATTGTTCCGGTGGAGAAATGAAGAAAATGAAATGTGAAGAAAAAAGGTGAAACGTTAAAAAAGATGCAGGATGAGAAGAAAAATGCTTTTTCTCTTGCACGTGTCAATAGTTTTATCTACCTTTGCCGACGTATTGGTTTCTGAGTGTCGGATGTAAGTCCGGCATTCAGGATTAAAAGGGAACCCGGTGAGAGTCCGGGACAGTACCTGCTGCTGTGAGTCCCATGATGAAAAGTTTGCAGCAAAACGTCACTGGCAATACTGCCGGGAAGGCGCTGCGAAACGGGACGAGTCAGAAGACCTGCCTTTACGCGATGAGAGAACGTCCGCGGGTGTCGGCGTCTGTCAACAGATGGCTTAAATGTGTAAAGGTTTTTTATGCTTTTGCATTGGGCATTGGTATTGGTAGATTGCAAAAAAGTATATCCCGTTTGGTTAGTGACTCTTGTCGTAGCCAAACGGGCTTTTTGTTTGTCGTTGCTTGCTCTCTTTTATGCGGAGCGGGCGTAACGTGAAGATTGAGTCATTGGGCTGAACGGAGAGAAAAGGGAAAGGGAGCGTGAAAGCGCTCTGTATATTAAACTCTATGTCAAACTTTAAAAACTTTAGCGTTATGAAAAAGATTTTTAAGTTTATGACCCTTGCAACTGCAGCAGTTGCGGCCATAGTGTTTACCGGATGTAGTTCCGATGACGAGTTTTTAAATTCTAACGGCGGTGAAAAGGCACCCCAGACAAGAGCAGGTCTGAATCCAGATGGCTCTTACACAATTACTTTCGATGATTTCCCGAATTCGATGATGGCAGGTCCGACATCTGAAGGACAGAATTGCATCATTCCTTTTGGAAGTTCCGCACAGAAATCTGATATTACGGAGATATCTGATAATGCTCCTTATGAGTATTTCTTTGCGTCAGTTTTTAACGAGATTGGAGACCAACAATGGGCTCGTGGCGGTGTAGCATTATCACACTGGAATTATTGGGAAAATCCAGCCGACTCCGTTGATGGATGGTGGTTTACTTATCATAATCAATGTAGTGTGTATAACGAATCTTCTGTAAGTGGTTCCAACGCCAATGCGGGTCACAGCGGTTCAAACTTTGGTGTTGTATATGGCTACAATGATACTTGGACGAATAATATTGGTGAGGCAATGTTCTTCTTTGGTGAGCCTCATAAAATTGTGGACTTTTGGTATGCCAATACTTCATATACGTATGGAGTAATAATGAACGGAAATGAATGGTATAATCCTGGAGCCACAAAGCCAAGTGGCAGCGCTAAAAATTTGAAAGACTCTAACGGATGGTTTAAGGTTATCATGTATTGTTATGATATGGACATGAATCTTCTTGCCACTCAGGAGAAATATTTGGCAGATTATAGAGTCGGGCAAACTCAGGTTGATCCTGTAACTACTTGGACGAAGTGGACGGTCAATGTTGATAATGTGATGTTTGTGAAGTTCAACTTTGAAGGGTCGGATGTTGATCCTCAATACGGACTTAACACTCCAGCATATCTGTGTATTGATGATATAACAATAAGATAAATACTCACAATGTGGAGAGTGTCGGTTATATTTGCTGACACTCTCCGTTTTTAATTTCTATTAATAGCCTAATGAAACAATTTTATTGGTTAGCATCTTTATTTTTATGCTTGTCTTTTTGCGGATGCAACAAAGACGAATTGATAGCTGACGGTTCACAAAGTGCGCCATCGATAGTCTTTGACGATGAGTCCGGAGGTATTTATACAGTAAAAACAGGGCGTGAACTAACGGTCTCTCCTGTATTTAAGAATGTTGAAGATGCTATTATCACATGGACGCTAAACGGTAAGATTGTATGCAGAGGTCAGACCTATACAGCCGTATGGCAAGACCTTGGGGAGCATTATGTTAAGGTTACAGCAGTGAACAGTGCAGGAAGGGCAGAAGAAGAAATACGTGTAGACGTTGTTGAGCTGACACCTCCTGTCATTGATATAAAGATACCACAAGAAGGCTTTAAGATACTTGTAGATGCAGACTATGAGTTTGTTGCGGAATATGTTTTTGATGACCTTGATGGTTTTAATATCGAATGGTTTATAGACAACAAGTCTGTAAGTCGGGAGAAAACTTTTGTATGGCATCCTATGGATTTGGGAATTTATCATGTGATGATAAAAGCTTCAAATATTGATGGTGAGACAATAAAAGAGTTTGATGCAGAGGTTGTGAAAACAATGCCTTATAGAATCATATTTCCAACACCTTCATATTATCAAACTTCAACTGTAAGATACACATTTGTCGACAGGCCAGTGTTTTTATGCCCGTATTTAGAATATTTCGTAAATCCAACATTCAGATGGACAGTTGACGGCAATGATGTAGAATGTATGGAGCAAACATATAAATTCACTCCCAATCATAGTGGAGAATATAAAATTACAGTTTTTGTGAAAGACGGACTGACAGGTGTTGAGACAGTGCAAGACGTGATGGTGGTATGTGTAGAAGGTAGTGAAAAAGACCGATTCCGTCCGGCGACAGCAGAGAGTTTGCCAACTCAGAATAAGGTGTATGAATATGTACCGGCTCCAGGACAGTTTATTGGAGAAGAGACAGAGGTTTATGGAGGCTGGACTCAAGCAGACAACACTTTGGAGATAGCAAATGCCTGGGCTGAGAAGCGCCTAAGAGAAAACGCATTTGTCTCATTAGGAGGATTTGGCGGATATGTCATCATAGGATTTGACCATAGTGTTCCAGTAAGAGATTTGAACTATGACATTGCAATTCAAGGTAATGCCTTTGGTTCCTCAAATGAACCAGGTATAGTATGGGTTATGCAGGATGTGAACGGTAATGGTCTACCAGATGACGAATGGTATGAACTGCGTGGTTCTGAAACAGCTAAGGGTACAACTATTCAGAACTATGCGGTAACATATTACAAGCCATCGGCGCCTCGCCGTGATGTTTTGTGGACAGACAGTGAGGGAAAAGAAGGTTGTGTGGTGTATAATCAATACCATAAACAAGATTATTATTATCCTGCTTGGATACATGAAAATAGTTATACTTTATATGGTACTAAAATTGTATCAAATAATATAATGGATCCGTCAACAGGTTATTGGAGTAACAATCCATACGAATGGGGGTATGTTGACAATATGGGCACTGACAATCTTGGCGGAGACAGCTATACTGGTTCTGGACAAAGAAACGGTTTCAAGATATCTAATGCTATGTTTGCAGATTTGTCTCCAATAAAACTTGAGTATATTGATTTTATAAAGGTGCAGAACTGCGTAAATGCAACAAGCGGTGCGCTTGGTGAAATATCTACGGAGGTATTTGGATTCCAAGATCTCTCAATGTTGCCATCAAAATCAAATATTCACAAAAAAACAAAAAATAAAAAACAAAGATGAAAAATTTAGCTTTTATTGCATTGATGGGCATAGTATGCCTGTTTGTCTCATGCTCCGACGATGATACGCCGTCTGATGCCAATGAGAATTTTATCACATCGTTTGCTCTTACGCTTGGTAGTGGCGAGAAGTATGATGCCGCCATCGACGGCAATGTAATAACCATGACTGTGCCATACAATGTGGTCCTTGACGGTGCAAAGGCTGAGGTTGCATATACACAAAGTGCGAAGATTATGCCCGATCCCGCCACAGTAACCGACTGGAATGCCGAGCAAGTGTTTGTGGTTACGTCATATAACGGCGAGAAGAACGAATACACATATAACATTGTACGTTCAGAGATAACGCATAGTGGCGATGTGGTGCTTGCCACAATGGATGACATGGATAACTTCCTTGCATCGGCGACATCTGTAATTGACGGAAATCTGACAATAGGAAGCGATGATGATAATACCGGGGACATTACCAGTTTTGCCGGACTTGCAAACCTGAAAAGTGTCAAGGGTTCAGTAATCCTGAAAAATAGCATAAAGACAAGCGACTTCACAGGCTTTGATAATTTACAATCTGCAGGCGGAATAGTAATGGGTAGTAGTGAGAATGAATCTTTAGCAGATGTAGAGATGCTGTCATTTAGGAATCTGAAAAACGTAGATGGCAACATTTCCATATATGGTGGCGATAAACTTTCTTATGTGGAATTTGCTTCCCTCCAAGATGTGGCCGGATCTGTATATGTTGACTCAAAAGTTATTAGAGAGATAACTATGTCTAAGGTTGAAAAAATAGCAGGCAAACTGACTATTGGCAAGAATGACTATAATGACACATCCAATTCAAGGGAGATAAAGATAGTAGAGTTTTCAAGTCTGTTAGAGATAGGTGATACACTTAAAATTGATTATCTGCCTATGTTGCAAGAAATTTCGTTCCCTGTATTGACAGAATCTGGCGCAATAGAATTTCCATGTATACCATTTTCATGCAATAGATTGTCTATTCCTGAGATTAAAGTCGTGAACGGCGGTGTTTATTTCAGAAGCACGACACAGGGGTCTGGAATTTTCAGTACCTATAATACTGAAATAAAAGAAATTGATGCTTTTGAGAAAACCGAAGAAATTAAAGGGGCTTATTACATGTCGGGATTATTAGGATTACTGAAAATGCCGTCGTTCAATAATCTCAAACGTATAGGTGGGTTATTGCTTGGTAATACAAACAAGAGTGCTATTGGGGAACTGGATTTCAGTAATATAGAATTTACGGAATATAATGGAATATTTCCTGAGGTGTTACTCCCATATTCATGTGATGTGTTTAAGACTAAAGAGGATTTGTCAAATACTAATGTCACAATTAACTCGGATAATACAGAGATAAATTTTAAAAAAGTTCACAATTTGACGCTTGTCTCCACTAAGGATTTTCCTGTTGTGGAGTCTGTTTTAGGAAATTTGAGTATCGAGAATACATCCTCTATGAGTTCTTGTACAATGCCAGACTTAAAGAATGTTGAAGGCTATATGTATGTGAAAATGGGGGCAATGGCTAAAAGTGTGTTATTTCCTGCTCTTGAAAAGGTAGGCGGGCAGCTGATATTTGACGGTCTCTTTAATAACCCGACATTTAAGAGCGATTTTTCTTCATTAGCAACTGTATGCTGTAATGATAATCCGTCTTATTATCTTACTGGCACATACAAATCTTATGAAGATGATGTCCCGTATGGTTCTATGAGAGTAATGTCTACAAGGAGTTTCTCTTTTCCAGCATTGACACATATTGGTGGTAGCGGACTTACTTTGGAAAGATTATCTTCGTTTAATTGTCCTAATCTTAAACAGATAGATGGAATATTGTGCGCAAACAATTCTACGAGCCTTTCCACTTTAAAACTGTCTGCTTTGGAAAAATTGTCAGGACTGAAATTTATGAGAGTTTCTAAGTTTTCCGACTACTCCGTTTTCTCGAAGTTCATCACTGACGGACAGATAACCAAAGAACACTGGAGCGTCACTGATTGTGCCTATAATCCCACATACGAGGACATGAAGGAAGGTAGATACAAACCTGCTGAATAATGATGATGAAAAACTGCAACATGAGACACCTGTTATGGATTGTAGCGGGTGTCTCAATGTTGTCTCTCGGCTCCTGCATGGAGTGGGACTATGGCGAGACCGAGAATTTCAACGCCTCGGGAGCAGGACTGTTTATCACCAACGAGGGAAACTTTCAGTATGGCAATGCCACACTGTCGTATTACGACCCTGCAACGTGCGAGGTGCAGAACGAGGTGTTCTACCGTGCCAACGGCATGAAGCTGGGCGACGTGGCGCAGTCGATGACAATACGCAACGGTGTGGGGTGGATTGTGGTGAACAACTCTCATGTGGTGTTTGCCATAGACATCAGCACGTTTAAGGAGATAGGGCGCATAGAAAACCTCACGTCGCCAAGATACATCCATTTCTTGAGCGACGAGAAGGCATACGTGACTCAGCTGTGGGACAACCGCATATTCATAGTGAATCCGAAGAAGTTTGAGATTACGGGATATATAGAATGTCCGCACATGACTATGGAAAGCGGCTCCACGGAGCAGATGGTGCAGTATGGGCAGTATGTGTATGTGAACTGCTGGAGCTATCAGAACCGCATACTGAAGATTGACACGGAGACCGACCGCGTGGTGGACGAGCTGGAGATAGGCATACAGCCGACATCGCTCGTGATGGACCGCTACAACAAGATGTGGACCATAACCGACGGAGGATATGAGGGCAGTCCCTACGGTCACGAGGCACCGTCGCTGTATTGCATCGATGCGGAGACGTTTAAGGTGGAGCGGCAGTTTAAGTTTAAATTCGGCGACTGGCCCAGTGAGGTGCAGCTCAACGGCACTCGCGATACGCTCTACTGGATAAACAACGATGTGTGGCGGATGAGTGTCACGGCGAGCCGAGTGCCTGTGCGTCCGTTTCTGCCCTACAGAGAGACCAAGTACTACGGGCTGACGGTGAGCCCTGCCGACGGCGATGTGTATGTGGCTGATGCCATAGATTATCAGCAGCAGGGAATAGTCTACAGATATGGTGCCGACGGGAAACAGAAGGACGAGTTTTATGTGGGAATCATTCCCGGAGCGTTTTGTTGGAAGTAAAGTTATGAGTTACAAACACATTATTATATATATAGCGCTGTCCTGTGCTGCGGCATCAGCCGCAGCACAGGACATGACGCGCCGCATACACAGGCTTGGTGAGGTGGTGGTGACGGGTCGCCCGATGAAGGAAATAGGAATGCAGAAGACCGTGTTCGACTCACTGGCACTGAAGGAGAACATCGCGCTGTCGATGGCTGACATCCTTACCTTCAACTCATCGGTGTTCGTAAAAAGCTATGGGCGTGCCACGCTGTCTACGGTGGCTTTCCGCGGCACGTCGCCAAGCCACACGCAGGTGACATGGAACGGAATGCGCATAAACAATCCGATGCTTGGCATGACCGATTTCTCCACCATACCGTCTTATTTCATTGACAATGCCTCGCTACTGCACGGCACCTCGTCGGTGAACGAAACCGGCGGCGGACTGGGAGGACTTGTGAAGCTGGGCACCGCTCCAGATGTGGCTGAGGGGCTGCGCGCGCAGTATGTGCAGGGCATAGGGTCGTTTGAAACCTTCGATGAGTTTATGCGCCTTTCCTACGGCACGGAGCACTGGAGCTTCTCAACACGTGCAGTATATTCGTCATCGCCAAATGATTATAAGTACACCAACCACGACAAGAAGATAAACATATACGACGATGACAGAAACATCGTGGGGCAGTATTATCCCAAGGAGCGCAACCGCAGCGGCTCGTTCAAGGACCTGCATCTGTTGCAGGAAGTGTATTACAATACGCTGAGAGGCGACCGCCTCGGCATCAATGCCTGGTACATAGACTCCAACCGCGAGCTGCCGATGCTCACCACTGACTACGGGCAGGAGAGCAGCTTTGAAAACAGGCAGAGAGAGCACACGCTGCGCTCGCTGCTGTCGTGGGAGCACACGCGCGAGCAGTGGAAAACGGCAGTCAAGGGCGGATATATCCACACGTGGATGGCGTATGACTATAAGCGCGAGGTTGGCAACGGGGTTATGGCTTCGATGACACGGTCGAGAAACAAGATAAATACCTACTACGGGCAAGTGGAGGGAGAGTACACACCCGACCGCAGATGGTATTTCACATCCAACGTATCATTACACCAGCATTTTGTGAGGAGCGAGGACAAGAACGTGATTCTGCAGGACGGCGACCGTGCCATAGTGGGCTATGATAAGGGGCGAGTGGAGCTGTCGGGAGCAGTGTCTGCCAAGTGGCAGCCAACGGAACGCATAGGCATGTCGCTGACGCTGCGCGGAGAGATGTGCGGTACACATTGGGCTCCGTTGATTCCCGCATTCTTTGTTGACGGCATTTTGTCGAAGCGCGGCAACGTAGTGTTGAAGGCATCAATATCGCGCAACTACCGTTTCCCAACGCTCAACGACCTTTATTTCCTACCCGGCGGCAATCCCGACCTTAGGAATGAGCACGGCTTTACATACGATGCCGGCATATCGTTTGATGTGGGAAAGGCAAATGTATACAGGCTCAACGGCAGTGCCACGTGGTTCGACTCGTATATCGACGACTGGATAATATGGCTGCCCACCACAAAGGGATTTTTCTCGCCTCGCAATGTAAAGAAGGTGCATGCCTACGGCGTAGAGCTTAAAACGGGACTGTCGGTGCAGCCCTTCAGGGACTGGCTGCTGGACTTCAACGGCTCCTATTCGTGGACTCCGTCAATAAACGAGGGCGAGAAGATGTCGCCTGCCGACAAGTCGGTGGGCAAACAGCTGCCCTATGTACCCCAGAACTCGGCATCGTTCACGTGCCGTGTGTCATGGCACGACTGGAGTCTGCTGTATAAATGGTGCTGGTACAGCGAGCGCTTCACAATGTCAAGCAACGACTACACGTTCACAGGGCATCTTCCCCAATACTTCATGAGCAATGTGGCGCTTGAGAGGAATGTTGCTTTTAAACCCGTGCATCTGCAGTTGAAATTAGCGGTAAATAATATCTTCAACGAGGACTATCTGTCAGTTTTGTCTCGCCCCATGCCCGGAACCAATTTTGAATTCTTTGTAGGCATCACGCCGAGATGGGGAAAGGCAAAGAAATAAAGCTCCGTATGTCTGTTGAAAGCGTCACCGTATTTCTTCGAGCAGTCCCTGACAGGCATCTTCGATAAGCTCCAAGGCAAACTCAAAGTCAGCGGTGTCGCCATAGTACGGGTCGGGAATTACCGTCTGTCCTGGGTGGTGGCGCAGATAGTCGGCAAGCATCACAATCTTGCTGCGGTCGGCATCGTTGCGTGCCATGCTGCTCACTCCACGGTAATTGCCGCTGTCCATAACAATGAGAAGGTCGAAACGCTGGAAGTCACTGCGTGAGAACTGGCGTGCGCGATGGTCAAACTTATAGCCGTGGCGTGCGCCGCAAGCCCTCATGCGGCTGTCGGGCAACTGCCCTATATGCCAATCGCCCATACCGGCAGAATCAATGTCAAACTCACTGTCAATGCCGGCAGCCTTTACCAGCTGGTGCATCACCCCGTCGGCAGCCGGCGAGCGGCATATATTTCCAAGACATATAAACAACAGTCGGCGCGGCTTTTTGTTTTCTTTTTCCATTTCTATATTATACTTTTTCTTATTAGTTTTTATCACAATCGTTTATTGATTATTCTTGTACATTTGGTCAGGGCTCTTAGGATTTGACGGTATTTTTCTTTCCAATAGTCTAAGAGAAATCATTTTCGGAATAACCTTATTGTTAAGGTATTGTTTGCTCCTGCCGACTTTTTGGGCGATTGTATCCAATGACACCCAGTCATTTGCAGCCTTTTGAATTTCTGCAAAAAGTTCATCTTGACTCATCCGTTTTTTTATGGATTTATCAAATAAAGAATAGGAACTGCTTGCAACATTACTTGCAACATTAGGTATCCTGTAGTATGTTCCCCGCCCTATACCCTCTGATATCAATAAGCCATCGATACACATCGTACGCAGCATCTTGGTAATGTCGAATCTATGCATATTTAAAGAATAGCGTAACCGTTCATTTGATACACTTCTTTCCTGTAGGGCTAATGATAGAGTCATTAACTTATTATGCTCTATATTTAAAATCTTCTTGCCAAAGATTCTTACTAATGCCTGTTTCGTGTCATCATCAATAAAAGAAGCCATAGACAAGGTAAGTGTTACCTTATCCGGACGGACAGATTCTTTTATACTGGGCATAACTTTGTTTGACTCTTTCCATCCATTAATAATGGTGTCGGCTCCACTGCCTGCCTTTTCCGCACGTCCTAACATCATAAACATTTTTTGTAAAGTTGTGTTACGGCATACACTTAATCCTCCCTCATAATATTGTTTTGGGGTTATTAGCAGATTGCCGGGATTGGAAAACACGATACTGTCTTTACTCTTTGTTATAACAATAGGAGTATTGATGGAATAGTCTGCATGTATAAGAGCATTGATCAACGCTTCACGTATGGCTATATGAGCGGGAGTCTCATCCTTACGCATATCTCCTTCCAGCTTAAAGGGGACAGGTAGCCCATCTTGCAATTTTACTAACGTTCTGCGATAAAACTGGAAAATATTAGCCTCCCATGTTCCATCTGGACAGATACGGTCAAGCCATCTTTCCTTTGGAGAAGGTCTATCGGACAATTCCCGATAGTCAGGGAAGAAAAATGGAGCACATTCTTCATCTGTAATAGAGTCTGTTTTACCAAACATTAAAATACCCGCCATCGTAAAACCTTCCTTTTTACTTTTGCGGTCTAAACGATACCCGCCTAATTTCTTTAATAATCCAAAATCATCTTCTGCCAGCCATGCGTGTCCAGGTTTTACTAAATCAAAAAGTCTTCTGTATTGGTCCAAAGAGCTTTTGTCGATATCATCAAAACTGTAGTTCTCTAAAATTCGAGAGTCTGACGGTCTGCTTATATTTGCATCTGCAAACATTCGTCTTACCTCAAGAGGAGTGCATTTAAAATCTCCTTCGTCATTGCGCTTATATGTTCCATTGTCCGGATTGCGGGTGCAATAAATGGGGCGTTCTTCCCTTGCTGCACGAGGGATATAGAAAAGAAGTACATGATTACCATCAAACACAACTTGCTTAATGTCATCATTGGACAACAAGTTACAGCTTACCTTTTCTGGATTATTCACATTGCGCCAGAATTCTTTCTTGTATTTCTCTACTTGCTCTTCCGTTAATTTATCAACAAAGAAGCACCCGTTCTTTTCCTTAACACCTAAAACGATAGTCCCTCCATTTGTATTGGCAAAAGACGAGTAAGTTTCCCAAAAACTTCCAGGAAATCCTCCTGCTGCAGACTTGAATTCCACATCGTCCGATTCCTTATTCTGCATTTGTTCCTCTACCCATGCAATAATTTCTGTATATTCGTATTTTGCCATTATTATTCTATCTTTATTGGGGATTTTATTTTTTAGAAAACTATATATGTTTTAATATTTGCCTACAAAAATACATTATTTTTTTTAGAAAAGAGAATGTTTAATACTAAATTATGATTATTTATGTATTACATACAATATAATATAACAAAAAAGAATCCTATAAGTTTTAACTTACAAGATTCTTTCTTTTGCGCTTCAAGATGGGCTTGAACCAACGACCCCCTGATTAACAGTCAGGTGCTCTA
>JAUNSB010000093.1:0-17266 GCA_030539375.1 Prevotella sp.
CAAGATTTCATTTAAGAGATTGGCAAGATTCTATTTAAGAAAAAGGGAGTTATGAATTTTCATAACTCCCTTTTTAAATATTATATTCTGTTTAGTAACTACTAACTCAAAATTAATAGATACTAAATTTTCGAGATAATTCCAATCTTGGTTCTTTCAAGGAACTTGATGATGCTGCGCACGGCGTCACCGTCGGGTACCTGCTGCTTTATCTGGTTGATGGCATCGATGACGGCTGTCTGTCCGTGGAACACCAGACGGTAGGCATTGGCGATATGTCCGATGACCTTTTCAGGTGTGCCTGACGAGCGGAGCAAAGTCTCATTGATACCGCCGTACTCCACCGGGTTGTGGGTGGCAACGATGAACGGAGGCACATCACGGCTGACACGCACACCGCCGGTTACCATTGAGCCGCCGCCGATGCGCACATTGGGATTGATAATCACGCTCGACGAGAAAATCACGCCGCTGTGAATCTCGCAGTCGCCAGCCACCTTGGTACCGTAACCGAAGGTACAGTAATCATCCACCTTTGTGTCGTGCGAGATGTGTACACCCTCCATGAAGAAGTTGCGGTTGCCGATGCGGGTCTCACCGTCGCTGAACGTGGCACGGTTGATAACCACGTTCTCACGGAACACGTTCTCATCGCCGATAACCAGGCGCGAAGCATCGCCCTTGAAGTTGAAATCCTGCGGCTCAGCACCCAGAACAGTGTTCTGGAACACCTTGTTGCCCTTGCCCATACGGGTGCCGTTCATGATGCTGGCATACGGGAAGATGACGCAGTTGTCGCCAATCTCCACGTCGCCCTCGATATAGGCGAAAGGATAGACGGTGACATTGTTTCCAATCTTCGCCTTCGGGTCCACATACGCCTGTTGACTAATATTACTCATAATTCTTGTCGTTTTTTAGAAGTTAATCCCTGCCTCCACCAAGTGCATAGTAGAGGTTTACCACAGCCTGCATCTTAGAGAAGTCGTCCTGCACCTTTGAGAGCTGTGCGTTGAGCAGGTTGCTCTGTGCCGTTATGACTTCAAGATAAGTAGCCGACTTGGAGTTGAACAGCTGTTTTGTCATCTCAACGTTCTTCTCAAGCACATCCACACGCTTTCCGTCGAGACGGCCTTTCTCGTCGGACGAGTTGTAGAGCACAAGCGCGTTGCTAACCTCGCTGCCTGCTGAGAGCACAGCCTGCTGCCAATTGTTGAAAGCCTGCTCCTGCTGTGCCTTAGCCACTTTCAAACCAGCGATGAGCTGACCGCGTGCGAAGATTGGCTGAGTGAGACTTCCCACTGCGCTGAGCAGCATCTTGCCTGGGTTCACGATGCCCATACCGCTGTTGTTGGTGTATGCTCCGCTACCGCTTATGGTGATGCTCGGGTAAAAGCGTGAGCGTGCCTGATTCGTGTTATAGAAACATGCTGCAAGGTTCATTTCGGCTGCATGCACGTCAGGACGGTTGTTGAGCATGTTGAGAGCTATGCCAGTGCTGAACTCCGACGGCAGGCTCTGGTCTGCAAGTTTGCCGCGGGCAATGGTCTGTGCCGGCTGTCCAAGCAGCAGCGACATCGAGTTCTCAACCTCGCGAATCTGGCGCTCAAGGTCAGCCTTCTGTGAGAGAACAGAGTAGTAGTTTGCCTCTGCACTCTGTACACCTGTCTCGTTCACGCGGCCAAGTTCTTTCTGTAGCTTCATTATGCGCCAAGTGTCCTTGGTGAGGTCAGCCATGCCGTTTACAATCTCCAGTTGACGGTCGAGCATCATCAGGGTGTAGTACATGTTAGCAACATTAGAAATGACGCCAGTCTTCACCACGAGCTGATAATCCTTTGAATAAAGCAGCTGCATCTGCGCATTACGCTTGGCATTGAGCAGGTTGCCAAAGAGGTCGATGCTCCAGCTTGCCTGCACGGGCAGCGAGTAAATTTTGCTCGGTGTGTTTCCGTCCCACGACGAGATTGTTCCCTGAGGTGAGAAGGTAAACGAAGGCACAAAGGCGAGCTTTGCAGCGGTGAGCTGTGCCTGAACCATTTTCACATTGAGAGCGGCATTGAGCATATTGGTGTTGTGCTCAAGCGCATACTCTATGAGCGACTGCAACTGCGGGTCGGTGAACACGCTGCGCCAAGGCAGGTTGCCGAAGCTGGTGGTGTCTGCCACCGCAAGAGTGTCAGCCACTCTTGCGGTGTCGCGCACCAGTCCACTGACGTTTACGTCGGGACGCTCATACTTGTTGTATATTCCACAACTGCCAAGCATCATGGCGGCAGATGCGAACAATATTATATTTCTAACTTTCATCGTCACGTATTATTTTTTGTTGTTCTCATCAATCTTGTTCTGAAGCTCGGCTGCGATGTACGGGTTGGTGTACTGACGTATCTCAGAGTCAACATGTGCGTTGTCATCGGCAAACTCGATAGGCTTAATCTTCTCCTGAAGCATCTGGAAGATGTAGAACAGGGCAGGCACCACCATAATCTGGCAAAGCATACCAATGAGCATACCGCCCACAGCAGCCGCACCGAGAGTCATGTTACCGTTGTAGCCCACACCCATCGGGACGAGCAGCGGCAGCAGACCGATAATCATGGCGAGTGAGGTCATGAGGATAGGACGCAGACGCGCGGCGGCACCGAGCACTGCAGCCCATGAGATTGCCATACCCGTGCGGCGGCGCTCAAGGGCAAACTCAACGATAAGGATGGCGTTCTTAGCCAACAGACCGATAAGCATGATGAGCGCAATCTGCATGTAGATGTCGTTCTGCTTTCCGAACAGGTTGGTGAAGATAAACGCACCTGCAAGACCGAACGGAATGGAGAGGATAACCGACAGAGGCAGGATGTAGCTCTCATACTGTGCGGCGAGGATGAGGTAGACGAACAGGAAGCAGAGCACGAAGATGATGCCTGTAGAGTTGCTCGACTCGCTCTCCGAACGTGTCAGACCCGAGAACTCATAAGAGTAACCGTCGGGCAGGCTTGTTGCCGACACTTCCTCCATAGCCTTGATCACATCACCTGTGGAATATCCTTCTGCAGGCGAGGCGTTAACGTTGATTGACGTAAACAGGTTGAAACGGTCAATCTCCTGCGGAGCATAAATTTTTGTAAGGTTCACGTATGCCTTGATAGGACTCATGGTGCCGTTTGCCGTGCGGACATAGATGTTGTCGAGGCTCTTCAGGTCGCCGCGGAACTCGTATGCAGCCTGAATCATGACACGGTAGAGTTTACCGTAGCTGTTGAAGTTGGATGCGTAAAGACCTCCGAAGTAGCCCTGCATGGTTGAGAGCACCACCGACGGGTCTATGCCGCTTTGCTTACACTTGGCAACATCTACGTCCATCATGTACTGAGGATACTTCGAGTTGTACTGTGTTGCCGCGCTCGATACCTCGGGACGCTTGTTGAGCTCTGCGAGGAATTTCTGTGTCACGTCGAAGAACTTGTTCACATCGCCACCGGTACGGTCCTGCATAGAGAATGTCAGACCGTTTGTGGCGGAGAATCCCTGCACCATAGGTGGCTGGAATGCCAGAATCTGAGCTCCCTTGATGGCGGCTGTCTGCTTGTAGATCATACCCAGCACCATGGTTGAGCCGAGATTGTGTACTCCGATATACTTCAACGGACCTTCATCGCCATTACGCTCCTCGAAGCTCTTCAACTTCACGATGAATGTACCTTGGTTTGAACCCTGACCGCCGATAAAGCTGTAACCTGTGATACGCAGTGTGCTCTCAATGGCTGGATTCGACTTCAGCATGGCGTCAACCTGGTTCATCACCTTATCAGTGTTCTCCAAGCTGGTGCCTGGAGGTGTGGCAACGGTAACGAACACCGTACCAGTATCCTCATCGGGAACGAGACCTGTGCGGGTGTTTATCATGAGGAGAGCCATGACCGCAATACCGGCAATCACAGAAATCACGGCAATCACGGGACGCTCCACAATGCGGCGCACACCGCCCTGATATTTGTTTTGCATCTTGCCGTAAGCGGCATTGAACGATGCATGGAAACGGTCAATCATTGACATCTTGCGCTCTGAGCCGTCTGCGTTGTGAGGCTTAAGCAAGATGGCGCAAAGGGCAGGCGACAGGGTCAAGGCGTTAAGAGCCGAAATCACGATGGAGATAGCCATGGTGATACCAAACTCACGGTAGAATGTACCACTTGTTCCGCCAAGGAATGACACTGGGATGAACACTGCCGCCATAACGAGGGTGATGGAGATGATGGCTCCAGAAATCTCGCTCATGGCATCCTTCGACGCTGTCAGCGCACTCTTGTAGCCAAGATCGAGCTTGGCGTGTACCGCCTCAACCACCACAATGGCATCGTCCACCACAATGGCGATGGCAAGCACAAGGGCAGCCAGCGTAAGGAGGTTGAGCGAGAAGCCAAACACATAGAGGAAGAAGAACGTACCGACCAGTGACACGGGTACGGCAATGAGCGGCACGAGTGTGGAGCGGAAGTCCTGAAGGAAGATATACACAACGATGAACACGAGCACGAACGCCTCCAAGAGCGTCTTCACAAGCTCATCGATAGAAGCGTTGAGGAACTCGGTAACGTCTTGCATCACCTGAATCTCGGCTCCGGGGGGCAGTGACTTTCTCGCATCTTCGAGCACAGCCTTTACGTCATTTGCAATCTGGGTGGCATTACTGCCGGCGGTCTGTGTCACCATCATCATACATGACGACTTACCGTCTACAGCCTGCTTAAACGAGTAGTAAAGACCTCCAAGCTCAACCCTTGCAACATCTTTTACACGAACAGTCTGACCGTTGGTGTCGCTGGTGATAATCATGTCCTGGAACTCCTCAGGAGTCTTCAGGCGACCCTTGTAGCGGATGGTGTATTCGTACTGGTTTTCAGTCTGCTCACCAAACTTACCCGGAGCAGCCTCAATATTCTGCTGAGCCAAGACACCGGTGATGTCGCTCGGCATCAGGTTGTGGCTCTTCATCTTTATCGGGTCAAGCCACAGACGCATGGTGTACGACTGCAGACCCATTGCCTGACACTCACCCACACCCTTGACACGCTTGATGGCAGGAATGATGTTGATGTCGGCATAGTTGCCGAGGAACTGGTTGTCGTATTTAGCCGGGTCACCGGTGATGGCGAAAATCAGCACATTACTGCTCTGGCGCTTCATCACCTGCACACCGGCACGTGTCACCTCGGCTGGCAGCAATGCTGATGCCTGTGACACACGGTTCTGCACGTTCACCTGTGCCATGTCGGCGTCATATCCCTGCTGGAAATATACGGTGATGCTACCCGAGCCGTCGTTGGTGGCGGCTGAGGTCATGTAGGTCATACCCTCCACACCGTTGATCTGCTCCTCAAGAGGCGTAACTACGGAGTTAAGCACAGTCTCGGCGTTGGCTCCGCTATACGAGGCACGCACCATGATTGTAGGCGGCGCCACGTCTGGATACTGCTCAATTGGCAGCGAAACCAGACCAAGAATACCCAGAATCACTATCACGATGGAAATCACCGTGGAGAGCACCGGGCGTTCAATAAATCTATCTAATTTCATATATTGTCTTTTATGTTTTCAGAAATTTACATTCCCATTGCTTTCTTAAACTCGCTGAGGTCACCCTGTGCCTCGCCAAGTTTCTCAGCCTTCTCAAGCTTTTCGGCATACTGTGCCTCGGTGAGCTGCTTGATCTCCGTTCCGTCGGTAAGGCTTGAAACACCGTAAACCACAATAGTCTCGCCAAGCTTCACACCACTCTGGATGATGTATGTCTTGCCGTCGTTCTCAGGATTGACCGTCACTGGAGTGTATTTCACCTTGTTGTCCTTGCCCACTACATACACAAAGTATTTGTCCTGTACCTGCACCACTGCATCCTGTGGCACAATGATTGCGTTCTGTGCATTATAGGGAATGACAATTGAGCCAGAGCCGCCGCTCTTGAGCAGAGCCTCTGGGTTGGTGAAGTCTGCGCGCACCTGAACGGTACCCTTGGCAGCGTCTATGACACCGCTCACAGCCGCAATATGTCCGTCATGGTTGTACATGGTACCGTCGGCAAGCTGCAGCTTAACGCCTGGGAACGCCTTGATGGCAGTTGCCATGTCGCCGTCTTTGCGTATATAGTTCATAATGTCCTTCTCGGTCATTGAGAAATATACCTGCATGGTGCGTATGTCAGACACTGTGGTAAGCGGCTGCTGGATAGATGCGCTCACAAGTGCACCGACTTTGTATGGCAACTCGCCCACAACACCCGTGGCTGGACTTGTGACATAGCAGAAATCGAGGTTCTGCTTTGCTGCGGTATAGTTAGCCTCAGCCTGTGCCACACCTGCCATGGCCGCCTCGTAGGTATTGCGTGCCGATGACAGCTCATATTCACCGATTACGTTGTTGTCAAACAGTTTCTTGCTGTTCTCGTATGTCAGCTTCGATGTGGCGAGCTGCGCCTTGGCTGAGTTTACAGCAGCCTTAGCCTGATTCTTGGCTGCCTGATATGTAACATTGTCGATTACAAACAACAGCTGGCCGGCTTTCACCTGCTGACCCTCATGAACACAAATTTTTGTGATAAATCCTGATACTTTTGGACGGATTTCCACATCCTGCACACCTTTGATGGTTGCGGGGTAAGTGGTCTGCAATTCCGCATTCTGTCCCTTCAGTGTCCTTACGGCATACTCATTGTCGGCAAAGTTTGGCTTGCCGCCTCCACTTTTGCTACCGCAAGACACCAACATTGCAGCGGCTGCTGCAAGCATTACAATCTTGTTCATCTTCATACCTAATTTTGTTTTTATTTTTTATATTGTTATTTTTTTTGTTTGCCTGTTACAATCATGCCGCATGGAATATTTTTCATCACGGCAGCTCCTTCTCTCTGTCTAAAAACCAAACTATATATATAAATTAATGTACGCGTACATTAATTTTCTATATAAAAATCAACAAGCGAAACCGCGCAATCTTGAAAACTTTACGGCGCTTGTCAGTTTTTAGGGTGCAAAGATAAGTATTTTTTTCTCATTTCACAAGTAAGTCATTCATTATTTAACAATAATTGTTTTAAAGAGCCTAAAAACACGTTTGCGGCTAAAAAAAATACATTTTTATTTGCATATTTCAAAAAATATATGTACCTTTGCACACGTTTTAAGAAAAGCAGTTCTGTTATGGTGCTTTTCAGGGCTAATCGGGATGTAGCGCAGTTGGTTAGCGTACACGTCTGGGGGGCGTGTGGTCGTCAGTTCGAGTCTGATCATCCCGACAGAAAATGACGCAGAGTCACAATGATTGTGGTTCTGCGTCATTTTTATTTTGCTTGTTTCCCGACAGATTCCGTTAGGGATATATGTTCTTAAAGCTTATTTTTCCTCAATAAAGTCAACATATTCGCCTTCGTTGTCATCGAATATTCTGCTGCTTGTCTGGTGTGGTGAACGTGTGTCGATGATGGTTTCATTATCGGCAACGCTGCCGCTGCCGGCTTGCTGCCGGGTGTTGCTTGCCGACTGCTGTCCCGTGTTTCCCCCACGATATGAGTACTGTTGTTGGCGGCGCCTGGTGTATTCGTGCTCGCGGTTTGCCTCGTCTCCATAAATCATCTTGCGCAATTTGCGTACAACCGAGAATATCACCGATGCAAAAAACATCAGTGCCATAATGGCTAAGAAAGCCAGTATTAAAAACAGTAAACCTATAATCTTGAACATTTTGCGGTGTCTATTTGTGTGTAATTACAGCAAGAAGTACATACCACGCTATTACGGCAGCTATGGCTGCATAGCCGATGAATGCCGACGATGCCAGTATCAGCATGCTGCTGCCCAAAAACAAATATTTAACCTCGTTGCCCTTGAATCCCCAATGCTTGAATTTTAGTGCGAACAGTGGAATCTCAGCTACAAGCAGATAGCTGGTGAGAAATATCATGGCAAGTATGACATAGACCATATAGGGGGATGAGCATAGCAGCGTGAAGCTGTATTGGGCTATGATGGATGCCCAAAACAATGCGTTGGCTGGTGTTGGCACGCCAATGAACGATGAAGTCTGGCGCTCGTCGAGATTGAACTTGGCAAGGCGCATGGCAGAGAAAGCCGCAATGATGAATGCCATAAAGGGAATGGCGCATTTTATCATAGGGGGAATCTCGGCTGGATATTCCATAATGTTGAGCAGGGTGTAGACCATAGCTGATGGAGCCAGTCCGAAGGTTATGTCATCGGCAAGCGAGTCAAGCTCTTTGCCAATTGGCGATGAAACGCCAAGCAGTCGTGCTGCCATGCCGTCGAAAAAATCGAACACGGCACCGATGACAATAAAAAGAAGAGCCATTTCGAAATGCCCCCAAATGGCGAAAACCACAGCAATGCTGCCCGAGATGAGGTTGCAGCAGGTGATTATATTGGGTATATGTTTCTTCATAATTTAAATGTATATTATATAAATGTATGTATTCCGAAACTATATGCTGGGACGGAAATATTACAGTTTGGCTATCATTGTGAGGTTGCCGGTGGTTGACTGTCCAATCTTGACACAGGGCTTTGCGCTCAAAGGCAGAAATACATCCACCCTTGACCCCAATTTGATAAAGCCAAGATGCTCATCAATGAAGCAGTCTTCACCTTCTTTTGCGTATGTCACAATGCGGCGCGCCACGGCTCCGGCTATTTGGCGGCACAGCACCTCCTGCCCGTCGGGGGTGGTGATCATTATGTCGCTGTGCTCGTTTTCGGTGCTTGCCTTCGGCAGCCATGCCTTATGGAAATTCCCGCTGAAATGGCGCACAAATTTCACCTTGCCGTCAACGGGGAACCAGTTGGCGTGAACATTGAACAGACTCATGAAGATAGAAATCATCAGCCGGCGGTCGTGGAAATATTCGGTCTCCTCCACTTCCTGCATCACCACCACATGACCATCGGCAGGAGCTACGACAACTCCATCGGTTTCACCGTCGAAATAGCGGATGGGACACTGGTAGAAATTAAGAACAATAAGCCATGCCACGCCAAATACTGTACAGAACAGCCAAAATGGTGCAGTAGCTCCTACAAAATACCAAAGCAGGGTGGCTGCCAGAATTAGTAGAATGAGGCTATATATCAACGTGGGATTACCCTCGTGGTGTATTCTTATTTTTTTGAGTTTTTTTATTCTTTTACCCATGTAGTAGTTTCGATTGTTTTTAATCTGCTGCAAAGTTACACCTTTTTTTATAAAAGTGCAAATTTTTAGGGGGCTTTTTCACTATATTTATTCATTTGAGCATATAAATTCACATATTTATGTGCAAAAACGCTGTTGGAGGGTGCATTTTTCGCCATTTTGGGTCAATTTTATTAAAAAACATTAATCGTGAGAAAATAAAACGGATAACATGGTGCCTATCTCGGAGAAAAGTATTAATTTTGCACCCGATTTGTAAAGAATAGGTGACTATTCGTAGCAAACAATAGATGTAATATTTATTAATTAAACAAAAACAAAACATTAATTCTATGTATTTAGATCAGACAAAGAAACAGGAGATTTTCACACAGTATGGTAAGGCAACAACCGATACAGGTTCGGCAGAAAGCCAGATTGCCTTGTTCTCGTACCGCATTTCACACCTTACAGAGCACTTGAAGAAAAACCACAAGGATTTCAAGACTGCACGCTCACTGACAAAGCTCGTAGGTAAGCGTCGCGCATTGCTCGACTATCTGTACGACCGCGACATCAACCGCTACCGTGCAATCATTAAGGCTCTCGGTCTCCGTCGATAATAAAAACAGGAAAGAAGCTGAAATGAAGTAAAACATAAAATCCCGGACATTACAACAGATGTTCGGGATTTTTGATTTTATATAGCCAGCCCGACACAACCAACATAAGTTTATACACCTTATTATAATTATATAGACATGCAGACAAAAATAGTGATTCTCGATTTTGACGGCACTCTCGGTGACACCCGTATGAACATAGTTAAAACATTGCAGCAGACATTGGCGCAGTGCTCGCTGCCAGTGGCAGGCGAGGCTGAATGTGCCGCCACAATAGGCATTCCTCTGTTTGATGCCTTCCTGCAGCTTGTGCCTACTCTCACGAAAGAGCAGGCTCAGGAGTGTGTGGATATTTACCGTGATATATTTGAGGTAAACAAAAAGAAGCTTATGCCCAAGCCGTTTCCTCATGTGCTTGACACCATGCGAAGCCTTGCGTCGAAGGGTGTTATCCTCACCATTGCGTCATCGCGCTCCAACACTTCGCTCCATGGCTTTGTTGAGGAGATGGGAATGGAGCCATACGTGAAATACGTGATAGGAGCCGAGGACGTTGTGAATGCCAAGCCGCAGCCGGAACCGGTGCTGAAAACTCTCAGCCACTTCGGGCTTAGTGCCGCCGATGCCCTTGTGGTGGGCGATATGCACTACGATATCCTGATGGGAAAGAATGCCGGGACGAGAACATGCGGTGTTACATACGGCAATGCCACGCGCCGGCAGCTTGCCGACAGCGGAGCAACGTATATCATCGATGATTTTGCACAGCTGTTGGACATTGTTTGTCAATAGTGCGTGCAGCCGTTCGGCAAAAAAAATATTAAAATTTTATTTTATATTTTGTTTTGTGCCCTTTTATTCGTACCTTTGCATAATCAAAGACGCATCTCGGCAATTTGGAATTAAGTTTTATTGCGCTCGATTTGCATTTGCTTTGTAAAACTAAATTTTACAAAACTGTATGGACTGCACAAAGAAAGTGCTGATGGGTATGATGCCTGACGAGTTGAAGGCGGAGGTGAAAATGCTGGGAATGCCGGCTTTCACTGCATCGCAGATACTCAAATGGCTGTACACCAAGCATGTGACGGACATTGGAGAGATGACCGATATATCGAAGGCAAACAGAGAACTGCTTGCCTCTCGCTTTGTTGTGGGCGGCATGCCGCCACTTGACTGCCAGCGGTCGGTGGACGGTACAGTGAAGTATCTGTTTCCTACGGCAAACGGAAAATTTGTGGAAACGGTGTATATACCAGATAACGACCGCGCCACGCTGTGCGTGTCGTGTCAGGTGGGCTGCAAGATGAACTGCCTGTTCTGCCAGACCGGCAAGCAGGGCTTTGAGGACAGTCTTACCGCCGGCGACATAATCAATCAGATATACTCGCTCCCGGAGCGTGAACATCTTACAAATGTTGTGTTTATGGGGCAGGGTGAGCCGATGGATAATCTTGACAACGTACTCACTGCCACAAAAATCCTAACTTCCGGCTATGGATATGCATGGAGTCCGAAACGCATAACGGTGAGCAGTGTGGGAGTGAAGAACAAGCTGAAGCGGTTTCTTGACGAAAGCGACTGTCATGTTGCCATATCCATGCACTCGCCGTTGCCCGAACAGCGCCGGAAGCTAATGCCGGCAGAACGTCAGATGAGTATCGTTCAGGTGGTGGAACTTCTGAAACAGTATGATTTCACACATCAGCGCCGCTGCACATTTGAGTATATAATGTTCGGCGGACTTAACGACTCACTGACATACGCCAAGGAAATTATAAGGCTTACGCAGGGGCTGGAGTGCAGGGTGAACCTAATAAGGTTTCACGATGTGCCCGGAGTTGATTTGCATACAAGCGACACGAAGCAGATGGAGAATTTTCGCGATTATCTAACCAATCACGGCGTGACTGCAACAATAAGGGCGAGCCGCGGTCAGGATATTTTTGCTGCCTGCGGACTGCTGAGTACGGCAATGAAAAGCGGTAGTGCCAATGGCTGAAATAAAGCGGAACTTTGCTATAAAAACGAAATACAGAAATATACAAAAACGGATTATTGTAGATGGAAGATAAGAAAATACGCGTGGCAATCACGCACGGTGACACCAACGGCATTGGCTATGAGGTGATATTCAAGGCGTTCGAGGATCCTATGATGTTTGACCTTTGCACACCTATTATATATGGCTCGCCCAAGGCGGCTGCCTATCATCGCAAGGCTGTCAATTCGGAGGTGTTTGTAAATATTATAAGTAAGGCGGAGGATGCCGAGGACGGTAAGCTGAATCTGCTCACCACTATTGACAGTGAGGTGAAGATAGAATTGGGCAAACCGTCGGCTGAGGCAGGAGCTGCTGCACTGACCGCGCTCGAACGGGCAATGGCAGACTTTGAAAGTGGATGCTACGATGTGCTGGTTACTGCGCCAATCAACAAGAACAGCATTCAGAGCGATACATTTCATTTCTGCGGGCATACTGAGTATATAGAGGACAAAGTGGGCAACGGGGCAAAGTCGCTGATGATACTCATGAACGGCAATTTGCGTGTGGCACTTGTCACCACTCATATAGCCATAAAGGATCTTGCAGCCGCGATAACCACGGATAAAATAGTGGAGAAGGCAACTATATTGCACAACAGCCTGAAGCGCGATTTCCGCATAAGCAATCCCCGTATTGCTGTGCTGGCGCTCAATCCCCATGCCGGCGACAACGGGCTGCTTGGCAAAGAAGAACAGGAGGTGATTATACCTGCACTTGATATTCTGGAAAAAAACAACATACAGGCATTCGGACCATACGCCGCCGACGGATTCTTCGGCAGCGGAGCCTATACCAAGTTTGATGCCGTGCTCGCCATGTATCATGACCAGGGGCTGGCACCGTTTAAGGCTATTGCAGTGGAGGAGGGTGTAAACTACACCGCCGGTCTGCCTATAGTGCGCACATCGCCCGACCATGGTACGGCTTACGACATTGCCGGAAAGAATATTGCCGATGCTACATCCATGCGTCATGCCATCTATACTGCCATTGACGTGCTGCGCAACCGGAACAGCTATGATGAGGCTCATGTTGACCCGTTGAAGAAACTTTATCATGAGCGTCGTGAAGAAGGTGACAAGGTGAGGTTTGCCGTGTCTAAGCGTGGCGACGGAACAAAACGTGACAATAACCGTCCGCAGCAGGAGGGTGCTCAGCAGCAGACTGGTGACAATGCGCAGGAACCGCAGCAATAGCTTTATATAATTGAAGGTATAGAGAGTGGACGATGAAGAAAAAGTATCAAAATGCATTTCTCCTTTTTGGATTAGTGGTTTTGGCACTGATGGTGTCTCAGCTGAACTTCGGCGAGGTTTGGGCTGGAGTGCAGCGTGCCGGATACTGGTTTATGGCAGTGGTATTGCTGTGGGTGGTGCTCTATCTGTTCAATACTGCTGCATGGAGGGTGATTATAGCCAATATCGCCCCCAACGACAAACATAGGGTTGGATTCTGGTGGCTTTACAAGATTACCGTCACAGGTTTTGCGCTCAACTATGCCACTCCTGGCGGACTGATGGGCGGTGAGCCTTACCGCATCATGTCGCTCTCGCCCAAGATAGGCACCGAGAAAGCATCGGCATCGGTGTTGCTGTATGCCATGACTCATATTTTCTCTCATTTCTGGTTTTGGCTGTTTAGCGTGGCGCTTTATGTTGCCACCAGACCCATGAACGTGTTCATGGGCGTGCTGCTTAGTGCTGTTGCACTGTTTTGTGTGGCTGCGGTATGGCTTTTTATGAAGGGCTACCGTCATGGCATTGTGGTGAGCCTGATGGGGCTGCTCCGGCGGTTCCCGCTGGTGAAGCGCAAGGCGCAGCCGTTTTTTGAGAGTCGCAAGGAACAGCTTCAGAACATAGACCGCGACATGACCATGCTTCGCAATAACAATCCCCGGTCGTTTATGCTTGCCGTGGCGCTGGAATTTGCATGCAGGGTGGTGTCGGCACTTGAGATATTTTTCATACTGCTGGTCATTATGCCTTCGGCTGACTATTTTGAGTGTATCCTGATATTGGCATTCACCTCGCTTTTTGCAAATATGCTGTTCTTCATGCCGCTGCAGCTTGGTGGCAGGGAGGGTGGTTTCCTTATGTCTGCCCATGGCTTGCAGCTGTCGGTGTCGGCAGGCATATTTGTTGCGCTGTTGGTGCGCTTGCGCGAACTTATTTGGACCGCAATAGGACTTTTGTTGATAAAAATCGACAAGAAATCATAAAATATTAGGAAAATACATAGAAATATAAAATAAAATTCGTAACTTTGCCCGATAAAATGGACAGAACGGAACTACAGGACATAAAAAAGAGGTATAATATCGTGGGTAACAGTGAGCAGCTGAACCACGTTCTTGATGTCGCACTGCAAGTGGCATCAACCGATCTTAGTGTCCTGATAGTCGGTGAAAGCGGCGTAGGTAAGGAAGTGATACCGCGCATTATCCACGACTGCTCGCGGCGGCGCCGCGAGAAATATTTCGCAATCAACTGCGGTGCCATACCTGAAGGCACTGTCGACAGCGAATTGTTCGGTCATGTCAAAGGTTCGTTTACCGGGGCAGTGGGCGAGCATCCCGGATATTTCGGGGTTGTGAATAAGGGCACGCTGTTTCTTGATGAAGTGGGAGAGTTGCCCATGGCTACTCAGGCGCGTCTGTTGAGGGTGCTTGAGAGTGGTGAGTATATCCCGGTGGGAGGCACGGAGGTGCGTAAGACTGATGTCCGTGTTGTGGCAGCCACCAATGTTAATTTGCGGCGCGCCATTAGCGAGGGGCGGTTTAGGGAAGATCTCTATTACCGTCTTAGTTCCATACCCATACAGATGCCGCCGCTACGTGAGCGTGGCGAGGACATATTGCTATTGTTCCGCCTGTTTGTGATGCAGATGGTGGAAAAGTACAAGATGGAGCGCATAGAGCTTACCGACGGTGCCAAGGATATGCTTTTGAAATACAAATGGCCCGGTAATGTCCGTCAGCTGAAGAATGTCACGGAACAGCTTGCCGTGCTGTCACACGAGAGAGTGGTCAACGAGGAAATGCTCGGACGGTTTATTCCGAATGACCGCGAAAGCACGATGCTTGCCACTGTTGGCAGCACTGCCGGCGGCGCTCATAGTTTTGAGACTGAGCGTGAGGTGATATACAAGGTGATGATGGACATGCGCAGCAACATGGAGAGCATGAGGCTGGAGATTGACGGGCTGAAGAAACAGCTTGCCGATGCAAAGCAGGCGGAGCGCGACAATGCTTCTACGATGATAGACACAGCACAGGCAATGGCGGTGTTGCCGCAGTCATCGGCACAGATAAAGCCGCCTTACTATATCGCTTCCACACGCACTCCGGCTGTGGAGGATGCCGTGGCTGAGGAGTATGTTGAGCCATCAGAGCGTGACTCTATGAATTTGGAGAAGCTGGAGCGTCAGATGATGGAACTGGCTCTTGAGAAATATAGGGGAAAGCGTAAGCAGGCGGCTCAGGAGCTGGGAATATCGGAGCGCACGCTATACCGCAAAATGCATCAGTATGGCTTGGACGATAAATATTAGGTAAAAACTGAAATAAAAAACTGGAGAAAATTGAGAATGCGTCATTTCATATATGCAGTGGTTATGGCTGTGGTGGTGCTTACGGGCGTCACTGCATGTTCGGTGTCGTATAAGTTCAATGGAGCAAGCATTGACTACACCAAGACCAAGACCATACAGATTGCCGATTTCCCAATACGCTCAAGCTATGTATGGGGACCGATGGCGAGCATTTTCAACAATCAGCTTAAGGATGAGTTTGCAAGCCATACCAAGCTCATTCAGGTGAAACGCAACGGTGACTTGAAGATTGAGGGCGAGATAACCCAATACACCCAGCAGAACAAGTCGGTGTCGGCTGAAGGATATTCGGCACAGACAGAGCTGTCGATGACAGTGAATGTGAGATTCACCAATAATGCCAACCATAAGGAAGACTTTGAACGGCAGTTTACTGCCCGGTCGACATACGAGACCACTCAGTCGCTCAATTCCGTACAGGAAGAGCTGGTGACACAGATGTGTGAGGAGATAACCGAGCAGATATTCAATGCAACAGTGGCAAACTGGTAATATATATAATAAGGTATAATGGAAATTATAGAGCTGATAAACCATCCTGAGCGAATGGACCGCGAGACTCTCTACGAGCTCCGCTCCATGGTGGCGCTCTATCCCTATTTCCAGACAGCACGGCTGCTGTTGCTGCAAAACCTGTATTTGCTCCACGATGCCACATTTGATGAGGAGCTGCGCAATGCGGCAATATACATCACTGACAGAAAGGTGATTTTCAATCTGGTGGAGGCAATGCACTACCGTCTGCAGAAGGAAGAAAGCAAATCCGATGCAGCAGAGCAGGAACAGCAGCAGACCGGCAGCCGCACAATATCGCTTATTGACAACTTCCTTGAGTCGATGCCAAAGGACGAAGAGCAGGAGGAGACTCGCCACAAGCGAAAGCCAACTGCTGCCGATGCGGCTGTGGATTATGTGGCTTATCTGCTGGAGAACAGCGACGATGACCCTGTGAACGATGCTGACACTCCGCAATTAAGGGGGCAGAGTCTTATTGACACGTTTCTTGAGGACAATCAGGGAAGAATCGTGCTTAGCGATGACCCGACAATGGAAGAGGACAGCAGCATACCGCGTGTTGCCGTTGAGCAGGAGCCGGAGGAAAACTTCTTCACCGAGGCTTTGGCAAGAATATACGTGAAACAGGGGCGCTTCCAGAAGGCGCTTGAGATAATAACGCGGCTGAGCGAACAGTTCCCGCACAAAAACCTGTATTTCGAGGATCAAAAACGTTTCTTGGAGAAATTAATAATAAACAACAATAAAAAAAATTAAAACAATGTACACATTATTAGTAATTCTAATTGTTATTGCAGCACTGCTCATGATTGGCATAGTGCTCATTCAGGAATCAAAGGGTGGCGGTCTGGCTTCAAACTTCGCCTCGTACAACCAGATTGGCGGTGTGCGCAAGACTACCGACTTCATTGAGAAAACCACATGGACGCTTGCTGCTCTGATGGTGGTTATTAGTGTTGCCTGCGCTTATGTTGCGCCACAGGCTACCGGCGACAGCTCGATAATGGAAAATATCGAGAATCCTGTTACCAATCCCAACACTGTTCCTGGCTTTGGCGCTTCACAGCCCAAAGAAACTGCTGCACCGTCAAAAGACGCTGCTGCGCCTGCAAAAGATAATGCAGCGCCAGCAGAGAAACCTGCACCTGCAAAATAATTAAAAAATGTAAAAAGTACAGGAAATATTTGGCTATGTCAGATATTTCTTGTACCTTTGCACTCGCTTTAAGGAATTAAGTAAATATGGTGGCTGTAGTTCAGTTGGTTAGAGCGTCAGATTGTGGTTCTGAATGTCGTG
>JAUNSB010000094.1:0-17245 GCA_030539375.1 Prevotella sp.
GATAGTTCCTTTTGGGTAGTGTCTTCGCTCTTTTGGGTAGTACTTTCATCCTTTGGGGTAGTATTTTTGCTCTTTTGGATAGTCCTCCATACAATCGTCCTAAACTGGTTTGCTGATTCTTCATTTATGAATTCTACCCTTACATTCTCCTTCATCACACGTATGATACCAGAACCAAGACCGCGGTAAATCATTGTCTTGGCTGCCAAAGCAGCCATCAACGGATTACGCTGGCGTGACACGCCCAGCTTTATGTCTTCTACCTGAAGTCCTCCATACAAGCAGCCGGGATTGATAATCTCCACACGATCGTTGAACACCAATAGTCTTATTGCAGCCGCATGGAGCAAATCAATATGTACAAGGGCATTCTGCAGCAATTCCTCAAGAACCACTTCCGGTATTTCCAGCGCACCAACGCTGTTGAAGTTTTGCCCGTTCTGCTGATGGCGTAGGATGGATTTAAGAAAAGTCATGCTTTCACGAAACATCCATGGAATAGTTCCGCTAATATCGCGACTGTCAATATATGCGGTGTCACCTATTGTGTTCCCGTCAAAAGCTACAGCCTTAACCATAAAGGACCGCTCATATAGTCCAGGATTTCTACCGAAGAACAGCATTCCTGCACGTGTCACCTCTCCATTGGCAGCCGTTATCCCCAACGAACGGAGCATACTGCCTACAGGTTGGTCAAAGTCTTCCATCTCCCTGCCATATACATTTCTGAAATACTCTTTCAAATATGTTATTTCCAGATCAGAGATAGAAGTTTCCCTTATGGCATCTTCTTCCGGTCGGTATGTCCCAGAAGATTGAAAGAGAGCTAAGATTTCAGAGTTCTCTGTTATACGGCGCTTATCTGCTCCTTGCTTCACCCATATTTCACCTTGCAAATTCTTGTAAGGCTTATTGCGTCCTTCGGCAATGGTGCAAACCAAGAAATGCTTTCCATCAGCCTTCACAACCTCCGTGTCAATATATACCGTCGGTCGGACTTGCTCTTGTGCAGCATTCCCAAGCTCACGGGATGCCAGCTGAAGCTGTTCATATGATAGCCCAAACAAATTTCCTGTCTTGTCCTCAACACCAAACAGAATCATACCACCATGCGAATTTGCAAAAGCAATCATTTCTTTGGCTATCTCTTTTTGCGAAGTGAACTCGCGTTTGAATTGCACTCTCGTTGTTTCACCGCACAGACATATCTCCTTAAACTCGTTTTCAGTCATAGTAAAATCAATTTATATATCTTCTTAACTTCCAATATAACTTATTCTGCGACACTCTCCAAGTCTTTCAACTTAGCCAACACAAATGCCATTCTGTCATTTCCCCAATATTTTATAGGAATGTCTCTGACATTAAATGCCAGCTTTTGCAACTCAGCATCAGTATCACCTGTTTTTCTTATTCGCATCATGAAGTAAGATGGGTTATTCGGTTCACCAGGGTAGCCGGATTGAGTCAACCGTTCTTTAGTCCATACATCATGCCTTGTGCGTACAATCTTACAGAGGTTTCCCGCATATTTTTCTCCTTTGACATACAACAGTAAATATTTGGCTTTATTCCATGGAGAATCGGCAATTTTGTCCAAAGGAATGTTATACCATAGATTATCAAACGTCCATTGGCGTTTTTCTTCGCTACCCGCTACTGCCACCATTACCAAATCATCTGTCAACATACCTGCTTTCTCTTCTTCCGTCACGTATGCCAATGTTCGTTGTGGTTTTGCTTTTGCAACATGCATTTCTGAAGTTCCATATTTCATGAGGATGTCATTCAAATGCGACTTCAGTAGAGTATAACTGTTTGGCAACAGAGGAAATGCACCAATATTTACACTTTCTATGCTTGCGCTGTAATAACGGTTCTTGATATATTCATCATTGCCGCGTCCGGGAAAGAGGATATAGCCGCCTATAATCTCTTTGGAGTGATATTGCTCATGCTCCTTGCTGTAATAAATGGCATCACGGTAGCGGTGCATTTGGTTAATTGCATCAGTTGGAGGATAGTCACCGCCTGGCATATTGATGTTTTCTGTAATATCTTGTTCCTCAAAGTCTTTGTCAAGCCTCTTGTCATTGATTACCCTGTATTTGGCATCATAAAGATATGTCAAAACAACTTCGCCTGATGATTTCCGGATATTTAGTACGATATCTGGACGTTGTTCGGTCGTCGCAGTATTGATGCTCATTCCGTATTCGTCCTTTCCGCCTTTACGGTTGAAGGTGTGCTGATAATGCAGCGTAACCACATCGCCCTCGTGTGCAGTAAGTTGTGCCTTACGTTCATCGTTATCTGCTTCTTCGACAGACGGATAACGGAACTCCACCACGTGTTCCAGTGATGAGTTTGTAAAAGGATTGAGAAGCGTGCCCTTGGGCTCTGAAATAAGTTGCTCGTGCGACGGCTTATTTTTGTCTATACCAAGCACCTCTGCAACTAAATTCTTCATTCTTATAAAACACCAAAGTTCATAGATTTCCCATATCTGCAATGTACCGATATTGGCAGCTCCGTTGTACAGGTCTATTCCCCGTTTCAGTTTAAGCCAGTCCTTATATATCTGTTGGTAGCCAACTCTGCTTTGTAGCACAAGACTTTCCTGCTTCATACCGTCGAACTTGCCCACAGACTTGAAGAACGGATGTTTTGAAAGCTTTCTTAGAGAAGCCTGATAGTCTGTCCACATCTGACGATGACGTTCAGACAGCTCTTCTTGTGTTGAACTGAGTACAGTAGTTATAATAGCAGAAAGTCTTCTTCCGATGCTTTGCAGAGTATGTTTCACAAAACGATTCTCCATCGTATCGTGTGTGGAATGCACTTCATTGTAGCCAAAGTGGTATTCTTCCAGTTTTTCTTCTTTCTCTATCTCGCCATAACGCTCCTCCATAGCAGGTGTCAAGAACTTAATCTGTTCGACTTTTCTTGATGTTCTGCGATTGACAATCTGAGAATGTGGGTTTTGTATGACCCTCTTTACATTTTTCACGTAGTCATCAACTACGCTTTGGAATACTGCCATCCATGTGGCATCTGTATTCAAGCGTCCACGGCAGAATTGCTGCACAGTGATACTCAAATAGCGGTAAATCACGTTCTCGTATTCTTCATTCACCTCACGCAGCAATGATTTATAGTCATTTTTCGTATCCAATTTTGGAGATACTACATCAAAGGTGACGAAACTGTTTTTGCGGATTCCGTTCTTCTGGTACGAGAAGTTCAACTTAAACACTCCCGGTTCATTCAGAAAATCAAGCTCGCCCGTCAAGGATTTCTCTTTCCCGCCAGATGTTTCATCATCGAAAAAGAAACTTTCCTCAACATCTTTTCTCACATGCTGAATTTCGGGAATGGAATCCTTATCTATATCATGAAACAATAGGCGCACCTGATATTTGCACGTCTCATATATGACAGGCCATAAATGTTCCCATTTTGTACCTCTGTCAAAATCAGACCTTTCACGGTTTATCGGACTGTAAAGCCTTAACTTGCATTCATCTTTTGAGGTATAACGACAATATTTCTCTGGCGCATCGATTTCAGAATTGTCTCTCCTTGTATAATCAATGCGCCCCTTGAAGCGTTCCCACGAATAGCTGATGTCTTGTGTGCGGACAATCACTTCATAGTCTGTATGTATAAATCTCAATACCTCTGTCTGCATAAACCTTCTTACTTTATGATTATGGCCAAAAACGGGTGTACTCCTGATTGTTTAGCCTGTCTATCATTTCTTGTATCTTCTCTTTTGCTGTCTGCTGATGCTCTTTGCTCTCACCAGACAATTTAGCATCATCCTCATCTTCGCGAGTTTCCTCCGTTGATACTTCTTGAATGTCAGGAGCCAGTTCCTTCAACCATTCCAAACGGTTGTTATATGTTATTCCCATCTTTTCCTTGTAATCTCTTGAAAGAGCGAACATCTCAGCATCGCCTTCAATTCGGGGAATAATCTTCATCAGCAGGATATTGTTCAACGCTTGGTTAATAATGTCATCAAGTTCTATGCCACGATTTTCATCGAGCATCACACCAACCATAATCGTAAATTCATTCAGAACACGATAACTTACCTCAAATGGAGTTCCTTTTAATACATTATTGATTGCTTCAAGTCTTGCAGGAAGCTCATCCATCAATTTGTCTGCAACCTCAGGATGTGCCTCCAGCACCTCATCGGCTGTAACGTATCTGCGTGTGAAGGCGTTCTGCCATTTCTCCTGCTCTCTTTCTGGCAAGTATTCCAAATCCTTGCTGCCGCCAAACATGCTGCGCAAATTGCCGCCGTTCATTTCTATTGTCATAGCCCGGTCAATTACCTTGCGTGAAAACTGATGCGTAGTATCATCCATGTTTACTGTGCCGATGATAATGACATTGTCTGGCAACGTAAGCCCTTCGGTCATCAAATCGTGGTGTTTTCCGACCTCTTCATCTATGTCCTCTTCTGTATCTATGCCAAAAAGTTTAAGATAAATGTCCCTGTCTGTCAGTTTGTTCTTGAAAGTTTCACCTGTTTGAGTATTCTTTGCTGTGGACACTTCTGACAGTTCACGGAAATAACGGGCATCAATAATTGCCTCTGTTTTAACCGTATTCATATCCACCTCACCTGTTTCCATGTCCTTTGGATGCTTGCGCGTCTCCAAGATGCTCAGTATCTCTGCAAAATACTGTTCAACTGGTGCCAAGTTCATTTCATCAAGACATACAAAGAAAGGAATATTTGGGAACATCTTTGCTTTCACCAAGAACTTAACGAATTTTGTAAACTGATATCCTGCCTTCCCCAATCTGCTATAATACCCCAATAACTCCGTCGAGTCATGCCAGTTGGGTTTCACCTCAATCATACAATAGTTTCCAGGCGTTGTTCCATCCTTATCCTGTAAATATTGTGGACATGACTTAAATGCAAATTCACGAACAATACGACTCTTGCCTGTGCCTGATATGCCGGCAAGGAGCAGAAGGGGCTTGGATTTTATCGCGGTAATATAAGATGCAATTCTATTATTTAAAAATACGAGATTACTTCCTGTATCAGAATTTATATCTTTAAGAATATACTCACTGTGATCCTTATCTTTTACAATGACAATCAAATTATCATAATAGTGTTCTACTAATAATTTTAAATTATATATAGTATGTCCCGCAGGTTCAGATTGCCCATCCTCAGGTTTACTCCACCCTGATGTAAGATACCAGAATTCCCCATTCCCCATGTTAAATCCATGGCTAAAAAACCTATAGTATCCATCTCTATTTTTATTGGCTTTTCCTAGTTCTTTCTGTGTACATTCTATAAATATCCCAGATATGGTTATGCCTAAGGCACTTTCTCTCAATGTCTTTCTCTTATTTTGGCCTAATAATAAATGTCGTATTCTTTGTAATTTGTCAATCTTGTATAAATGTTTAAAAACTAACAATGCGAATCTATTTGCCTTGTCACTATGAGTAGATATTATAGAGTCTGCCGATTTATTGACTGCATTAAGTGACATTTTCGCCATAGAAACAAGTGTTGAGTCATACCCATACTCATACTTGTCTATATCACTTGTCCCACTTAAAGCATTTCTTGCATCTCTTGGTGTCGCATCTGGGTGTTTTTCTACATACTCAACAAATTCTCTTAAAAGTTTTTTTGATATAGTACGTAGTCCCTTTGCTCCTCTACACTCTGATTGTACAAGATAACACAATCTGTCTTCATCAACAATGGTAACTTGCCCATTGTCAGAAATATCTCCAATTTGGATTTTAATTTCTTGTTCCATAATATAATTATTTATGGGTGACTTTATAATATTTATTGTTATGCAAAAATATTAATTTATTTTTCTCCATAAGCATTCATATAAATATTCAAGAACTCTTCAGGAACATTGCTTGTATATGTCTTATTTATTGTTTCCATAATTTTTTCTGGAGTATTATTTATACTTATAATATCTCCTGTTAAATGTACATAATTGGGAACCAACCTTTCTATACTTTGTACAAAAGTTTTCAATTCTTCTACTTGATATTGCCTTAATCCATGAACAGTAAATCTCAAGGCTTTTAAACTTGCCGGTTCTGTATCACTTTTATTTAATTCGTAAACTCCATTTAATAAATCTCTGATAGGGCCAATACTGACTTTTCGATCCTTTAATTTATTTATCCATTCAGACGTTTCCTTTACAGAATGACAAGTTTCGAAGAAAGTTCTTAGCTCTTTCAATCCTAATTGCTTAGGACTCGACAAAAGAACTAATTTTGCTAAATCTCTTGCACGTATTAAAGATATATTATTCTGTTTTGCTTCTTTATTTACCGCTGAATTTTCATCCTCTGCCCCTTCAAAATCCACAGCAACAACACAAGCAAAATCAGCTTTATAATCCGTCTTATGTCGTAATACACCGGCTATATGTGCAGTCGTGGCTTTTATTTTATTCTTTGCCGTACTTTTAGCATCATATGTGATACTATAGTTCTCCTTAGAACCTTGAGGACCGACATAGGCTACAGCTTGTCCATCTGGTTTTCCATTACCACCGATAAGCGTTGTTTCGTAACCAATAGAATTGAAAGCATTATACACAGAACTTTCCAAGCCAGAGGAGCTATCTAAGGAATCTATTAATAATTGAGCAACAAGAGGAGCATTGGGTTTATCACTATAAGTCAATTCTCTCAAAAGTGTATCTCTGTTTTTCATTATTTCTCTTACCGTATCTTGAGATATTCCATTTTCCAATAGGATACACTCTGTAAGAATTTCTGTTAATGCAATTAGTTGAAAAGGAAGTAATGATTTTACCTCATCAATAAAATTTGCAAAAAATGGATGTAATAGATTTATTTGCGCAAAACCACTCCGTATGTCAAGTTTAGCGATTGGCTCCTCAGGGCTTAAAGAAACCCATTCTACTTTATTTATTATGCCGTTATCAGAATCCATTCGTGTGTCTATATCCTGCAAAAATTCTTTTTTATCTTCCTCATCTTTGAAATTAGGCATTTGAGTCAAAAATAAGTCAGTTAAATCACCATTGCAGAATTTTTTTGCAATAATTGCTAAAGGTTGTCGCGATAAACTTGATGCAGTATATGCAATTTTATAAGATGCTAAATTTTGCATCTCTTCTTTAGTCACTTCTTTAAAATACCAATCTTTTACTTCAGAAAACTTTCTTTTTATATATGTACGAAGATCTTCGAGGGCTTCTGAAGATTTTATGGATTCTCTTGTTGATGTTAAATAGTCATTGAGCCCATCTGCTTCTATTAATATTCTTACTCTGTTAAACACACCATGAGACATAGCCTCCATACCAAGCAATGGATCATCTATATTTATAAGACGTTTTCTTACGGTTAGAAATATACCATGACTTCTTCCTGTCTGTTCAGACTTTCCAGACAATAAAGAATCCCTATAAAGATCTATATGCCCTGTTATATGCTCGAGATTAGGGGTATTTATGTAAAAAACATCTTCTTTTTTATAAGATTTGTATATATCGTATTTTTTAACAACTGAATCTTCCTCATCACCAAACGTCCAACTTTTCCATGGTTTAACATTTGCTTTACTTGATTCTAATACAACTCCATTATAAAAAAGATTAAAATTAGGGTTGAGAGGAAGTGCTGTACTTAATATCCATTTTAAGCGTCCGTCTTTTATATCCTGGGCTTTTGGCTTTAACGCAGACATTATTACCATTGTCCATGTGTTTTCTGCATTTTCACCCCATAAATCAAAAGAAATCATTTTTTTATTATTTCTTTCAATGAGCGGAGACAATACATTTTTAATGTCTTGTTCACTTAACTCTTTTTCGTCTAAATTAATTCGTTCTGTGGAACTGTCAATTTCGTTATAGTTCATCAAAACAGAATAATACTTACCATTGGGAGCTTTGCATATGACAGTCAATTTATTTGCAAGAATATAGGTTGCGAGTTTACCTATACCAAATTTACCAATAGGCATTCTGTCTTGATTTGTAATATTCTTCTTTTTGGACTCTCCTATTTTCCAGAACAATTTAAGTTCTTCTTTATCCATAGAATATCCATTATCACAAACCCACATTGTAATTCCTTCTATGGTTTTATCAGATGGCACATATACAGAAACTTTTGTTGCATTTGCGTCGTAAGAATTAGTAACTAGCTCCTCAAAGGCTTTATTGGGACTAGAATACAAACCAGCAGAAAACAATTCTATAATCCTATAACTAATAGTTACTGGAATATCGTCTATTTTTTTCCCAAATTTCTCAATCATAATTATTTTTTTAAAATTATTATAAATTCATTCGGATATACTTCTTTGCAATTGGGATTATCCAATTTTGTAAATTTTCCTGTAAATTTGTCCCGTAACGTTGGCATTAATTTATACGGAATTTCTCTTTTTATTATATTCACTTTTTGCAAACCTGATTTTATAAGAAAATCATAAAAAACTTCTGCCGACTTTATTTCAACATCTTTTATAGTAGTATTGCCTATAACCACGCACACATAACCATTAGGACTAAGAATACGTGACATTTCTATGGCAACATTTTGCATGTCATTGAAATATTGAGCAACATTATAAGCTATGTGCTTACTTTTATGATACAACGCATCTACTATGTTCTGTGCGTGTTTGCTGTCAGGAATACTTAATGACTTGTTTCCTGAAAAGGATGTTCCAATAAACATTTTCCTAAAATCGGAGATATCTGACATGTATTCCATCCAGTAACTTGTTAACTGATGAATATCTGCATATTCATAAGATGTGACATAAGGTGGAGATGTTATAATAGCATCAACCGTACCTGAAGGAATTGACGTTTTACGAGCGTCCTCTTGACGAATTTCACACCCTATATCAAGAAAATCTTTATTCTTCAATTCTTTATAAAAATCATTGTTCCATAAAATCATTTTTTTACAATGCTTTTTAAATTCAGATAAAGGATTCGGAAGATTTTTTTTCATATCACGTTGAGGTTTTGTGCTTGTTTGTAACCACCAAGAACAATTCTTAAGAATATGAGATATACAAACATAAAAAAAATCTTTTATGTCATCTGTAATATCTATATTTCTAATACAATCATACAAAAATGCTATATATGCTTTTTGCTTTGGTGTAAACCAATAGTCTAACCTCTCGTGTTTTTGAATATTACAATAATCAGCCTCATTATAATCATCAAAGGCTGACACAATTTTTTCATATGCCAACTGTAACAAGTCCGGTTCTATTGGAGTGATTTTTACTTTTGTAATTAATCTTGCTACAGGATTTATATCTGTCCCTATTGATTTTTTTCCATGCATTTTTGCTTCTACGAGTGTGGTTCCACATCCTGCAAATAAATCTGCTATCATCTTACAATTAGGGATATAGTCTTCTATTATTTTTTTTACTACATTAGGTAAGAATTTTGCTGGATAGCGATGGTAGCCATGTGTCCATTGTTCAGTTGAACGGACGTTTTCAAATGCCCATTCATGATTTACAGGAATATCATCAAAATTAATATAGTTCATAAGACAATGCTCCTTAGTTCAACATCATTTATACAAGCATTCGCAAGTCCCTCATAGCCATATTTATATGCCTTATGCCCTTTTAGTAAGGTCTTTTCTATGGTATACAGACGGAACATTTCCTGATATTTACTGTGCTCTTCGAGCATTTCATGCAGTTTCATCAGAGTTTCCTTGCTGTGTGTCGTAATAAACACCTGCTTGTTTGTTTCTGAGGCAAGAACGAAAATGCTCTCCCACAGTTTTTTATATGAAGAATAATGCAGACCGTTGTCTATCTCGTCTATAAGGATGATATTGTTCACGGTATTGGCTGTGCTTGCTACAATATTAAGATAACGGCGCAAACCGTCACCCGTCATACCTACAGGCATAAGTTCGGCAACGCCCTCAAAACCAATAAAGACATCGTTGTTTATCACCTCTATCGCATTGATGTGAGGATCGAATATCCGCATACGCTCCAAAATGACATCCTTTTTCTTACGCTTTATAAGCTCTGCCAAATTTTCTACAAGACCGGCTGATGTCAAAGCGGCAGAAAGAAATGAGGCACTGTTTTTCTCCAAATAGCCTTCTGCCATGGTTCTATTGGTAATCATGCCCGTTGTCTGATTAATGGTAATAGAACTTTTATAATGTTGTTTGACTTCTCCTGACTCAATGGAAAAATTCATCTCCAGTGTATTCAGGAATGTCTTTGTTTCTGATTTGGCAGTCTGTCCGCTAAGCTCTACAGATGGCTGAACGCCGTCAAATATGTATGTGAGCTTTAGTTCCAACATTCTCCTTACAGCATCAAACTGCTCTGACATTATCACAGGCGCATTGTTGATGTCCATGTTATGAAACAAGTAGCTGATATGTCTAAATGGATTAAAGGTATTTGTCCTTAAATAATTCAGTTGTTGGGGCATGTCTGGATTCGACATTCCCATGAGCAACATCAATGCTTCCAGCACAGAACTTTTCCCCGAGTTGTTCTGCCCAAGAAACACATTCACTCTGGCAAAGTCATCTATCTTCAGATGCTCAATGCCTCTGAAATTCTTTATGTCTATGTTCTTAAATCCGTCCATGTGCAAGCATGATAATCCGTTAATATTTTAAAATACTCTGCAAAGAAAGTGCAAGCCGAACGCAATAGAACTTGCTCTAAATTGCTGAGGCGATGCATTTTTTCTGCAAAGATACAAAATATTTTTTGAAATAAATCAAAATTCTGTATTTTTTTGAAAATGACAGGGGAACGAGCTTATGACAGGTATATTATTAGGCAAAGTAAGTTAACTTCATTGGCAATCAGGATACTAAAATTTCCTAAACAGCCTTACCAAGAATATCGTTCCCCTAAACGTCAGCTCCACCGCCATGGCAGTCCACACTCCCGTAAGCCCGTAGGTGGGTGCAAGCAGGGCTGCAAGAGTAAGCCTCACCACCCACATGCTTGTGAGGTTCATTATTGCAGGTTTCAACGTGTCGCCGGCACCCACGAATATGCCGTTGCACACTATTGCAGCGGCAAAGAATGGCTCGGCAAAAGCCTCTATGCGCAGACTGTGGCTGCCTAACATACGTATTTCCTCGATCGGAGTCAGTAACGACATCATCTCGGGAGCAAACACCCACATCAGCACACCCATCAGCGCCATCACAGCCATACCTATGCCCACCGACAAGCGGGCAAGACTGCGGGTGAGCACCTTCTGCCCCGCACCTATCCCCTGCCCCACTAACGTGGTGGCAGCCTCGGCAATGCCGTAGCCGGGCATATAGCAGATGCTCTCCACGGTTATGGCAAACGTGTTGGCGGCAATGGCAATGATACCCAACGGAGCCACAATGGCAGTGCTCACAATCTGGGCACCTCCCATAAGCACATGCTGCAGGGCAATGGGAGCACCTATCTTAAACGCCGAGCGCACACAGTCGGCAGTGGGACGGAATGAGCCCTTGGTGCCGACGAGCGACAGATGACGGTCGCGGAACAGCAGGAAATACATCATTGCCACGGCTGTGGTGAAATAGGCGAGCGAGGTGCCGAGAGCTGCCCCTGGAACACCGAGACCGCACACATATATAAATATGTAGTTGAAAATCACGTCGAGCACACACATCATAATGTTCAGCATACTCGGTATCTTCATGTTGCCGCTGCATTTGAGCATGCTTCCCGCCAGTCCTGACATCTGAAACAGCGGACCGGCAAGCGATACGATAAGAAAATATAGCGAGGCATCACGTGCAATCTCCTCCGAACCTCCCAGCCAGTAAGGCAAATGACTGTGAATGGCTGCTCCAACAAGAGCCAGACAGCTGCTGTAGATCAAGGCACAAACGATGGACTGGCGCAGCACCCTTCTTGCCCGCTCCATGTCGTTGGCTCCGATGGCATGAGCCACCTGCACCGAAAAGCCAAGCGACGCCGCCGATGCAAGACCGCCAAGCAGCCATGTGCTCGTCTCAACAAGTCCTATCGACGCCGATGCCCTGGCACCGATATGACCCACCATCGCAGCGTCGATGAAAAACATCAGCACCGAAGATATTTGCGCCATAATCGACGGCACACTCATCTTGACAATGAGCCGCAGCTGCTCGCCGCGCGTCATTGCCCGTCCTTCTCTTATGCTTTCAAGCAGATATTCTGTATTGCCTATTTTCATATAAGCTTCTCCATTGCCGCTACGGTAAGTCCTCCGCGGTGCAGGGTTATCAGTCCTTGCTGCTGCAAGCGATTGAGTGCCCTCGACACATCGAGCCGCGAATCGTTCACCTCACTGGCAAGATAGTTCATGGTAGCCCTTATGTTCTTCCACCCTGCCGGCCGCTCACAGTGGTCCACGAGATAGCGCACAATCCTTTGCTCCAGCGTGGCTGGCTGCTGATGCCAACGCCTGTCCCATAGCCGCTGCGCCCTGTACGACAGGAGGTTTATCTGATTTAGCCTAAACACAAGATACTGTTCCGCCATGATGTTCAGCTCCTGCTTTTCGATGAGCAACACGTTTAAATCGGTCAAAGCGCGCATGGTGTTGCTGAACATGGAGTTGAAGCCAAACAGTCTTTCCAACTGTGCCATATACGGTGCCGGCATACGTTCCTCCACCGTAAACTGGCGGTCATCACTCACAGACGTGACAGTCACCTCACCGCTGATGAGCAGATGCAGATGGCGGCATGCCTCGCCGGCGCTATACACAACCTCGCCGGCAGCATACTTGCGGAAATCCAGCTTCGTGTATGCCGCCACCTGCTGCAGGTCGTCGTGGCTCATGCCCTGAAACAAAGGGAACTGCAGCAACTGCTTGTATATCTGCAAATTTTTCACTATTTGGCTATCATTCGTTCCAGTTTGGGCGAGCACCACACGGTGTTTTCACCATTGTCGCCCGAGCAGATGAAGTACGCCATGATATAGCTATGCTCATCGAGCACAGCCTTCGCCTTGTCGAGCCCCATCACCATAAACGCCGTGGCAAAGGCATCGGCAGTGGTGCAGTCGGGCGCTATCACCGTGGCTGACAGTATGTTGTGCTGCACAGGATAACCAGTCTTCGGGTCCACAGTGTGGGCATATTTCTTTCCGTTTTTGAAATAAAAGTTGCGGTAGTTGCCGCTCGTTGCCATAGCACAGTCGCTGATGTTTATCACAGCCTGCATGTCGCGACTAACAGCCAGCGAATCGTTCACAGGCTTGCTAACACCTATCTTCCACGGCTTGCCTTTGGGATTGCTGCCCTTCACCACAATTTCTCCTCCTATTTCCACCATGAAGTTCTCCACCCCCTTGCTGCGCAGATACTCCGCCACCTTGTCACACCCATATCCTTTGGCTATCGAGCTGCAGTCGAGCATGGTGCGCGGGTCGTCCTTTATGATTTTGCCGTTTTCCAGCTTCAGTTTCTCATAGCCAACAAACAGCATTATGCTGTCAATGTCCTGTTTGTCGGGAAACTGCTTGGTCTTGAAACCGAATCCCCACTGGTTTACAATCGGGGCAACGGTAATGTCGAACGCTCCGTCAGTGACAGCCGAAATTTCCATAGCACGGCGATACACCTCGGTGAACATGGCATTGAGCTTCACTGTGCGGTTTTCATTCACGGCAGTAATCACCGACTTAGGATTAAATGGCGACAGCGCATTGTCCACCTCTTGCAGTACAGCCTTCATGCCCTGTTCCAAATTCTGGTCGCTCTGATATGTGATATTATAAGTTGTGCCAAATATCATTCCGTGGTTATTGCGGTATTCGGCATTATTCTGCCGCCCGACAATAATCACGGTTCCTATTATAAGAAAGGTGAGGAAAGGCAGTTGCCACAGCAGTCGTTTTTTATTCTTCATTGTTTTCTTTATTTTAGGAGGGGTAAGAGTTGTATGAGGGGTAGGTTTTGTTTAGGGCTGATTAAATGTCGATGGGAACATTAAAATCGCCGCCCCATGCAGTACTTCCAGCCTTGCCAAATCCCGGCACATACCATGCGTTGCCTATCTCCGGGTCTTTATGGCTAAGGCGGCGCTTATAGCGCGCATTCCAGCCAAGATGTACAGGACCGAGGATTTTTGTTTCCACGCCAAAGACAAGCTCCAGCCAGTGCTGATTGCAGCTCTTTCCGCCATAATGTACTGGCGCCACGGTTCCCCACACAGGGTCCGTCTGTCCGGGATGGTCAATGTCGGGTTTATATGATGTGAAGGCATATCTCAGTCCGCCATACAGCCTGTTGGGTGTATGCTTGTTTTTCAGCAGATTTTTGTCAACACCAAACTTAAAGTACGGAGCCTTCACCTTATACTTCCAGTCTGTCACCTCATCGTCGTGGTCGGCGGTGCCATAGCCTATCTCCACTATCGGGAAATACTCATCGTGCAGATTCAGGCGCAATGCACCCTCAATCTGCCCGCGGTCGCTGAGCGCCTTTTCCATGACACCGGCAATGTTGAACTGCACCGAAAAACCGCGAAACATCGGTATTGAGTCCTTTTGCACAACTATCTGCCTTGGCTGCTGTGCACCGGCACAGAGCGGCACGGCAAACAGCACGGCAAGCAGAGCCGTTGCAACGCTCCACTTACGGTTTTTTGAAATACAGGCGCAGATGCTCTTTGGTAAGGTCATAGTTCACTGATGTTTTGTTAATCACTATCGAGTCAATTCTGTTATGTGTGTACTCCACGGCGGTAATCTCGTGGAAATACGAAATGTTGCAGTCCACCGACTCAAAATGCGGACTGTTGGTCTTCGATATGTATATCGTGTCGTGATACACCTTGTGATTGGTCTGCGACGTGTCGGCAAGCGTCAGGTATAGCGTATCCACAGGGTGCAAATAGCTCACGGGCAGCTGAAACGACGTGGTGGCTATGCTGCGGTTGAGCAGCGTGGTGTCTCCGGCGTTCCCCTTTGGCGATATGATTGTGAGCGTGTCGGAGCGCAGGGTATCGGGGGTTCCGTCAGCCCTTTGCAGCTTATACACCGTTGCCACGGTGTTCTCCACGGGGCAGTCCACCGACGAGCACGCCGCCGCCATCATTGCCACTGCCGCTATCACCGACGGCAGAATTATAGTTTTTCGCATTTTATTGCCTCCTCTATCTGGTAGTCGTTGCGCTGCTGCGACGAGCGGCTCACAAGGTCGCCGAGGAATCCCGCCACAAACAGCTGTGTGCCTATCATCATCATTGTCAGCGCTATATAGAAATAGGGCGAGCTGGTGATAAGGCGCTGGGGTATGCCGTTTGCAAGACACCACACCTTGTCGGCTCCAAGGATGAATGCCGATATGAAACCGATGATGAACATCAGAGTACCTATGAATCCGAACACGTGCATGGGCTTGCCGCCAAAACTGCTTAGGAACCACAGCGTGAGCAGGTCGAGATAGCCGTTGATGAAGCGGTTGAGCCCAAACTTCGACTTGCCGTACTTGCGTGCCTGGTGGTGAACCACCTTCTCCCCTATCCTGTCGAATCCGGCGTTCTTGGCAAGATACGGGATATACCGGTGCATCTCGCCATACACCTCGATGTTTTTCACCACCGCCTTGCGGTATGCCTTCAGCCCGCAGTTGAAGTCGTGCAGGTTTTTCACTCCGCTTATCTTGCGTGCCGTGGCGTTGAAGAGCTTGGTGGGTATGGTCTTCGACAGCGGGTCGTAGCGTTTCTGCTTGTATCCCGACACCAGGTCATACTTGTCCTCGGTTATCATGCGGTAGAGCTCGGGTATCTCGTCGGGCGAGTCCTGCAGGTCGGCGTCCATGGTTATCACCACATCGCCCTGCGCCTCCTTGAATCCGCAGTATAGCGCGGGACTCTTGCCATAGTTGCGGCGGAACTTGATGCCCCTCACATGCTCGTTCTTATGGCTCAGTTCCGTTATCACCTCCCACGAGCGGTCGGTGCTGCCGTCGTTCACAAATATAATCTCGTATGTAAACTTGTGGGCATTCATCACCCTCACTATCCAGTCGTGCAGCTCGGGCAGCGACTCGTCCTCATTATATAACGGTATGATTACTGAAATATCCACGTCTGTATGTCTATTTTTTTATATTGATTTCCTAATAATTCTTCACTCTAAAACCGCAACAGGTTGCGACCCTACATTATGATTCTTCACTCTTCATTCTTCATTTTCCACTCCGCTTCGTCACCAGCGCCACCAGCGGACTCAGCACTATTCCCACCGTGATGTTCATCGTCATGATGTTGAGCGCCATCATTATTGGCGAAATCTGCCTCATCTGCGCCAGCGCACTTTCCGTGTCGGTCTGCGATATGCCTGCCGCCGCGAGCATCTGGCGTGTCTCTTCCATACTGAGTGCATTGGTGTATTGCGTCAGCACATAGCCGTGGTCCATATAGGCAAAATACACATACTGCGCCAGCGCCATGAGCAGCGAGGCGTAGAAAAATATGAGTATAAAGTATGCCATGGAGCGGCGGAACGAGATGATGCCGTCGCGGGCGTTGTCGCGAAACACCGTGAGCCGCCTTGCCGCCAGCAGGGGCGACGCCACGGCAAGAAATGTGCCTGCAAGCGACATTCCGGGGTTAGTCATTCCCGCTATGCACAGGGCAAAGCTCGCTATCCACACCACTCCTATTATTGCGCCGTCAATCCTTGCGAACGCCTTCAACTGTATATATTCCTGTTGGGTCATTGCTATTTGTTATATATCATGCAAAGATACTGCTTTTTTATCACACCACAAAACAATCACAACCATTTTAATGTTTTTTTTCTTTTAGCGCTGGCTTCTGGCAAGCATAGACACATTGGCAGAAAATACTCTCCCAGCTACACAATATTTATACTATAACCTCAGCGACGCAGAATTAACAAAATTATACATACCGCGAAAGATATTGACAGCAACTTTTGAGTTTCCACCATTTCCGCAACTTCCACAAGGTTGGTGGTAGTGGTGGAAACTCTGCGGAAATCCAAATTACAATCCATATTTTCAACTCTTAATATTTTAATATACAGCAGGTTTATTCCGCAACAATGATTACGTGTGCTAAGCATCAAAATAAATTTAACATTTTTATACAATACTCAATAATATATACATATTTATGTATTCTCAGCGCATTGCGCCAACTATTCCACCACGATTCCGCAAGGTTGGTGGAAATGGTGGAACTGGTG
>JAUNSB010000008.1:0-70845 GCA_030539375.1 Prevotella sp.
TTAACGAGTACTCACCAATCTCTTTGGCACTGCAAAGTTAGAGTGTCTCTGTGGTAGTATATAATTAATTTACAACACTTTATACTATATTACAGTAAATATTCACCACCTAAATTGACGAAGAACCAATTTTTTATACTTAAACTTGCTCTGAGTGTATAATACCGCATGATGTAGGGGTGTAGGATTAATCATAAAATTAGGATTAGAAGTATTCCTCCAAACGATTTTTGTTAAAAGCGTGTTAAATGTAACGGTATGCTTTGGAGTATTTTATTTTTTGACTAATTTTGCAGTCAAAAAATATGAAACGTATATATATCCTTTTCTCATTGATGGTTATGTGTGCCGGCAGTTCTTGTATGGCACAGTCAATGCATGAGCAGCTTAAGATAAAGTTTATTGAGGGCTCTGCCGGATTCATGTCGCTCGTGGCTCTTGCCCTGGTGCTTGGTCTGGCATTCTGCATAGAGCGCATCATCTACCTGACCCTTAGTGAGATTGACGCGAAACGGTTCATGGCAGACATTACAGCCAAAGTGGAACAGGGCGACATCAGCGGTGCAAAGGAACTGTGCGCCAACACACGCGGTCCGGTGGCAAGCGTGTGCTATCAGGGACTTGTCCGCATTTTTGAGAATATCGACAACATCGAGCGGTCGGTCGTGGCCTACGGTTCGGTGCAGATAGGCAAGATGGAGAAAGGCTGTTCGTGGATTCGCCTGTTTATATCCATTGCCCCGTCGCTGGGATTTCTCGGCACGGTGATTGGCATGGTCATGTCGTTCGATGATATTCGCATGGCAGGCGACATCAGTCCCACGGCTGTGGCAGGAGGTATGAAGGTGGCACTCATCACAACTATTTTCGGTATCGTGGTGGCAGTAATCCTGCAGCTGTTCTACAATTATATACGCACAAAGATAGAGCATCTCACGGCGCAGATGGAAGAGTCGGTAATAACCTTGCTCGACTCCGTGATGTATTATAAGCGTGAGAAAGTGGGGAAATAAAAACTCTTCATTAAGAAATACAGAATCATGGGAACTGTCGACATTATACTTATAGTGGTTTATCTGACGCTGGCGGCTGCCGTCGGCACTCTGATATATTCAGTTATCCACAGTACCCGCATGGGGAGCAAGACATTTACAACGGTCAACGGCATACCCGTGGGAAAGATACTTGCCATCATAGCAGTGGCAATGGTTGCAGTGCTTGCGCTCACGTTTGCGCTCGGTTCAGGCAGTACGCTCACAGTGAACGGCAAGCCCTACAGAGAATGGTTTTGGCTGAAGACAGCAGATATGTTTATCTACACATCGGCGCTGCTGTTCATTACGGCATCGGCATTTGTGGTTTACGGACTTGTAAGGAGGCATGGAAATGTTAAAAAGTAGATTTCAGCGCGAAGTGCCTGAGCTGGACACAACATCAACAGCCGACATTTCATTCATCCTGCTCATATTCTTCCTCATCACCACATCGCTGAGCGTTGAAATGGGCATGAAACGTACTTTGCCGCCCATGGCTGCCGACAATGAAGAACCACAGGTGGTACAGAAAGAGAACCTTATGGTGGTGGACATTCTTGCCAATCATGTTATAGTGTGCAACGACGAGCCTGTAAGCATACCTGTGCTTGCAGAACGCATAAAGGCATTTGCCGGCAACAAGAAGCACGTGATAAACCTGCGCTCTGCCGATGATGCCAGATATGAGGACTATTTTGCAGTACAGCAGACCATTATGAGGGTGGCGCGCAGTATGAAAACAAAGATAAGAGTTGCAGAAAGCGAATATCCTACAGTCGCCCAAGGCGGGAAAGGAGACGGGCTATGAGAATGTTCCGTCGCCAAAGCAATACTGATATGCCGGGACTCAACACGGCAGCATTACCCGACCTGATATTCACAGTGCTGTTTTTCTTCATGTTCGTAACCCACATGCGGCAAATTGACAACACCGTTAAGGTTACTCCTCCGCAGGGCAACAATCTGGAAAAAGTCGCTACACGCCCATCGGTAATTACTATGTTTGTTACCGAAAACTCAACTGTGAATATCGACAACCGCAACGTGAAAGTGGACGATGTGGCTGACTACATCAGCGCCGAGCGAAAGAAGATGACACCAGAGGACGCAAGGAAGATAATGATGAACATCAAGGCAGACAGGGCGGTGCCTATGGGCACGATGAACAACATACGACAGCAGTTGCGCAGCATCAATGTGCTGAATGTCACCTATTCTGCCACAGAAAAGAAAAATAGAAGTCTCAAAAAATAACACATTAATATAAATATGGGAATCCAACGAGTTGACAAATTAGACAAACAGATTCTGAAAATGATAGCCGAGGACGCACGTGTTCCTTTCCTTGAAGTAGCAAGAGCGTGTGGTGTCAGCGGCGCAGCAATACATCAGCGTATTCAGAAACTTACGCAGATGGGAGTGATTAAAGGTACGCAATATGTTTTCGACCCCGAAAAGCTCGGATATGAGACATGCGCATATATCGGGTTGAACCTAAAAAAGCCGGAAACATTCGACAAGTGTGTGGAAGAGCTGAAGAAAATGCCCGAGGTAGTGGAATGCCACTACACCACAGGCGATTTTGACCTGTTCATAAAGATTTACGCCGTCAACAACCACCACCTGCTGAACATAATCCATGAGAAGCTGCAGCCACTCGGTCTGGCGCGCAGCGAAACCATAATATCATTCAACAGCGCCATAAGCCGCCAGCTGCCCATAGACAACATACCAGTGGCTGAGGAAGAATGAAAAAAACAGCTAACCCTGATAACAGGAAGTCTAAAATCTACAACACTATAGTTTAGTCCAAAGAAAGAAGGTGTGTCAGGTTAGTTTTGACACACCTTCAATTGTTACATTTTGTATTTTAGTTTTTATCACTTCACCATAACCTTACGAACTGTTCCGTCTTTACGGCGTATGATGTTTAATCCTTTCTGCAGCGACTGCTGTTTCTGACCGTTTACACCAAATGATGACTCCATCGCATCATCATCGCCAACAACATCGTTTATGCCGGTAGCCTCAACGATTATTATAGCACCGGTAGTACTGTCAAACTGCCATTTATAACCATCAGGCAAAATTATCTCGATCTTCTTCAGGTCGCTCTCAGTCAGGCGATAACCGTCATATCCCACAATAATCGGCGTGTTGAGCACTATCTCCGTAATACTAATGTGTATTCGCAGAATTACAGTGAGGCTGAAGTTGATGTAAATCTTGCCGTCGCACAGCACATAAATGTCGCTGATACCATGAGTGCCATTATCCAGATACAGGTCGCCGCCAGTACCCACGGTGCCACCAGTGTTTTCACCGCCTACAAGACCTCCTGACACGATGAACGTTCCGCCCTTTCCGTTCTCAACATGCCATACGCCCGAGCCGTCGCCAGTCGACACTGTGCCACTGAGTATGCCGCCAGTAAACTTAGTGTAGCCCCAGTTGATATAGCCGCCCACAACAGTGCCGCCGCTGATATAGGTGTGACCGCCCGAATATGTGTAGCCACCACTCCAGCCACCGCCAATCGTACCATTATATATATAGATGGTTCCGCCATAATTGCAGAAGCCATGATGCCCACCGGTGTAATTACCGTTCCAATACTCAACATTGCCGCCAGTGATGTTTATCACAATCTCTGTGGCATTGCCGCTGCCGTCTCTCCAAACCACACGGCCGCCGTCCAACACGTGAATAAACTGTATTATCTTCACGATATTTATGTTGATGTCGATAATCAGCGTTCCACTCACATTGATACAGCCGCCATTGCCCTTGGTTACAAAATCAATGTTTCGTATAGTCACAGTCGAACCTGGATTTATGTTCAGGTTTCCGCCGTTGAAGGCGAAAGTCTTATTGCTGCCATCATCCTTAAGTCCATCGAGGAATGCCTGCAAATCGTCAAAATTCACATCGCCGTTCATATCGAAGTTGTCGTCAAAAGGCACCTCCACAGGATTTTCCTCCGTTCCCTTATTATCGCCAAGGCTGTTGAGGAAATCCTGCAGGTCATCATTGTTTCTGTTTTTTCTGCGCAGCTGGGCAGACTTATTTTTCTCGTTGTAGTACATCTCAAGGTCGTCAGGCATATTCTTGAATGTAAACAACTTGTCGAACATATCCCTCGAACGGATACCAGTTACAATGTCCGTGTTGAGAGGATAGTTTGCCCATTCACCGTCAATAACTCTTTTATAATGAAAATATATAAATATCAATATTTTTTTCTTTTCTTCGTCTGTCACAGACGGGTCATTCAATTTGTCTAAAAGAGCCTGTACATCATCCGATAACGTGCCTCCACAATTATATTGGGCTTTTGCATCCAAATAAATTGTCGGATACTCCACATTCCAATAGCCATACAAAAACTCCCTGACATAAATCATTGCATTGTCACCAACAAAATTTCCCCCTGAAATACCATCAGATGCTGTTAATTTCACCAATATAGAATTAGAATTTGCCGACTTAACGGTAGAGCCTTCAGAGAGGGTGAAATATTTACAGTCTATCACTACGTCGCCACCAATAATTGTCGCGTTTCCTTGAATATATGCACCAACCACTTTGTTTATTGCGATTCCCGAGCTTTCTATTGTACCGCCTTGTATATACACAGTCCCATCATAACCATTACCTTCAATAACTGTGCCTTTTGAGGTGAACACTCCAGATTTATAAGTGCAATAACCACCTGAGACGAGAGAGCACAGTCCAATATTGCTTTCACTATGTATATTTGTAAATTCTACATTCTCATCAATAAAAAGCGAGCCACCTTTTACATAAAAATAATCCTTAAGTGATATGTTATTATTGCCGCAGCAGTCAAAAGTCATGTCTTTTAATTTCAAACTTCCATATACGACAAAAGCATTTGTGTCATTTATTTGGTCACCAACGACAATTAACTTTCCACCAGTAATCACCGCATGACAGTTCTGCGGCACGATAATCTTCTTATCTATTTTTATGTAGTCAGTCAATTCTATCACACATGGGTTGCTCACTGTGTATTGTCCGCTCGCTGCAATCTCGTCAAGCTTTTTCTGAAGGTCATCGGCTGTAGTTATACCGTTGCTCTTGGGTTTAATAACAACTTCTCTACCATCATTCTGCAATGTATACTCATATTCCTTACCCCAATTGCCATTATCATGCTGAATATACCCTTCACCGTCATACGGATCTTTAATATGCGACATATCCTCAGCTGTCAAGCCGTCGTAAGCATGTTCTGTGGCAACAGCAACAACATCACCATTCCTCACATACCAATATGATGCGGGCGTCAAATGAGGACCATTACCTGGTGGAGAACTAGACATATAGCCTTTGCTGACATAAATATCTTTCTTAAGATGCTTGCATAACATCAAATAACTACTACTTTCGCTCTTTAAAGAAATATTGTCTATAGAAGCATCTTCACTCCAATACGCTACATACGAAGAACATGATATACTTTTTATTTTCACGCTACCCCATACCTCGACAGGAGCTTTACTGACAATCAATTCTATCACACCTCCATTGAAAGCGGACATATAGGCCTTTTCTGAATTACATAACACTTTACCTTCAACCAATCCGCTATTAATTTTGAACACGCTTTTATCGTTACTCATTAATACCGCATCGTCTTTCCCAGGCAATATTATAAGCCTTGCTGCCGTTTTATTTGAATAACTCAATTCAATATTTCCACCATCTATCACAAGAGAAGCATCTTCAACTGCTACCAGTGAATTACCGTTACGAACTCCTGCATCATTACACACCGCATTCTCACCCCATTCCACAATGGCACCACCTGAAATTTTGGCAATCGGTCCTTTAAGTGCCGAAGTACGCGAAAGCGTGCCATTAACAAACCTTACATACAGCCCGTTGTTCACTTCAAGCGTCGTTTCACGAACCGTACTTCCGAATTTCGACAAATCGATGATGGTAGGATCACTTCCACTTCGTGTTTTCGTTGCCGCCAGGCGGTCGAGATGCTCCTGCAGGTCATCAGCTGCAAAAGCCTGCTGTGTCACTCCTGTCACCAGCAGTGCCACAAAAGTCAAAACTTTTAAGAAATAAATGTTTCTCATAATACATTGAGTTTTTTATCTATCGACCTCCCAGTTTCGATAATAAATAAAAATGTAAGTGGCTATAAACAAGAAGCGTGGAGGTCTGACCCGTCACCCGTCCCACGCCTTGAGGCTTCTCGCATTGCCCTACTTTGTTGAACGAGCAACGCAAACACCCACGCCGATGAATTATATACGACCTTATACACCGCAACATCTCCACACCGCAGCATCGTGGCAAGCCATAACACCCACAGTATGGATAAGCAGAGATAAGGATGCCTATAAAAAACATCCCATGAGCATCTACCGTTGCAATGCTCTGACAAAGTAGAAATTTTGCGAGAATTTCAAGGCGTCAAAACAAAGCGCATGATAAACGCTTTCCCATAAATAGCGACTCTCACACCCCACATTCTGTTTCCTCCATCGGCGGAGCATCTGCTCTACTCCCGGCACTTCGGCGTGGATGTCAATTCCGGCTTCTTTGCTTGGACAAACACTTTTGTCCATCTCTGCAAATTGGCAGGAATTAGAGAATCGGTTACAAAGGTAATTATTTTTTTTATAAAAAAACGCTCATTATATACTAAATTAAGTTAAAAAGAGTGGCAAATGTTTCGCCATTCTATTTTTTTTACTTAATTTTGTGCCGAATATATCATTGACATAGCAAAATGTTCAGATTCGTTTGAATGTTATACTTTTTGATGAACATTCAAACAAAAAATAACCCCAAATACAAACATAATATTAAAATATAACCTAAAAAACAATGAAAAAATTATTAATTACTATGGCCTGTATCATTTCAGGCTGCGTGGCATCAAATGCCCAAGAGAGCATCACCCCCCCCAAACATCACTCCGGGCTACGGAAAGTCTTTTTTTCGCAGGCAACAGATTTCTTTCAGTTGTAAGACAGATGGGGCAAAGATTTATTACACCATCGACGGAAGCACCCCAACAGCAGCGTCAACAGAATATAGCGAAGATGCTCCACTGTACATCGACAAGACAACCACAATCAAAGCCATTGCAGTGAAAGGAAACCAAAAATCGGATGTTAGTGAAACAATATGTAAGAAAGACTTACGCGCAATAGCAATAGTGGCAGAATATGGTGACAATAAATTTGCAATGGGGAAAGAAAAATCATCCACAAACGAAGGACACCTGGCAGCCCAAATATTCACAGAGAGGCAGACCTATACCCCTTCTGCTTTTACAAACATAGGATGGTTTTTCAAATCTGACGGGACAATCGTTGACATAGAATCTAAAAAATATCTATCTTTTGATGCAGCTGTCACACAATTAAGCACAACAAATACGAAATGGGAAATCACAGACAATAACGAAATTCGTTCAATAGAAGATAATAGAACAATAGGATATGAAACGAAAATAAATACTGACGGCTATTTTGGAGCATATAAAGACCCCAAAACCGCCGCCCACCCCTTTAACATCAATAAAGGCGCCTATCGCACAAACATTACAGAAAGAGTTTTCGGAACGTGGTGCCTGCCATACGATGTGGCTGTAGGCGACAGACCTGATGCCACCTATTATAATATATTGGGTAAAAAGACAGAAGCAAACGGAAAAATCACCTTGTATCTCATAGAAGAAACAGGCACACTGAAAGCTGGTGTTCCACACATTGTCAGGAATGACAAAAAAGATTTGTACGCATATTATCTTGACGAAGTTGAAGCCATTACCACTTTTCCAACTTACCAAAACGTAAACGGACTGATTGGCAGCAGTGAAAATAACACTGTAATACAGCCAGGAATGTATATCATTTACGAAAACAAGATAAGGAAATGCGGCACAGGCTGCACTGTCAACCAGGGCTATGCCTACATCAACATGGACGATGTACCCGAGATAAACGAAAGCAAGGCAAATGCCAATAGAGCCATAGAGCTTTCATCAGGCGGAACAACTGCAATTGATGGCATTAACGAAACTAACACTAACAATCTATATTACAATCTTCAGGGACAGCGAGTAGCTTCACCGCGCAAAGGTCTGTATATTGTCAATGGCAAAAAGATGATAATCAAATAGTTAACAATCTAGCAAAAACAACCGAATAACTATAAATAAAAAAAACATAACTAAAAACTTTTAATTAGAAATGACTATGGAAAAGAGGAATTACATCAAACCAGAAATTACTGTTTACGAAGTTGAGCCATCATCAATCCTTAACAATTCTCCAGGAACCGAGCCATCCTGCGACACTGCAAGATTTTGTATTGACCCGGAAGAAGACGAACTCAACGATGTATCAGCTCAGTAACAAGGATTTGTTACTTCCACCCGGCATATCAAAATAAAAAAACATTAAAAAAGTTCCTTTTATTTTGATATGCTCCCGCTTATTCGTAACTTTGCAACCGAAACAAAATATCACACTAAAAAATGAAATTTAAAAGAAACCAAACAGTTATGGCAACAATGGCAGCCGGAATGATGGCGCTTGCCTCGGCATGCGCCTCACAACAGACGGCAACAAAAGCAGCCGGAGAACAGCAGGAAACGGAGAACGCATTCCTGACAGAGAACACCAACAAGTATGAGATTCCGCAGTTTGACAAGATTCAAAACAGCCACTACCTGCCGGCAATAGAGGCTGGCATAAAGGCTCACAATCAGGAAATTTACAACATTGTGAGAAGCCGTGTGCGTCCCGACTTCGAGAACACCATACTGGCACTCGACAATGCCGGACAGCAACTGGAGCGCGTGGCGATAGTGCTGGGCGGACTGACAAGCAGCGACAACACCGACGAGCTCCAGGCAATAATGGAACAGGCACAGCCCATGCTTACAGCCCACGGCGACGAGGTCAGCATGAACGAGCTGCTGTTTCAGCGAGTAAAGGACGTGTATGACCATAAGGCTGACTTCAACCTCACCACCGCACAGGAGCGTCTGCTCAACAAGTACTACAAGGACTTTGTGCGCAGCGGTGCACTGCTCAATGCTGCACAAAAGGACACACTGAAACAAATAAATCAGGACATTGCAGCGGCGCAGCTATCGTTCCGCACCAACCTGCTCAAGGCAACAAATGCCACAGAGATTGTGGTGGACAACAAGGCAGACCTTGAAGGTCTCGATGCATCTACAATAGAAAATGCGGCCGCCGAGGCAAAGGCGCGCGGCAAGGAAGGCAAATGGGTGCTCACCGTTCATGCTCCAAGCCGTCTGGCGGTGCTCAGCTATGCCAAGAACCGCAGTCTGCGCGAGAAAATGTACAAGGCTTACACCTCGCTGTGCAGTGAAGGCGAGTTTGACAACTCGGAGAATATCAACACCATACTGCGCCTCCGCCAGAAGAAAGCCCGTATGCTGGGATTCAACAACTTTGCCGACTTCCAGATGGACAACGTGATGGCAAAGACCACCGAGGCTGCCGAGAAGCTGCTCTACCAAGTGTGGACACCTGCCGTGGAAAAAGCCAAGGAAGAGGTGCGCGACATGCAGGCTCTTGCCGATGAGGAGAAGGCAGGCATAAAGATTGAACCGTGGGACTATTACTATTACGCCGAGAAGGTGAAGGCAAAGCGCTTCAATCTCTCTGAAAACGACGTGCGCCCATATTTCGTGCTCGACAATGTGGTGAACGACGGTATTTTCTACATTGCCAAGCGTCTCTATGGCATCACTTTCACCGAAATGCCCGATGCACCAAAGTATAACCCTGAGGTAACGGTATACGACGTAAAGGATGCCGACGGCAAACACGTGGCAGTATTCATGACCGACTATTTTCCACGTTCCACCAAGAGTCAGGGAGCATGGATGAGCGAGTTCAAGGGAGAATATAACTATAATGGAGCCAACGAGCGTCCTATTATATATAATGTGTGCAACTTCACCAAGCCAACAAAGGACACCCCATCGCTTCTCACGCTTGACGAGGTGGAGACAGCCTTCCATGAGTTCGGCCACGGACTGCAGGGAATGCTCACCACAGCAGAGTACCGCAGTCAGAGCGGCACCAACGTCGACCGCAACTTCGTGGAGTTTGCATCACAGATTGACGAGCACTGGGCAATGGAACCTGAGGTGCTGAAGAACTATGCCCGCCACTACAAGACCGGTGAGGTGATTCCTGACAGTCTGATTGCCAAGCTCGACGCATCGGGCAAGTTCAACCAAGGCTTCGCCACCGTTGAATATTGCGCTGCATCAATTCTCGATCTCGAATGGCACAAATTAGAGATGACCGACGCCAACGTAGACGTTAAGGAATTTGAAAAGAAAGTTGCTGAGCGCATCGGTCTGCCTGAGGAAATCACTTACCGCTACCGCAGTCCTTACTTCAAGCACATCTTCGGCAGCAGCGGCTATGCTGCAGGCTACTACACATATCTCTGGGCTGAGGTGCTCGACACCGACGGCTTCGAGCTGTTCAAGGAAAAGGGAATATTCGATCCTGCCACAGCAAAGAGCTACAAGGAGAATATTCTTGAGACTGGCGACAGTGAGGACCCCATGAAGCTGTATGTGAAATTCCGTGGACGCGAGCCGCATGTTGACGCCCTGCTGCGTCATAGAGGACTGAAGTAAGTGTTGAGTGTTCAATGTTCAGTGTTTAGTTAGGAGTTAAATGGAAGATAAAAAACTGGCACGATCGTGGATGCTCTTTGGCGATGACGGAATGAACCGCCTCGCCACCATAAAAGTCATTGTGTTTGGCTGCGGCGGCGTGGGGTCATGGTGCATTGAGAGCCTTGTGCGCACAGGAGTGAAGCATATCACCATTGTAGATATGGACAGTGTGGCGGAAAGCAATGTCAACCGCCAGCTCATGGCAACGGCACTGACAGTGGGGCAGCCGAAAGTGGAGGCAATGCGCCGTCACCTTCTTGAAATTGCCCCCGATGCCGACATCACTGCAATACAAAAAATGTATTGTGAGGAGACTGCGCACGAATTTCAGCTCGATGACTACGACTTTGTGGTGGATGCCATCGACAGCGTGAAGTGCAAAATGCTGCTCATACGCAACGCCACGGAATCAAAGGCACGGCTGTTCTCTTCCATGGGAGCGGCACTGAAGATAGACCCTACCCGCATTGCCGTGGCTGAATTTTGGAAAGTTAAGGGCTGCAAGCTCGCCCTCGCCCTGCGCAACGGATTTAAGCGTGAGGGACACTTTCCAGCCAAGAAGTTCAAATGTGTGTATGGAGAGGAGCGTCTTGAAAACCGCGCCTGCCCAGACACAGAAAAGGCCAACGGCTCACTCGTGCATATCACGGGGATTTTCGGCTTCACACTTGCCGGGCTCGTGCTGAAAGAAGTCTTTTGTTAATAATCATTTAAAATGTCCGCAGTTTTGCGGACATTTTAAATAAATTACGTAATTTTGCACTTATAAACGTTTATAGATAATAATGGAGATAATGAAGAAATGGCTGCCCGACGTGCTGGCGGTCGTATTGTTTGCCGTACTGGCATTTGCTTATTTTTATCCTGCCGACATTGAGGGACGGATACTGTTCCGCCACGACTCGTCGGCAAACAAGGGAGCGGGAAAGGAACAGGGTGACTACAAGAAGCGTACAGGTGAGACCACACGCTGGACAAATGCGCTGTTCTCGGGAATGCCTACATACCAGCTGGCACCGTCGTACAAGAGTCAGAAACCGCTTACCACGGCCGCCGATGCCTATCACCTGTGGCTGCCCGAGAACGTGTGGTATGTATTTGCTTATCTGTTGGGCTTCTACATTCTGCTGCGTGCCTTCGACTTCCGTCAGCATCTTGCGGCATTAGGCTCCATAATGTGGGCGTTCTCCACTTATTTCCTGATAATTATCGCCGCCGGTCACATCTGGAAGGTGATGGCTCTGGCTTATCTGCCGCCGATGATTGCCGGTGTGGTGCTTGCCTACCGTGGCAAGTATCTGTGGGGACTGCTCGTAACAGCAATCTTTGCGGCTTTTGAGATAAACGCCAACCATGTACAGATGACATATTACTATCTGTTTGTGATTGTACCTATGGTGGTGGCATATCTCATTGAGGCAGTGCGCACCAAGCAGCTTATACATTTTGGCAAAGCCACATTAGTGTGTGCTGCCGGTGTGATGATAGCATTGTGTATAAATCTGAGCAACCTCTACCACACATGGGAGTACAGCAAGGAGACCATGCGCGGCAAGAGTGAGCTGGTGAAGAAAAACACTGCCAACCAGACCAGCAGCGGACTCGACCGTGACTATATCACCCAATGGAGCTATGGTATCGATGAAACATGGACGCTGCTTGTGCCAAACACCAAGGGAGGAGCAAGTGTGCCGATGAGCATGAGCGAGACTGCAATGAAGCATGCAGATCCAAACTTTGCCGAGATTTACCAGCAGATAGGGCAGTACTGGGGTGAGCAGCCAGGCACCAGCGGTCCTGTGTATGTGGGTGCGTTTGTGCTGATGCTTTTCATCCTCGGACTGTTCATCGTGAAAGGTCCTATGAAGTGGGCGCTGCTCTTTGCCACCCTGCTTTCCATCATGCTGTCATGGGGTAAGAACTTTATGGGGCTCACCGATTTCTTCCTCGACTATGTGCCTATGTACGCCAAATTCCGCACGGTGGCGTCAATACTTGTTGTGGCTGAGTTTACCATTCCGCTGCTTGCCATGCTGGCGCTGAAAAAGATTATGGATGATTCTGAGGTGCTTGCAAAGAAGATGAAATATGTGTATGTTGCCTATGGTCTGACGGGAGGCATTGCACTTCTGTTTGCCCTCATGCCAACACTGTTTTTCTCAAGCTTCATCTCATCGTCAGAGGTTGCTGCGCTCAACAGTCTGCCAAAGGAGTACGTACAGCCTATAATGAGCAATCTCAGCGAGATGCGCCAGGCTGTGTTTACCGCCGATGCGTGGCGCTCATTTATGGTAATCACAATCGGTATGCTGTGTCTTATACTCTACCGCATGAGGCACCTCAAGGGCAACTATATGGTGGGCATACTTCTTGTGCTCTGCCTTGTTGACCTCTGGCAGGTGAACAAGCGTTACCTTAACGACTCGATGTTTGTAGACAAAATAGAACGTGAGAAACCCATTGAGACAACTGCCACAGAGCAGCATATACTTCAGGACAAGGCGCTCGACTACCGTGTGCTCAACCTCGCCTCGAATACATTCAATGAGAACGAGACTTCTTATTACATGAAGAGCATCGGCGGTTATCATCCCGCCAAGCTGCGCCGTTATCAGGACCTTATCGACATGTATATACAAGGCGAGATGCAGAGCCTGTTCTCTGCCGTTGGGCAGGCAGGAGGCGACATGACCAAGGTGAACGGTGACAGCATCTGCCCTGTGTTGAACATGCTCAACACCAAATATTTCATATTCCCGTTGCAGGGAGGACAGACCGTGCCAATACAAAACCCGTACACTTTGGGCAACGCATGGTTTGTGGACAATATAAAATATGTGGATAATGCCAACAGCGAGATTGAGGCTCTCGGCAAGATGAACCTGCGCCATGAGGCTGTTGCCGACAGAAAATTTGAGACAGTGCTCGGCAAGAGTGTGAGACAGGATACCTTAAGCCTTGTCAACATCACTGCATACGAACCCAACCGTCTTACTTACGATGTTATGTCGGATAAGGGTGGCATAGTGGTGTTCTCGGAGATTTATTATCCGGGATGGACCGCTACCGTGGACGGACAGCCTGCCGAATTGGGACGTGTGGACTATGTGCTGCGTGCTCTCAACATCAATCCGGGCAAGCACAAGGTGGTGCTGGAGTTCTTCCCTAAGACCGTAGATACCACCGAGACGATAGCCTATGTTGCCTACGCATTGCTGTTGCTTGCCATTGCTTTGCTTGTGTATTCAGAGTATAGGCGTAAACGGTAATTTTTATAATATAAGAAATATGTGAAATTAAGGCAGAAAAAGGCAAAAAATTAAGATAAATGTCTTTTTCTGCTTTTTTCTATATTACAAAATACACTAACCTGACGTTATACTAAAAAACAAACTAAACAAAAAATTAGATCTAATTATGACAATCTTTAGAAAGACACTGTTGTTGATTGCCGCAATGGGCATGGCTGTTGTTGCCGGTGCAAAAGACATTTTTGTGTCGACATCGTTTCATGAGCCAGCCGATGAGGGGCTACGTTTTATTTACAGTTATGATGGAATAAAGTGGGACTCCATTAAAGGCACATTCCTCAAGCCAGAGCTTGGGCAGAAGGTGATGCGTGACCCGTCGATAGTGAAAGGTCCCGACGGCACGTTCCATCTTGTGTGGACCTGTGCATGGCGTGGTGAGCGCGGCTTTGGCTACGCCTCGTCCAAAGACCTTATCCACTGGAGCAAGCAGCGCTTTGTGGAGGTGATGAAAGACCCTACCACTGTAAATGTCTGGGCACCGGAATTGTTTTACGATGATGTTAAGAGACAGTATATCATTGTGTGGGCATCGTGTGTGCCGGGCAAGTTCCCTGACGGACAGGAAGAGCATCTCAACAATCACCGTCTTTATTACACCACGACCAAGGACTTTAAGAAGTTTGCCCCGACAAAGCTCATGATTGATCCGGGATTCTCGTGCATCGATGCCACAATGCTGAAACGTGGCAAGGATGACTATGTGATGGTGTTGAAAGACAACACCCGCCCTATGCGCAACATCAAGGTGGCATTTGCAAAAACTCCTTATGGACCGTGGAACAATGTGTCGGAAGCATTCACCGAGTCGTTCACCGAGGGACCCTCAACAGCTCTTGCCGCCGACGGTTTCTATTATATATATTATGACTCATACCGCCGCAAGATATATGCAGCCCACCGTACAAAGGACTTTAAGAAATTCCAGGATGCGACGGGCAAGGTGCAGTTCCCCGTGGGGCATAAGCACGGCACGGTGTTCAAGGCATCTGAGGATATCGTGAAGCGCTTGAGACAGTATAATGTTGACGAGCCGCACTATACGGGCAGCGTCATTGCGCGCCCTGCACTCCATGACGGTGGACTGACACCCGTTGTCGGTGTCCATAACATTGAGATTATGCGCGGTGCCAAGCCATGGCTGTACAATCACCAGCCGATGATTGCATATTGGAAAGGAAAGTTTTGGCTGCATTATCTCACCGATCCGAGAAGCGAGCACGAGCAGCCCGGCCGTACAATGCTGATGTCATCTGTCGACGGCTATAAGTGGACGACTCCCGAGGTGCTGTTCCCAGAATACAAGGTGCCTGACGGTTTCACCAAACCCACTTGTCCGGGACTTGTGGCAAAGAACATGACTGCAATCATGCACCAGCGCGTGGGATTCTTCGTGTCGAAGAAAACAGGCAAGCTCATTGCTACTGGCAACTACGGAGTGGCTCTTCACCCCAAAGATGACCCCAACGACGGTAACGGCATCGGCCGTGTGGCACGTGAGATAAAGGAGGACGGAACATACGGTCCAATCTACTTTATCTACTACAACCACGGCATGAACGAGAAAAACACCGACTATCCTTATTATAAAAAGGCGAAGGACAAGAGTCTTGTAAAGGCTATCGACGAGCTGATTGCAGACCCTATGCAGCGTATGCAGTGGGCAGAGGAAAGCGACCGCGATGACGACATTCTGCCTTTGAAGACACCCTACAAGGCGTTCAGCGGCTACACACTGCCCGACGGCAGGAAGGTGGCTCTGTGGAAGCATGCCGTGACAAGCATGAGTTATGACGGCGGTAACACATGGCGTTATCCTGCATATAGGGCACCGGGCTTTGTAAACTCCAACGCCAAGATTTGGGGACAGCGTCTCACCGACGGCACATACGCCACTGTGTACAACCCTGCCGAATACCGTTGGCCGCTCGCCATCTCGCTCAGCAACGACGGACTTGAATACACCACGCTCAGCCTTATCAACGGTGAGGTGACACCCGAGCGCCATTGGGGACTCTACAAGAGCTACGGTCCGCAGTACACCCGTGGAATACTTGAAGGCAACGGCGTGCCTGAGGACAACAACCTGTGGATAACCTACAGCAACAATAAGGAGGATATTTGGGTGAGCCGTGTGTGTGTGCCGGTGCAGCTCAAGGCTACAGCCCATGCCGATACCGACTTCTCGAAATTCGGCAAGCTGGCCGACATGAACGACTGGAACATCTACTCGCCGCTGTGGGCGCCGGTGGAGCTTGACGGCAAATGGCTTAAATTGAGCGACAAGGATCCGTTTGACTATGCCAAGGCAGAGCGCGTGATTCCAGCCACAAAGGAACTGAAGGTGGAGTTTGACCTTCAGATAGCTCAGACTGACCATGGACAGCTCAACATCGAGTTCCTCAACGATTGTGGCGACGTGTGCTCGAAGATTATCATCGACGGCAGTGGCATGGCAAGGGTGAAGGGCGGCGCACGCTACGCTACTCTGATAAAGAAGGTTGAGGCTGGCAAGACATACCATGTGGAGGCTATACTCTCTGCAAAGCACCACAACACCGTTTATTATGTTGACGGAAAGAAAGCCTGTGTGCGCCAGATGGACACTCCTGTGGAGACAATCACCCGTGTGCAGTTCCGCACAGGAGCACTGTTTACAGAGCCAAACATCGAGACGCCTGCCGACCAGACCGAAGACCAGCCACGTGCCGACGAGGAAGACCCGATGGCAGTCTACCGCATTGCAAACGTGAAAACCTTCTCTGCCGACAATGACTGTGCCAACGCTGTGCTGAAGTACGACAACTTCAGCCACTATGCCGAGAAGTTCAACACAATGGAGGACGAAAACATTGTGGCAGCCATTCCCAATTCAGAATCGTCGGAGTGGATGAGCAAGAACATACCGCTGTTTGAGTGTCCTGACAAGCAGATGGAGGAAATGTTCTACTACCGCTGGTGGACTTTGCGCAAACATATCAAGCGCACTCCTGTGGGCTATGGCATGACCGAGTTCCTGGTACAGCGCTCATACGCCGACCGCTACAATCTCATAGCCTGCGCCATCGGTCATCACATTATGGAGACAAGATGGCTGCGCGACACCACTTATCTGAAGCAGATTCTCAACACATGGTATCACGGCAACGACGGTAAGCCGATGCAGAAGATGACAAAGTTCAGCTCATGGAATCCCGCTGCGGCTCTTGAGGCATATAAGTTGTGGGGCGATAAGGAATGGCTGCTGGGTATGATGCCTTCGTTTGATGATGAGTATGCGCGCTGGAAGGGCAGCAACCGTCTGTCTAACGGACTTTACTGGCAAGGTGACGTGCAGGACGGTATGGAGGAAAGTATCAGTGGTGGCAGAAAGAAAAAGTATGCCCGTCCTACCATAAACAGTTACATGTATGGCAATGCCCGTGCGTTGGCTGCAATGCACACAATGGCAGGAGAGACTGACAAGGCAAAGACATACGATGGCGAGGCTGAGACTCTGAAAAATCTTATAGAGACAAAGCTTTGGAACGATAAGCGTGAGTTCTTCGAGACCATGCGCGGCGATACTCTCGCTCAGGTGCGTGAGGCTATTGGATACATTCCATGGTATTTCAACATGACCACCGACAAGAAGTTTGACAAGGCTTGGCTGCAGATAACCGACGAGAAGGGATTCTCGGCTCCTTATGGACTGACCACAGCCGAGCGCCGTCACCCGCTGTTCCGCAGTCATGGTTTTGGCAAATGCGAGTGGGACGGTGCAATCTGGCCGTTTGCGTCGAGTCAGACTCTGACAGCCTTGGCAAACTATCTCAACGACCCGACAAAGAAAGACTCCCAGGTGGTTAGCGACTCTGTGTTCTTCCGCCAGATGAAACTCTATGTGGAGAGCCAGCATCACCGCGGCCGTCCTTATATCGGCGAGTATCTTGACGAGGTTACCGGCTATTGGCTTATGGGGGACCGTGAGCGCAGCCGTTATTATAACCACTCCACATTCAACGACCTCATGATTACCGGCATCTGCGGTTTCCGTCCACAGGCTGACGGCAGCATCCGTGTGAATCCTCTCATCCCTGAGGGTACTTGGGATTACTGGTGTCTTGACGGCATCAACTATCATGGTCACACCATTACCATTGTCTATGACAAGACCGGAAATCACTACAATCTTGGCAAGGGACTGATTGTGCTGAAAGATGGGGTGAAAATGAAGAGTGAAGACTGCGAAGCTGATGAACTTGCGAACTAATGAAGAATCTTTGTGCAGGCTATTAGCCCAATAAGCCCTATTAGCCCAATAAACAAAGAATAATAAAAAATTTAACAATATGAAACTAAGAACAATTACAGCAGCTACTCTAATGCTGCTCATGGCAGGCACAATGACGGCTGCCAAAAAACAAATCTACAAGCCTTGGAGCAACGGTGCTCTGAAGGTGAGCGACAACCAGCGCTATATCGTTCACGAAAAAGGCAATGTGCCTTTCTTCTGGATGGGAAACACTGCATGGCTGTTGCCTGAGCGCCTCAACCGTGATGAGGTGGAGTATTATCTTACAAAGGAGCGTGAGGCTGGATATAACGTGGAGCAGATTCAGGTGCTCAACGGAATACCTACATTTAATATCTACGGTCATGCAGCCAACAATGCTGAGTTCGATTTCTCAAAGGTGTCGAAGCCCGGAGTTTACGGTTATTGGGAGCATCTCGATTACATTGTTGATGTGGCGGAGCGCAACGGCATCTATATTGCTATGGACTGCATCTGGGGTTCACAGATTAACGCCATGGACGAGAAAAAGGCAGCTGCGCTCGGCAAGTTCCTCGGCGAGAGATATAAGGACAAGCCTAATATCATCTGGATGATTGGCGGTGACATACGCGGTGACAAGAAGCCGGAAGTGTGGGATGCCTTGGCACGTGCAATCAAGAAAGTGGACAAAGGGCACATCATGACTTTCCATCCAAGAGGACGCACCACCTCTGCATGGTGGTTCAACGACCGCGAGTGGATGGATTTCAATATGTTCCAGAGCGGACACCGCCGCTACGGACAGCGCAACGGTGACGGAGACTACACCATAAAGGACAATACAGAGGAGGACAACTGGACCTACGTTGACATGAGTTTTGAGAAGTCGCCTATACGTCCTGTAATCGACGGTGAGCCTTCATACGAGGACATACCTCAGGGACTTCACGACTTCGACGCTCCACGCTGGCAGGACTACGATGTGCGCCGCTATGCTTATTGGGCTGTGTTTGCAGGCTGTTTCGGTCACACTTATGGTCACAACTCCATAATGCAGTTCATGCGTCCAGGTCTGCTTGGCTCGTTCGGTGCAGAGAAACCATGGTGGGATGCTATGAAGGATCCCGGCTACGGGCAGATGAAATATCTCAAGTATCTCATGCTTAACTTCCCATTTACTGACCGCATTGCCGACCAGAGCATCATTGCCGGCAAGAACGGTGAGCGTTACGACCGCATGATTGCCACCCGCGGCAACGACTACCTGCTGGTATATAACTACAGCGGTAAGCCGATGGACATTGACCTCACCAAGATTTCGGGTGCGAAGAAAAACGTGTGGTGGATGAATCCTGCCGACGGCAAACTGACATACGTTGGCGAGATGGACAGTAAGGTGACCACATTCTCCGTCGACGGTGCCTACATGCGTGGAGGCGACCGTGTGCTAATAGCTGTTGATGCCTCGAAGAATTATCTTGACAAGAATGCAACAATGATTCCCGAGAAGGACTGACGGCCCACTTACAAACGGCATAACTACGCTACGGTACATAAAAGAAACATCGCAATAAAGCAAAATAAACATAACAAACAATGAAAATAGGAATAATCATTGCAATGGAAAAGGAATTTGAGCAGGTGAAAGGCTTGCTCAAAACACCAAAGTCACTGACTTTCGAAAAACGGCACTTCGTTTACGGAACGATGGGATTGAACACCGTGATACTGATGCAAAGCGGCATTGGCAAGGTGAACGCCGCCGTGAGCACATGGCAGATGATTGAGAAGTTCAGCCCCGACATGATTATATCAACAGGCGTGGCGGGAGGAGCTTCCACAACACTGGAGATACAGGATGTGGTGGTATCGACAGAGACATGTTACCACGATGTGTACTGCGGCCCGGAGGCCATGTTCGGTCAGGTGATGGGTATGCCCGAAAGATTCAAAAGCGCCGAAGACATAGTGGAAAAAGCAGCAAGCCTCGACTGCGGCACAACAATACACAAAGGGCTGATTGTGACTGGCGACTGGTTTGTGGACACCGTGGACAAGATGCGTGAGATAGCCAGTCATTTTCCCGAAGCCATGGCTGTTGACATGGAGTCGGCGGCAATTGCTCACGTGTGCTGTCAGAGAGACATACCGTTTGTGTCGTTCCGCATAATAAGCGACATTCCGCTAAAAGAAGGCAACGCACAACAGTACACAGACTTCTGGAGCAGCATGGCCGAAAAGTCGTTCAATGCCACAAAGGCGCTGCTTAATGCACTTTGATTCAGTGTGGAGTGTGGAGTGAGAAATTTTTTATATGTATTATAAATTTTATAATTAAAAAACAAACAGCATGAAGAAGATTGCAAGTTTCACAATAGACCACAACCGCCTGAGCCGCGGTATATTCGTATCAAGAAAAGACCATGCAGGCAACGAGGTCATAACAACCTTCGACATACGCATGAAAGAGCCCAACCGCGAACCGGCAATGCAGCAGGCAGCTCTGCACACCATAGAGCATCTTGCCGCCACATACCTGCGTAATGATGCCGAGTGGGCAGACCGCATAATCTATTGGGGGCCCATGGGATGCCAGACGGGCAATTACCTTGTGATGCGCGGCGATCTGAGAAGCGAGGACATAGCCAACCTGATACTGCGAACATTCAGGTTCATAGCCGACTATGAGGGAGAAATTCCAGGAGCTACACCGAAAGACTGCGGCAACTGGCTGCTCCACGACCTGCCCATGGCACAATGGGAATCGAAAAAATATGTGGACGAGGTGCTGTCGTGCATGAAACCGGAAAACCTCAGCTACCCAGAATAACGAAGTTACGCAATAGCATGTATCATGCTTGCAAATCAGGCTATTTTTGTAAAAAAGACGTATATTTGTGAAAGAAATCAATAAAAGACACAAGTTTTAGCGTTTTAAAAGAGCAAAAAGTAACTGAAATAACAAAAAAGCAGTAACTTTGCCCCGTCAAATAACGACATACGAAAAAAGAATTACTAACATTTTAAAGAGAAATTCTATGAAAAAGTTTATCGCAACATTCGTGATCGTTCTCGCCGCAATCGGCGCCAGTGCACAAACCTACCTCGGCGGTGGCTTCAGCTTCAGCTCCACAGATGTGTCCGGTGAGGACAAGTCAATCACACAGATTACCCTTGCTCCAGAGATTGGATATAATCTCGACAACAAATGGGCAATAGGCTTAGGTGTAGGCTACACATACGCCAAACAGGAGTCGAGCTACAATATCATTTCCGTGGCACCATACGTGCGCTATACCGTGGCAAAGGCAGGCATAGTAAGCTTCTTCATCGACGGTGAGTTCCAGTTTGCCTCTGCAAAACCTGAAGAAGGCGACTCATCCACAGGCTGGAGCCTTGGTTTGAAGCCTGGCGTGCGTTTCGACATCACAAAGAAGATTTTCGCTACAGCCTCGGTTGGCTTCCTCGGCTATCAGGACACAGCCGACTTTAACGGTGAGAAGACCTTCGGTTTCGGGTTCAGCGGAAACGGCATGAACTATTTCGGCAGCGACAACGGAACCGGTCTCAAGCTTGGTCTGTACTATAACTTCTAAGCCCCGTGGCCTAATTTCATAAAATAATGGGAAGGCTTTTTCTTTCAACAGAAAAGCCTTTCCATTATTTTTCACGGCATAGATGAAGCATCAAAAAACAGCAATAATTCATGTTTTTCTTGCAAGATTGGGAAAAAAGTACTAAATTTGCACACCAAAACAAATACAGAGAACACAACCGCCAAGCTGGCGGATATATAAAATTACCAATCTGATTAATACAAAATACAAAAATAACAATCTAATTTTAATGAATTATAACTGTTTGAAGAATGAAAAAAATCTGTAGTCTCGTAGCCGCAACCATAATGGTTGCAGGAGCACATGCCGCACCTTTGACGGTATGCGATTTTGAAGATTATCCGGTAGGCACAACATGGACGTTATGGAGCAGCGACGGCAATGCCGTCACCTCAACCGCAACGGTGGAGACCGACCCGACTAACGTCAACAACAAAGTGCTGCACATAGCACTGAAAGAATGGGGATGCCACCCTGAGTTTAACATTCCGACGGAACTGCGCGGAAAGGCACTGACCGACCGCTATCCGATTGTGACATGCGACATTTACCGCAGTGGCAATGACAATGCCGATGACTATAAACAATTTGCCGTGTTCATAGGCTCGCAGGAGGTTTACCGTGATGAAAGCTATCCGCATCAGGGTAACATAAAGGTGTGGCAACACAGGAAATACACCATGAAACCTGCCGGCGCGGACAACACCGAAGGAGTGATAAGACTTGGACTGCACCACAACAACACCGACTATTACATCGACAACATCTGTCTGGCAGGAGAATATGACGACTATCTGACAACGGAAGACGGCGGAATACTCGACTACTGCACTGCCAACACGTCAAGCTCATACCGCAACATCAGTGACAATATATTCATTCCGGCAGGCACAACAACCAATGTGCGTACATCGCGATACACGGAATGGACAGGAAAGGTGGCCGGAGACGGCACACTCAACATCTATTCCGGAGGCGAGCGGTCGTATATAGGCACCGCGAAGAGCAAAGGAGCAACATGGCCCGACTGGAGCACAATGAGAGGCACGGTCAGCATCTATCCGTATAAGGAAGTGGCGGCAAACTGCGGCTTCTACGGTCTGGTTATGAGCAGCGGCACGTTCCAGCCCGACAATCTCGAAGCCTCACGCTGCAACGAGGTTTTCAAAAACAGCAAAGTAGTGCTGCACGACGGAGCTACAATAGCCATAGAATCGGGCACGCGCGGCATAAGATTCGGTGAGCTGAACACCATGGCGGGCAGCACACTCGACGGATATTATAAGAAAGGTACGGCAAACTCCTACTACATCGTAGGAGGCACCGGCACCGACGGCATTCTGGCAGGAAAAATCCTTGCCTCCAGCTCGGGCAACAGCGTAGGACTGATAAAGGAGGGAGCCGGCACATACACAATCACCGGCAACGAAAATAACATAAACGCCGGAATACGCCTGCTCGACGGAACACTGCTCATAAACAATGACGCAGAGGCGGCAGAGACTGGCGGCAAAAGTGGCGCGACAGGCAACGGCGGAACACTGTTTGTATTCAACGGCACCACTCTCGGCGGCAACGGAAGCATAGGCGCACAAACAGAAGTATACGGAACGATAATCCCCGGAATAGCAAACGCAGGGACACTAACCTTTGCCGACTACACGACATCAGCTGGCGTTAACGTCACTCTGCACCCTGAGGCCAACATAATATGCCGGGTGAAAAATGCCCAAGAATATGCCCGCCTTAATATAAAGGGAACGATGGCATACAACAACAAGACTCAGGAATTTGAAGAATCCGAGAAAACTCCACGGCTGACTATCGCCCTCACCGATGACGCCGCCATGCAGGTGAACGATGAGATAACACTGCTTACAACAAACAAGAAAGACGGCAACGGATGGAGCTTCAGAATACGTTATCCCAAAGCCTACACATGGGTGGTGGAGCAACGGGAAGGCGCAGATGGAGAATACAGCATCGTTGCCAAGGTGACATCGCTCGACTACAACGGCCAGGGAGACGTGAGCGACGACGATGATGATGCCCCGGGAAACAAGGGTGAATATCCCGATGACGACTGGACAGCAGACATTAACGATGACACACCGCTGCGCACATACTCGGCACGCCTGAAAAAGAACATAGGAGTGGCTGTGGCAAGCTATCGCTACGACTGTAGCCGCGATGACGGCGAGACCGGACTGGTGGGACGTGAGTTTGACCTGCTGGTGGGAGAAAATGAAATGAAGTTTGACGCCACGGAGCCATCTAAGGGCTCGTTCAACTATGGAGGCGCCGACGCAGTGATGTGGGTTGCCGACAGATACAAGCAGGAGGTGCGCGGCCACACTCTGGCATGGCACTCTCAGGTACCCGCATGGGTAAGCCAGGACGGCAAGAAGAACAATCACAACTACACCCGCAGGGAGTTGCTCGACATACTGAAGAACCACATCTTCAACGTAGTGAGAAAATACAAGGGACGCATACGTGAATGGGATGTGTGCAACGAAGTGCTTGACGATGACCAAAGCATAGTGCGCACCAATCCCGACGCATATAAGCTGCGACCATCCATATGGTCTACCTACATTGGCGAGGAGTTTATTGACTCAGCCTTCGTATGGGCTCACCAGGCAGACCCTGAGGCACGGCTGTTCATAAACGAATACGGCGCGGAGTTCATGGGCGACACAAAGACAGAGGCTTACTATAATCTGATAAAACGGCTGAAAGCCGACAAACGCCCGATTGACGGATGCGGACTGCAGTGTCATCTGACCACAGGACAGCTCGATACCCTGAAACTGGAAAAGAACATACGCCGCTATGCGGAGATGGACATGGACTGCATCATCACCGAGCTCGACATTGCGCTTGCCAATCCATACGCCGACAATGCCCTCGATATTCAGGCAAAGGAATACGGTGCCATCACACGCGTGTTCCTGCGCAACGACAACTGTCCGTCGATGCTCCTGTGGGGAATATCCGACAACCACTCATGGCGTCACAACAATCCGCTGCTCTTCGACAGCAACCTGAAGCCCAAACCAGCCTACCACAACGTGCATGCCCAATTGCGGCTTGCCGCCGAGAAGGCACAGGCCGACGGCATCGTTGCTCCAGAACAGTCGGGCAACGACGCCAAAATAATATCCACCTCACGACACGACATCTACGGACGCAGCGTAAGCACAGCCAAAGGTATTGTCATCGAGAAGAACATATACTCCGACGGCAGCGTGAAGGTGGTTAAGAAAATTTGCAAATAAGACAAAACAATTAAAAAATAAAGCAATAAGGAGCGCTTATATCCTTATTGCTTTATTTTTTCCTAATTATATTTTTCTTTATCTGTTTCCACAAAGTTTGATGAAAGTCTATTTCGGATTCCCTTTTAGACATAGGAGCGCATACCGTCGAGGATGGAGTTAAAATTTAGGCAGGCTGTTGTCACTCCGTTCTTTCACAGCCATGCACTCCATCTCTATGAGCCATCCTGAGCGGCACACGGGAGCATGAACAATAACGTAGGGCTTGTGGGGAAAGCGTTCTGCAAAGATGCGGCTCACCACAGCATAATCGGAACTGTCACGCAGATACACCGATATCTGGCAAATGTCGTCCATAGTACATTCTGCCTCGGCCAGCAGCGCCGCCACGTTCTCCATCATGCGTTCTGCCTGTCTCACTATATCGCCTGGAAAAACCACCTGTCCCTTGTTGTCTATGCTCGCCGTACCCGAGATGAACACGTGGCGGCGGTCGGCATAATCAACCAGCGTACCACGCTCGAAACTCACTCCATAGTCACTCGTGCGGTTAAGGTGCGTGGAGGCATAGAGATAGCGTATCTGCTCTGGACGTATGCCGGCAATGGCATAGCTGTCCATCTGCGAGAGCACGTTGGGGTCAGCCTGACGACCGCCAATGCCCGTGCTGGCAATAAAGTGTGTCTGGTTGGTGAGTCCCTGGGTGAAAAACACCTGATTGCGCGCCCTCACCACCCCACCGTAGTTCAAGTCTACGTCGTTAACAAAGAACCATGTGCGTATGCAATTGTCCTTCAAAGTGCATCCCTCCTGTTTCAGCTGCATCACATACTCATTGAAGAGCAGGCGTGTCTGATACTCGCTGTTGGCGGCAAGGTTGTGCGCTCCCCCACCCCACAGGTGGGTGAAATCTCCGTGGCTCACGGCGTGCAGTCCGTTGCCGTGGCAGCTCACGCTACGCATGCCTGTCATGAGATATGCCCACAACGAAACCTTAGTGCCGTCGAGCGGAGGCTGCTCAATCACGGAGATGGCGCAGTCGCAGCCCTCAGGCTCCATGGCGTATATGCCGTCGGCCTGGTTGGCGGCATCGCTCAGATAGTAACGCTTAAACACGGCGGCAAATCCATGCAGGCTGTCTGTGAGCAGCTGCACAAAAGCATTGTCCACCGCCTGCAGCTGGCTGCGGTAAGACATGGTTGCATCGGTTACATGAATCTGAACATGGGCCTCACTTACCTCTGTGCCGTTGCTGAACGTAAAAACCTCGGCAGTGGCACTGCCATAATTGTATTTAGTGAATTTATTCATTATTCTCTATCATATCGTAGTTTTCAAAAGTAAAAAGCGCTGCAAAGTTAACAAAATATTTTCTCATACGGAAATTATTTCGTTTTTTTATTTAAAATACCTAAAAATGAGGACACAACAATAAACAGCAGATGTAAAAAATTACCAATTTTTAGGTATTGCAGGAAATTTCTAAAAGCCGTACCTTTGCAGCCGGAAAAAAGAAACAAAATAAGGATAGTTTATGAACAGTATCAGATTAGGACTTATCGCCGGCGCATTGATGACCGGCATTGCAACAGCTGGCGCACAGCAGACGGCCGCCGACAGCGTGCTGCAACAGCACGTCAACGGGAAACGCCTCAGCATCGGCGGCTATGGAGAGGCGGCATATTCACGCAACTTCTACAGCGACAACGGGAAGCGCTATTCCAACGCACCTGCCTACAAAAACGACCCGAGCCACGGGCGGTTCGACATTCCACATGCCGTGATTTACATTGGCTACGACTTCGGCAAGGGCTGGACCTTCGGCACGGAGATAGAGTTTGAGCATGGCGGCACTGGCGGCGCAATAGAATATGAGGCGGAAGAGAGCATCGAGTATGAGAGCGAGACCGAGAAAGGCGGCGAGGTGGAGCTGGAGCAGTTCTGGATTCAAAAGTCGTTCGGAAAGGCTTTCAACATACGTGCCGGACATATCGTGGTGCCAGTAGGCCTGACCAATGCCCACCATGAGCCGCTCAACTTCTTCACCGTCTACCGCCCTGAAGGCGAGAACACCATACTGCCCTGCACGTGGCACCAGACGGGAGTGGCGCTGTGGGGACGCAGCGGCGACTTCCGCTACGAAGCGCAACTTGTGGCGGGACTTAACGCTCTCAACTTCAGCCGCAGCAACTGGATTCAGGGCGGCACAAAAAGCCCTTACGAGTTTGAGGTGGCAAACAAATATGGTGTCAGCGCACGTGTGGACAACTATTCCATACCCGGCCTGCGCATAGGAGTGAGCGGCTACTACGGACAGTCGATGCACAACACCACGCCACACGACATGGAGAAAGGAGACGCCAAGCGCGTGAAGGGCAACGTATACATAGGAGCACTGGACTTCACATACAACCGACATAACTGGCTGGTGCGCGGCAATGCCGACTATGGCTACGTGAGCGATGCACAGACCATCGCCTCCTACACCTATCCCGGCACCTCACTGGTGAAGCCCAACGAGAGCGGCAGCAACAAATACTTCGGCAGCCACGCCATAGCCACCATGGTGGAAGCTGGCTACGATGTGTTCTCGCAGATTGAGAAGATGCGCCGCGACAAGCAGAAGCTCTATGTGTTCGGACATTTTGAATACTACGACTCAAGCATCGGCAACACCACCTCGCAGTGGACCGGCAAGAAGATTCTCGCCGGCGGCATCAACTACCAGCCCATGCCGCAAATATGTATCAAGGCTGAATACAACCACAGGATGCTCAAAAGACAGTACAACAATGAGCCTGCCATAAACATCGGCGTGACCTACCAGGGATTTTTCCTATAAAACAACAGAAACGAAGAACATAGAAAAATTTATCATAAAATCAAAATTAAAAATGAAGAAAACAGCAAAATTCATGGCAATGCTCCTGCTGGGAGTATGCACAACGGGAGTCTCATCGTGCTCGGACGACGACAATGACGAGACAACCGTCAATGCCGTCAGCAAAAGCCTGATGGAACAGACAGCACAAACCTACGTAAACGATGTGGTATACCCCACATACACCGCTCTGGCAAACAATGCCCAGACCCTCTACGAGGCATGCGCAAAACTCTATGCAAACGCCAAGGCCAACAGCATGACGCAGAGCGACATCAACGCCGCCTGCGAGGCGTTCAAGGACGCACGCATGGAATGGGAGCGCAGCGAGGCATTCCTCTATGGTGCCGCCACCGACAACGAGATTGACCCGCACATTGACTCATGGCCATTAGACCGCGACCAGTTAGTGGCCGCACTCAACAGCAACGCCATCATCAGCGGCATCAACGGCTCCGCACCTGCAAAATTCGTTTATGAGAACAACGGCAACTTCGACTCGGTGCTGGGCTTCCACGGACTAGAGTTCGTGCTTTTCCGCAACGGCAGCAACCGCACCGTGGCAGACTTTCAGGGCAACGAGACCGCCGAGGGCATGACATCGGTAAAGGGCATCGACGAACTGGCTTTCGCGGCTGCCGTGGCAGAGGATGTGCGCAACATGACAACCCTGCTGGAATACGGCTGGCTGGCAAACGGCATCTCATCATCGCACAACGGCATACTCACTGCCGCTCCATGGGTGGTGGAAGGCACACTGAACAAGGGACTCTCGCCACGCAACATGGGATACGGCGACTATCTGCTTGCAGCCACCACTGCAAACGGCTATTTCCAGACATGGCAGGAGACCATGGAGAACATTCTCATTGGCGGCTGCTCAAACATCTGTCAGGAGGTTTACCAGCAGAAGTTGGGACAGGCATACCGCGTAGCCACCAACCAAGGCGGCGAGGACGAGTCAATCGACTATATCGAGTCGCCCTACAGCAAGCGCTCGTTCATAGACTATCAGGACAACATACACTCCATCAGGAACGTGCTCTACGGCACACGCAACATCAGCGCCAGCTCTCCCGCAGCCAACTCGCTCATGGCTATCATGCGCGACCACAATTATCCCGGCTACCCTGCATTGAGCAATGCCCTCAACACTGCCATCAGTGCATTGGAGAATGCAAAAAACAGCGGGATCGCCTTTGTTGACGACCCCAAGAACGCACAGGTGAAAACCTGCATCGACGCCGTTCAGGAGCTTGACAACCAGCTGAACGAGGCAGGCACATGGTTCCGTCGTCTCTCCGTAAAATAATTACACCTTTTATTTTATTATCAACAAAACATCATGAACAATAAAAAATATCTGTATGCCTCAGCCACTCTGCTCGCTCTTTCGGTGACAGCCTGCTCTGACAATGACGATGCCGACGGCGGAGGCGCAGCGGTGGAGACTGATGCGAAGTATATAGGACAGGCTGTGGGAAATTTCTCTGCCGAGGAATGGTACCCGGGCGGTGAACTTGGCACAACCGAGAACACTGTGTCGGGATGCTACGAAGCCCCGACCCCGGCCGTGGAGCAGCAGGGACTGACTGAGAACTTCTTCATCGGCGAGCAGCTTTTTGAGCGTCAGTACACCATCAACACAGGAGTGTTTAAGGGACTCGGTCCGGCATCAACACGCAAATCGTGTCTCGACTGCCATCCCGGCTACGGTCACGGAAAGCGCATGAACTCCTACACCACCAGCTACGGCAACGGCAATGGCTACCTGCTTGTAGTCTACCATCCCACGGCACCGGGAAGCAACGACGGAGCATATATATCGGAGGTGACAGGAATGCCGCAGACACAAGCCACATCGCCGTTCCTGCCTCCTATAGAGGAGAGCCAAATCAACCTGCAGTGGAAGACCGTCACCGCTATGGAGAGCGGACTGCCCCTGCAATTCCCCGACGGAGAAAGGTATGAGTTGATTTATCCTGAGCTGGACATCCCCGTCTCAGCATTCAACACCGACCCCAAGCCATCCAATCTTGCATTCCGCCTGGAGTCAACCATAGGAATCATCGGTACGGGTATGATTGACGCCATACCCAACGAGGCAATAGCCGAGCAGTATGCCGCTGAAGCCAAGAGTCTGAGAGAGGCAGGACTGGACGTGTCGGAATATCTCAACCCCAACTTCTGGGACGAGAGCGCCAAGGCGATGGCAGCCGGAGCCTACTACCCCGTGTTTGGCAAGGACGGCATCAGCGGCGGCACCCATGCCGACGGCTCGAAGTACAACGGCACAGGACTGATTAAGCGTTTCACCTACGCCCTTACACGAGGCTCGCTGCAGGACGGTCCCGGAGCCAACGCCATCTGGAACATCACTAACGTGAGCCGTGCCGACCGTCCGAAACTGTACTCCACCAAGGCGTGGGCAAAGGCAATGGCAAACAACGACAATGTGATAAGTGCCATACAGGCCGACCCCACATCGCCCTACTATGCCGACGGCACAAAGGAGAGCATCAGCAATGCCGTGTCCATACTGCTCGACCCGTCGACAAACCAGTTTGACAACGGCGTTCACAACTTCACTCCCGACCAGAGCATGGACAACTATTATTCGTTCATGGTGTGGCACCGCGGTTTAGCCATTCCACGTGCCCGCAACCTGAACGACACCGACGTGCAGCGTGGCAAGCAGCTGTTTATGGAAATGGGCTGCGCCACCTGTCACCGTCCGAAGTGGCAGACCACCAGCGACAACTACATCACTGCCGACATGATGGCTGGCAAGAAGTTGCCACGCTATCAGAACCAGACCATCTATCCATACTCTGACTTCGTGCAGCACAAGCTCTACATGGTGAACGACATACACGGCTCATGGTGCCGCACCACACCGCTGTGGGGACGCGGACTGTCGAGCCTCAACACCGGTGCCGAGGACCGGCTGCACGACTGCCGCGCACGCAACGAGGTGGAGGCAATCATGTGGCATGCCTACAGCAAGAAGAGCCACGCATATAGTTCTGCACAGAAATTCTACAACCTGCCAAAAGCCGACCGCGACGCAGTTGTAAAGTTTCTGAGGTCAATATAACCAACATACTATCCACCAGGTCGGGAGGCTTCACGACAAGTCTCCCGACGTTTTTACCGCAAAACCTTGCATATATTCAAAAAAAACTGTAACTTTGCCGCATCATGGTCAAAAAACTGATTTACACCTTATATATAATTATTGTGGTGAGCATGGCAGCAGCCACAATCGTGGAACAAGAACACGGCACCGACTACGCCCATCAGGCTGTTTACGGCAGCTGGTGGTTCATGGCGCTGTGGGCTGCGCTCACTGCCGCCGGCATATTCCACATTCTGAGGCGCAAGGTGAGAAGCGTCCCCACACTGCTGCTCCACCTCTCGCTCGTGGTGATACTGGCAGGAGCCTTGCTCACCCACATCACCTCCGTGAAAGGCATGATTCATCTGCGCACGGGCGAGCCGACAAAGACATATTACACACAGGAGGAGCGCAAGGAGCTGCCCTTTGCCGTAAGGCTTAACAAGTTTGAAATCACATACCACGCAGGCACTCATGCCCCAGCCGACTACCGGTCGTCGGTCACGGTCATCGACGGCAAGGAGCATATTGACGGCCACATCTCAATGAACAACATCCTCTCTTACCATAACTACCGTTTCTACCAGGCATCATACGACGAGGACGGCAACGGAAGCATTCTCGCCGTCAACACCGACCCCTACGGCATACCCGTGACCTACACAGGCTACGGACTGCTGTTTTTGTCGCTCGTCTGGATGCTCATCGACCCCAAGGGCAGCTACCGCAAGCTGCTGCGCCATCCCTTGCTCAGGCGTGGCGCGCTGCTCGTCTGCCTATGGCTGCCGTCAGGACAAGGCACGCACGCCCAGTCCTCACTTCCCAAGCCTACGGCAGAGAAGTTCGGACAGCTCTGCATACTATACAACGGCCGCATCTGCCCGGTGCAGACCTATGCGCAGGATTTTTGCAGGAAAATCTACGGTTCAAGAAGCTACAGGGGCATGACTGCCGAGCAGGTGCTGACAGGCTGGATATTCTATGGCGACGAATGGGAAAAGGACCTGATGCAGAACCATCGCGAGACTGCCGATGACAACATGAAATACCAGCTTGTGACGGAACTGCGGAGCGGACAGTCGCTCAGAGTACTGCCCTACACCAGCCGCTCCACCGTATGGTACGCGCCCACCGACATCCTGCCGCAATCAATGGACAATGAGCACGCACGATATATAAGTAATGTATTCTCACTGATTTATGCCGACATACAGACTAATAACTTCGGGCGCGTGGACGAATATTTCACCAAGATGAAGCGCTATCAGGAAAGGTTTGGCGGCAGCACCATGCCGTCAGAGGCACAGTATCTGGCAGAGCGCATCAACAACAGCATACCCTTTGCCACAGTGCTTTTCATCGTCAACCTCACGCTGGGACTCATTGCCCTGCTCCACACCATCTGGCGGCTTACGCGGCAGCGCCCTGCCAGGCTGTTCGGGCGTATGCTGTCAGCACTCTCCTATTTGTCCTTCCTCGCCCTCAGCCTCGCCATTGCGCTGCGCTGGATCATCAGCGGAAACATTCCGCTCACCAACGGCTACGAGACAATGCTCTCCCTTGCGTGGCTGGTGCAGCTCATCGCGCTCTGTCTGCACCGCAGGCTGCGCATACTGATGGTGTTCGGGCTGCTGCTCTCGGGATTCTTCCTCCTGGTGAGCCATCTCAACCAGATGGACCCTGCCATCGGACAGATGATGCCCGTGCTCGACAGTCCGCTGCTGAGCCTTCACGTGAGCACCATCATGATAAGCTATGCGCTGCTCTCGCTCACATTCCTCTGCGCCATCGTGGCACTGTGCCTGCCCCGCCATGCCCGTGAGCTGCAGGTTCTGAGCCTTCTGTTCCTCCATCCCGCCATTGCCGCCCTGGGCATAGGCATATTCATAGGTGCCATTTGGGCAAACGTGAGCTGGGGAACCTACTGGAGCTGGGACCCGAAGGAGACATGGGCGCTCATAACGCTCATGCTCTATGCCGTGGCGCTCCACACTCAGAGCCTGCCACTGCTGCGCCGCCCCGCAGCCTACCACATATACATGGCACTGGCATTCCTCAGCCTTGCCATGACCTACTTCGGCGTGAACTATTTCCTGTCGGGCATGCACTCCTACGCATGAACAGTAAGAATGATAAAGAACATTATGCTCTAACGGTACTTGTACACAGGATTATCCGTGGTGATGAAGTCAGGACGCAGGATGCGTGCCATACGCAACTCCGGCTCAGTGTCGGGCGTCCACATATTCACGTGCAGACCAAGGCTGTGTGCCTCGTCTATCCACTCCGGATGCCTGAGGAATATCTTCATTGAATAGTCAAGACATTTATATCCGCGCGCTTTGGCTTCCTCCGGCGACAGCTTGCCGCCAACGTAAGCCACATACGCCGTACTATCATTATGCAGCACATTGTCGCACACATCTGCACTAAACGATATATATTCCACCTGCCTCTGCATGCTGAGCGAGCTCACCGTCTCCACGGCTTTTGCTGCTATATAGGCATTGGCAGAGTCCGACGGCTGATTCTTTATCTCAAGTATGATTTTCATGTCGGGAAACTTCCTTGCCTCATTAAGATAACCGGCAAGAGTGGGTATTTTCTCGCCGTTGGCAAGACGCACGCCCGACAGCTGTGCGTATGTGCTTGAAGAAATAGGCAGACCGCCAATGTGGGGGTCGTGATTAACAATCAGCACACCGTCGGCAGTGGCGTGTATGTCAAGCTCGCAGCCATAGACTCCAGCCTTTCCCGCGGCACGGAGAGCGGCTATGGAGTTCTGCACTGCTCCCTTTGCCCTCCAATAGCCCCTATGGGCGATAATCTTAGGAACAAAATTATCGGCAACAGTCCGCATGTATGCCCTGTCGGCGGCAACGCTCTGCCTGAAAGTCTCACCGAAACGGTTTTTCACCACCACGGTAATCTCCTTAGTGCCGGGCGCCGGCGTAGCCTTGAAAAGATGACTTGTAAGGCAAGTCTTGCCGCGCTTGCCCAACAACTGTAGATAAGCCTCGTCATTGTCGGTGAAACGCTCCATGCGTCCGCGGCAGACACCGTCCTCATACCACTCCACAACCGTCTCCGTGTCGCAGTCCCACACATTTGCCACCACATCGAACGGATGCGAGAGAAACTCTCCCACAGAATAGAGGCTCATCTGCCGCGAGACATCATCACCCGTTGGCTTATACTGCCACGACAGCGAATCTGCCGATGCCGTCACTATCATATATCCATTGGGGGCTCCGCAGCGGTTCACATCACCGCGCCACCATGTTCCGCATGCCGCGCCGATGTTATGCTCATAGAGAGAATCCGAGACGATATTGTTCTGTAAAAAATGCGTATGTCCGGCAAACACATGCACGCGATAGCCTTTCAACACCTCAGCCAGCTGCTCCGCATTGAGCACATTGCCTCCTGCCTCAACAACGTTCCATGCCGCAGCGTGCATGTTGAGAATCACCATCGAGCCTTTGGGCACATAACTGAGATCGCGCCGCAGCCACTCCAGCTGCGCCCCGGTAATCTGCTCACGGTAATCCTTGTTGCCCATATAATTGATGTTCTTCAATGTCACGACATGCACTCCGGCAATGTTGAACGAATAGTCAACAGGCCCGAAATGGCGATGATATGCCATCTCTCCATACACCGGTGTTCCCAGCGGCATGTTGTTGAGAGCCTGATAGCGCTTGTCGAAATCATGGTTGCCTATGCACTGGAAAGCCGTGACAGGCAGAGAGTTCACCGACTGCTTATAACCGTCGAACAGCTTCATGTTGTCCCACACAATATCTCCAAGAGCCATAGTCACCACCTCGTGCTCGCCCGACAGACGTTCCGCGGTATTCCTCAAGTCAGGAATGGTCTGCTTGTTCCACTTTGCCAGCTGTTCCCGGTTTTTCACCTGCGGGTCGGAGATGGCTATGAAATAGAACTTATCATCCTTCTTCTCACGCCTCTGCAGCACAAAGTCGTGCTTGCCCCTGTTGTCGGCAAGGGCGCGCACACCGACATAGAAGTCGGCAATTGCCCCGCGCCTGGGTAGACAATATCCGGAAGGAGTTGAGATATACACAAACTTACACGTGTTGGTGTCGGTAGGCAGCGTCCACGCTCCCTTGTCATCGGTCACGGTGAACTCTGAACCGTTTGTCACCACAACCTTTGCCACACCATTCCCCTTTCCGTCGACCACGCGGCCACTGAAGTCAAACTGCCTTGCAAACAACACGCCTGCGGCAAGCATGCACAAAGCCAGACATGATAATCTATATTCCATATTACAATTTCTTTAGTTCTACATTTTCAAAAAGTTCCACAACATCCTTGCCAGCCTTAGCCTTGCGTGCTGCCGTTTCAAAATCGGCGGTATTCTCCTCAAAGCATATCACATTGGCACAGTCGAGAATATGCGCCATCACAGCCACGGCGTCGCCGCTTGCCATTCCGCCATCCCTAACGGCATGGCGTATATATCTGTCAGCACGTTCCACTGCCTTGAACACCGCAGGTTTGCGAATCTCCGTTGCCGAGCCCGAAAAGCCCACCTCCACGTCATACACACAGGTATAGTTGGCAATAAAGGTATTCCACTTCTCAGTGATGACACTGCCGAGGGGATGCTGCTCCTCAAAGGTGTTTTTCACCGTTGGTATATTTCCATAAACCTCATAACTGTAACGGCACGACTTGACAACTGCCGTATTCTCGTCTTTGGCATACACGCCCGCAGAAAGCGCCATTGCCAGCAAAACAATAATTGTCTTTTTCATCTTCTTTTCCTTTTTATATTATTTATCTTTTTTGCCATATCAGCTTAGTGCTTATCTCATCGGCACCCATCGACTGTACCGCCTTCAGATAGTTCTCACGGTTCATGCGCTGCAGGATGGCAGGATACTTATACCTGTAGGGCATGGCATCGCCTGAAGCCACGCCGGGACCTGTCGGCACATCGGGGTAGCCTGTGCGGTTGTACTCAAACCACTGCTGATAATCGATGAAGAACAGCGCATAGAACTTCTGCTCCATGATGCGCCTGAGCGTACCGTCATATGCTGTGGCTGGATTGTCGAAATATCCCTCCGGCAGCTCCACTCCCCACTGCTGCATATTGGCAGCCACGGCATCCTCGTACAGCTTGCGGGCATCCTGACTGATGATTCCGCGCTGGGCAAGCTCGGCTTTTATGAAAAGTACCTCAGAAAAAGTGATGAGGGCAATGTCCTGCGGAGCCGTGGCAAGAGTGGCGGCATTGGGAGCCGAGCCGTTAATCACCGGCATGTTGGCGTATCCGCTCTGCAGTCCCACGTAGTCCTTCACATCCTTTCCGTTGTCATCCTTATTGGTAGCCTTGAGGGCAAACACTGGCAGGCGCGGGTCGTTCCACTGCTTGAGGGGATTGATGAAGAACTCCGACAGCTGCTTGTACGAGCTTAGGTCTGACGGGCGTGTCATAGGCGCCTCGTATGGAGCCACTCCGGAGATTTTCACCATCGCCGATTCTTCGTTACTGTCAAACACAGGATATTCGTCAGGATTGTCCACCATCTTCCTCAGTTCCGCAGCGGCATTAAGCTCCGGCACATCAATAACTCTCAGCAGTGCCCTCATGCGGAGCGAGTTGGCAAACTTGCGCCACTTCGCAATACCGTCGGCATCGCTGCCGCTGATGCAGTAGAGCAGGTCGCCACTGTCATTATATCTCAGTCCCTTGGACGGAGCAAAACGGCGGTTGGCGGCATCGAGCGAGTCTATAACAGCACGATAGACATCCTGCTGCGTGTCGAACTTAGGATAGTACAGCTGCTGGTCGCCGCGACAAGCCTCCTGCATTGGAATATCGCCAAAGGCAGCCACGAGAGTCTCGAACATCCAGCACTGCAGCGTCAGTCCTATAGCCTGATAGTTGGCATCGCCCACAGCCACACCGTTATCGTATATAGCCTTGGCGTTGGTAAGCCATTTGTAATACTGGGTCCATGCCCCGTCGCCAGCCGTGTCGGTGATTCTATACCATCCCACCCCGTTGGTTGAGTTGGTGGTTACAAGACACTGCATCAGCTGAAATGTATAGCTGTTGTAGCGTTGCCACGTATAGATTCCCATGTTGTAGATCACCGGAGTCAAGAAACTGCCCGCATTTGCTCCGTCCATTCTCGTAGGGTCAGTATTTGTATCATCCATCGACTCACACGACATCATACCGCACAGTGTCATCAACAGGACACTTACCGAATATAAAATCTTTTTCATTCTTTTCTTTCATTTTTCATTCAACATAAAACTTTATCAGAAACCAACCTTAACGTTGACACCGAACGAACGTGTAGTAGGCAACGTACCTACCTCAACGCCGCTTACAAACGAGCTTCCGTCGAGCGATGCTGTCTCGGGGTCGAACATCGGATAACCGGTGATGCACAGCAGGTTGCGCCCGTACACTCCCACCACAGCCGAATCCAGGAACGTGTTCTTCAGCCACTTCTTTGGCAGGGTGTAGTCGAGCCTCATCTCACGCAACTTCAGATAGCTGTTCTTAAACGAGTTGGTCTCAACGTTGCCGATGCGGTAATATTCCTTATAATACGCCTCCAGGGTTACAATCTTGGTGTTGGGAGAATAAGTTCCGTCACCGTTGTCAACCACGCCAGGCGCAATACAGTACACGCCTTCAACGGGAGTGATTTTCTGCTGTTCAAACAATGCCAGCACCTCAGGGTCTGTAATGTCAAGATAAAGTTCTGTGCCGGGCTTACGTCCGTTGAGCGTCTCAGCGATGTGTCCCTGCTCACACATCTTGTGATGCGACTGCGAATAGGTGATTCCTCCCACCTGTCCGTCCCACTGCATCGAAAGCTTCAGGTTCTTGTATCTCAGCGACGTGCTGAAAGCTCCCTTCCATTTGGGCAGGGCACAGCCCACATACTCTATTTCCGACGGACGGTCGGGCAGTCCAGTAAAGGCTATTATCACCTGCCCCTCGTCGTTGCGCTTAAGCTTATATCCCCAGATGTCGCCGGTCGTTCCTCCCACAGTACCTATTATATATACGTTGCCGCTCACATATGAGCCTATCACCTGACGCTCATCCGCATTGTCGGCAAGCGACTCTATCCTGTTGCGGTTGAGCGACCACGACAAGGTGTTGTTCCACTCCCACGAGCGTGTCTTTACAGGCGTTCCCCTGAGCACAAGCTCCAAACCCTGATTTCTCACGCATCCTGAATTTATGATGCCTTTGGTATATCCTGTCGTCGGGTCGAAGGGAGCACTGAGAATCTGGTTTTTAGTGCGGTTGTAGTAATAGGTGAAGTCGATTCCCAGGCGTCCCTTGAAGAAGCGGACGTCGAATCCTCCCTCCCAACTCGTTGACATCTCAGGTTTAAAGTCGGCGTTATACAGCGTGCCGCTCTTCACGAGCGAGCCTGCAAAGTCGCTTGTAGAATAATAAGGTGCGGTTTTGTAAGGGTCGGTGTCGTTGCCCACTTGCGCCCACGATGCGCGCAGTTTCATATAGGAAATCCAGTCCGGCAGCTTTACCACCCCGTTCATCATCACGCTCAGGCTCACCGAAGGATAGAAAAACGAGCGGTTCTTCCTTGGCAGCGTCGACGACCAGTCGTTTCGCCCGCTGATATCGAGAAACAGCATGTTGCGGTATGCAAGGTTGGCGGTGAAGTACAGGCTGTTGACACGCTTCTTGTTGATGACCGTCTTTACGAGCGGCGAGCTGATGCCGTTGGCGAGCTTATACACTCCCGGAGTGTTCAGACCAGTGACCGAAGCCGAGAGCATGTCGTAGTAAGACACCATCATGTTGCCGCCAGCCGAGGCGTTCAGATGCAGTCCGTTGGAATAGCTGTTATGGTAAGACAGCAGCACATCGCTGTTAGCCTCATAATCAAGCACATTCTGCTTTTTGAAGAATCCGTCGGGGAACACTTTGTCGTCCCACGGACGGTGCTGCTCCTGCGTCTGTGCCGTGAACTGTATTCCCGAGCGCACCATCAGGTCAAGGTTGCGTGTCACCTGATATGTGGCACTGGCGTTACCCATAAACGTGTGTTTCCTTGCAGGATTCTCCGCCTCGTAAAGCAGCACGTAGGGATTGGGCAGATAGCTTGAGAAAGGACGTATCTGACTGACGTTCTCCTGTCCCTTATACCACATCGGCCTGAACCAGTTAAGGTCGAAGTTAGGATTCATGAAAATCAGGAAATACGAAATGGAGTTTGAGTTATATGTCAGCGACGGAGTGTTTTCCACATCACGGTATGTATACGATGCGCGTCCGCTCACCTTAAGCCTCTTCGACACCTGCCGGTTGGCTGCCATCGACAGCGTGAGCCGGTCGTAGCCTGAGTTTGGCAATATCCACTCATTCTTGCTGTAAGTAAGCGCAAGGCGCATGTCGCCGCGGTCGCCAGTGCCGCTGATGGCAAGCGAATGGGTTGAGGTGTGTCCCGTCTGAAACAGTCCCGAGTGATTGTCGGTGTACGGGCGCCACAGTGTGGCTTGCTCTCCGCGTCCCTCTGTCGCCGGGTCGTACTGAAAGAACATCTGTCCGTCGAATTTCGGTCCGAAGGCGGAGCTTGTTCCCGATGTGCTCGCCAGCCCGTCGTCGCCTTTGCCGAATGAGTAGTACTGCTGTCCTTCCCAAGGAGTGTTCTTGCCGCCTATGTTCTTCGCCACGCCCTGACCGAACTCATACTGATAATCAGGGAAATGTGCAGCCCCGTCCCATGTCTGGTTAAAGCTGTAGGTGACGCCTATTCCTTTCTTTCCGCCACGCCCAGTCTTGGTTGTCACCATGATAACGCCGTTGGCTGCCCTCGAACCGTACAATGCCGATGCCGACGCTCCTTTCAGCACCTGAATGCTCTCTATGTCATCGGGATTAAGGTCGGAAAATCCGTTACCGTAGTCCACAGAGCCTTCCGAATTGCCGCCTGCCCCGTATGAGCCGCCGGGATTGTTCATAGGGCTCGACAGCGGCACTCCGTCCACAACCACAAGCGCCCCGTTGCCGTCCATGTTCATCGACACATCGCCGCGAAGGCTTATCTTCGTAGATGACAGCGGACCGCCAGCCGTGACGACGTTCAAGCCAGCCACCTCACCCTGAAGCGCCAGCGACCAGTTGCTTGGCATACTTGCCGTTATGTCGTCGCCGCTCACCGTCTGCGTGGAAAAGCCGAGTCCCTTCTCACTTCTCCTGATGCCGAGTGCGGTCACCACCACATTGTCCAGCTCCACGGCATCGTCCTCCATCTCCACATTCAACTCGCCGCCGCTGTAGGACACGCGCTTCTTCTTAAATCCAACATAGCTGAACACGAGCCTGTCCTGCTTGCCGAGCGTGCGTTTTGTCACAAACTGAAACTTACCGTCCACATCAGTAATGCCCAGCGTCTTCTGCTGACCGTCCAGCGACACCGTCGCCCCAATTACAGGTTCTCCCTTACTGTCCGTGACGCGCCCTTTGACGGTTGTCTGTGCCGTCACTGCCGTCGTTGCCGCCAACAGTAGCATCGCCGATGCAATTCTTTTAATTGTCTTCATACATTGAAATTTAATAAACATAAAAAATCTGCCGCAAAAGTACGGCAGACTTGTTACATATTCCTCTCAGATATATTGCATTTCCGCTATGTCACACTATTGTAAAGGCTTTGTCACACTATCGTGTCACCAGCACGGTTTCCGCCGACCGTCCCACGCCTACGTTCCATCCATAGAAAAGCTCTAACATTTTTCATTTCACGATACATTTTTTTGACTGCAAAATTACAGTCTCCATGCTACATCTGTGTTACATCAATGTTAAAATAACAACAAGTTTTCTGTAAACAAAGTATTTTCGTACCTGAAATTTTATATAGTCCAACCCAAACACGGTTATTCCTTTAATAATTAAGCAATTAGAAGTTTTCATAGTCCACCCCAAGTCCAACCCATGTCCAACCCAAAACATTCACATTTTGCATTCAAAATGCAAATTGAAGAACATAATATTCAGAACACGTGATTTGTCAATGTAAATCAGCGATTTAGAATATTATTTCGCATGTTTACAACCTAATCACCAAGGTGATTAGCTTCTAAAGTCAGCATTTATACAATAACTTCAAAAGCTGACAATAATATATAGAGAGCCCAGGATGTTAAACTCGGGTTGGACTTGGGTTGGACATGGGTATTCCGTCTTGCCGACAGTGTATTTCAAAAGCTGACAATGAATATCAAGAGAGCCCGGGATATTAAACTTGGGTTGGACTATCATTTTACATATATCACTATTAATCAACACTTTGTCTCAAAAGGTTGGACTATAATCCAAAATCATCCTGTGAAGTAAAAAATCAACGGTTGCCGCCGCCAAGCGCATGATAAAGTTTGATAATGCCCTGTATGCGGTCAAAAGAGGTTTGCAGCTGCAATTGTTCTGCTTCAAGGAGTGACTGCTGGGCAGTTAATATTTCCAGATATGTTGTGTCGGAATGGCGCATGAGCAATTCGGTCTTACGTACAGCTTCACGCAAAGTCTCAACCTGACGGGCGTTTATTTCCAGCTGCGACTTAGCTGTCTGCCATGCGGTCAAGGCATCGTTCACCTCTTTTCCTGCGTTCAGCAATGACTGTTGGAATAACAGCCGGGCTTCTTTCTGACGGCTTTGGGCAATCTTCAAGTTGGCGATATTCGCGCCCCGGTTGAATAACGGCTGCGTCAGAGAGCCGATGGCATTGAGTAGCCACTGCCCGGGATTGGTAATCGCCCCACCTCCATTGTTAGTCCAGCCAAGTGTACCAGAAAGAATGATATTGGGATAGAAGGCTGCACGGGCAACATTAGTGGCGTAAAATGCCTGAGCCAACTGCATTTCAGCCTGACGCACATCAGGACGGTTGGAAAGAAGCTGTAAGGGTATTCCGACAAAGATTGTATCTGAGAAAGACGCTTCAGCCAAGTTATTCCGCTCAATCGTGTGCGACGGCATGGCAAGTATCGCCGACAAGGCATTCTCTGTTTCTGAAATACTTTTGAGTATAGCCTGTTGCGATGATTCAAGCCTCATCACGTTTGCCTTTGCCTGCAATACTCCTGCTTCATTCGACCTACCCACCTTTTTCAACGTTTCGAGTGTGCGCACGGTAGCCCGCCAGTTTTCCAGAGTCCGCCTGTTTATCTCCCTTTGCGCGTCAAGCATGGCAAGGGTATAGTAACTGTCGGCTATAGTGGCTACAAGCTGTGTCTGTACAGCCTGCCGATAGTCACGGCTTCCCTGCAGTGCGGCAACCGCGCCACGCTTTGCAGCCGTGAGCCTGCCGAATATGTCAAGTTCCCAACTTGCTGATGCTCCGACATTATATGTCTTTGCGGTCGCTCCGTCATAACGGCTGCTACTACCTTCGGCATTAATCCCAAGTGAGGGGAGATATGACAGCTTTGCCGTCATCAAGGCTGCTTCGGCCGCTTCAACCCGCAGGCGCGCCACGTTGAGGTCGGTATTCTGCTCAAGTCCTGTTTCAATCAGAGACTGAAGTTTACGGTCGGTAAACATTTCCCGCCACGACATGGATGCGATGGTCGTTGTATCCATATCTGCCGATAAATTCCGATACAGGTTCTCTATTTGGATGTCAGTCCGATGGTAGCGGCTGTATGTGCCGCAGCCGGTAAGCATCATGGTTGTTAATAAATATATTGCTATCTTCTTCATTTATTTACGTTTTACCCGTTCTTGAATATACTGGAATGCTATGAACAGCGACGGCACGAGGAACAGCAATGCCAATGTGCCCACTATCATGCCGCCGATTACGCCCGTGGCAAGCGAGCGGCTGCCGTTGGCACCCACGCCGTGAGCCAACATCAGCGGAACAAGCCCGAACACCATCGACAACACAGTCATCAATATGGGTCGCAGGCGAACCTTTGCTGCGCTGTATGCCGCCTGTGCCAATGTCATGCCTTCTGATCGCCGCCTGCCGGCATATTCGGTCAGCAGGATGGCAGTTTTGGCAAGCAGTCCGATAATCATAATCAGTCCAGTCTGCATATAGATGTTGTTCTCCAGCCCGAACAGCCATGCAAACAGGAAGCTGCCCATCAGTCCGCAAGGCACAGACAGCAGCACGGCAAACGGGATGAACACGCTCTCGTAGAGGGCGCACAGTATCAAGTATATCAGGACCATACAGAGCACGAATATCATCGTGGCATTGTTGGTGGTCTTGCTTTCCTCACGCGACAGACCTCCGAACTCGTAGCTGCAAGTGGCGGGAAGCACCTCACGCGCCGTCTCGCCAATCGCCTTGATGACCTGACCGGAACTGAATCCCGCTGCCGGAGAGCCATTGATGGAAATGGCATTGAAAAGATTGAAGCGTGTAAGGTCGGAAGGGCCGTTGGTCTTGGTAAGGCGCACGAACTGGCTCAACGGCGCCATGCCGCCATCATCGGTACGCACATACATCATGTTGAGCGACTCCGTGTTTACGCGGTACTCTGCCGGTGCCTGCATTGTGACATGGTAGAGCTTTGAGAAGCGGTTGAAGTCAGAGACATATGACCCAGTGTAATATCCTGAAAGCGTCGACAGCACATCGGCAGGAGACACGCCCGACTGTCCGCATTTCGCCGCATCAATATCCACCCAATACTGGGGATAGTCGGTGGCAAAAGACGAATAGACCTCACCGATTTCGGGACGGCGGGACAATGCCTCCACGAATTTATCAGCCTCTTTCTTGAATGCGGCAACGTCGCCGCCAGTCTTATCCTGCAAATAAAGTTCGAAACCGCTGCCCATGCCATAGCCGGCAATCATCGGAGGCGACATGGCAAATACCGTGGCATCGGGGACGTCGGCCGTAGCGGCATAAATCTTGCCTATCACGTCATCCACCGACTGCCCTTCGCCTTTGCGCCGGTCCCAATCCTTTAGTGTCATGAAATACATTGCCTGCGACGGACCGGAACCGTTGAATGAGAATCCTCCTACCGCACCGCTGTATTCAATCTCGCCGATACTGTCAAGGCGGCTGTTGATACGCGCCATCACCTTGTTGGTCTGCGCCATTGACGAGCCGGGCTTAGTGTTCATGCTCATCATCACCGTGCCGGTGTCCTCCTGAGGGATAAGTCCCGTCTTTGTCACATTTACCAGCAGAACCAGCAAGCCGATTGATAACCCAATAGTGCCCCACAGCAACCACCGGCGATGGATGACATACAGCACCGCACGCACATAGCGGCGGCTCAGGCGGTCAAATACGGCATTGAAAGCCTTGCGGAAGCGTGCCGCAAAATTATGCTTCGTGTTTCCGTGCTCGTCGATATAGGGTTTCAGGAACAAAGCGCACAATGCCGGAGAAAGAGTGAAGGCATTGACAGCCGAAATGCCCACGGCTACCGCCATCGTGATGCCGAACTGGGCATAGAATGCGCCGGAAGTGCCGCCCATCATTGCCACAGGGATAAACACCGCCATAAAGATAATGGTAGAGGTGAGAATGGCAGACGAGACACCCTTCATGGCATCATCGGCGGCAAGCACCGGCGACTGATAGCCCTCGTCGAACTTCGCCTGCACCGCCTCAACCACCACAATGGCATCGTCCACCACCGTACCGATGGCAAGCACAAGGGCGAAGAGCGTGAGCAAGTTGACGGAAAAGCCTATCAGCGACATCACGGCAAACGTGCCGATGATGGAAACGAAGATGGATATCGCGGGAATGAGCGTGGACTTTATATCCTGCAAGAATACATACACCACCACGATTACTAAAAGTATAGCCTCGACAAGCGTCCGGACGACAGAGTTGATGGAGGCATACAGAAACTTGTTGGTATCGGTAAGCACCACGAACTCCGCCCCTTCCGGCAGGTCGCGTTCAATTTCGTCAAGCACCTCATGAATTTCATTGATGGTGCTCGAAGCGTTTGAGCCCGCTTTCTGGTTGATGAGCATGATGGCAGCCGGGTGTCCGTTCACCTCGGTGGAATAGTTGTAGTATTCATCACCCAATTCCACGTCTGCGACATCCTTCAGCCGCAGCACGTCGCCGCCAGGCAGTGACTTTACCACCAGCTCGCCAAATTCCTCTGACGTAGAAAGCCTGCCGCGGTACTTCATCGTGTATTCATTTGCCGTGGGATGGTTTGCTCCGAACGAACCGGTTGCAGCCTCTATGTTCTGCTTTGCCAACACGGATGAAATGTCGTCGGGAATCAGTCCGTACTGCGCCATCTTGTCGGGACGCAGCCAGAGGCGCATACTGTAATTGGAACCGAACAGCTGTGCCTTTCCCACACCGCCAATGCGCTTCAGCCGCGGCTCCACATTAATCTTCACGTAATTGTTGAGAAAGGTCTGGTCGAAACGGCCGTCGGGACTGTATAGGGCGAATGTCAGCAACTCGGCGTTCTGCTGCTTCTCGGTGGTGACACCGGTCTTGGTAGCCTCCGCCGGAAGCTGGCTCAGCACACCGTTCACGCGGTTCTGCACATTGACCGCCGCCATGTCGGCATTGGCACCCTGCTTGAAATAGATGTTGATGGAAGCATCGCCCGTGTTGGATGCCGTGGAGGTCATATAGGTCATGTCCTCCACGCCGTTGATGGCTTCTTCCAACGGAACAATCACAGCTTTCTGCACCGTCTCGGCATTTGCGCCGGGATAGGTTGCCCATACATTGATGGTGGGCGGAGCTATGTCGGGATATTGTTCCACGGGAAGCGAGAACATCGCAATGACACCCATCAGGACAATCACCACGGAGATAACGCCCGAAAACACAGGGCGGTCTATGAAGAAACGCAGGTTCATGGCTTTGCTATTTTAAGTTTGACAATCATTCCTTCCCTTACCTGTCCCACGCCTTCGGCAATGATGGTGTCTCCGACTGACAAGCCCTGCCTTACAACAAAGTGGTTGCCGTCGTTCAGACGATCCACGGTCAGGTAGGCAGCCTCTGCCTTTCCGTTCTTAAGACGGTAGGCAATAATCTTGTCCTGTAATTCCACAGTAGCAGTCATGGGAACCAGTATGGCATCCACATTCAGCCCTTGCAGAATGACATTGCCGATGGTTCCGCTCAACAGTTCACGGTCAGGATTGGGGAACAGGGCTTTTATCTGCACCGCCCCCGTGTTGGAATTCACCACACCGCTGACGGTCTTTATTCGCCCTTTCTTATTATATAGCGTGCCGTCGTTCATTTGCAGGCTGACTTCCGGCATCTGGGAAATCATCTTGTCGATTGACCCGTATTGTGCCCTGAGCTGACGCAGCTTGTTTTCGGAAACGGAGAAATAGACGTACATTTCCGAGTTGTCCGATACCACCGTGAAGGGCCGCGTCATGCCGGGACCGACAAGTGCGCCGATGCGGAAGGGCAACGTGCCCACCACTCCGTCGCTCGGGCTTTTTATCTCTGTATATGAAAGATTGTGGCGGGCATCCGCCTCCTGCGCCTTTGCCTGTTCGAGTTCAGCCAGTGACACAGCCAGCCGATTACGGGCAAGGGAAAGTTCATAATCGGATATGACTTTCTCGTCAAACAGGGCTTGCTTGCCTTGCAGCTCAATCCGTGCCGTCTCCACTTTCGCCCGTGCCGCACTGACGTTGGCCAGTGCCGTGCGCAATGCCGCACGGTAGGGCACCTGATCAATGACAGCCAGCACTTGCCCTGTCCTTACGCGCTCGCCCTCTTTCACACACAGGCGGGTGATGCGCCCCGACACTTGGGGCATAATGTCCACATCCTGCCGTCCGCGAATGGACGCGGAATATGTTTCCTGAAATTCAACTGACCGGGAAGCAACCACCATCACGGGCAGAGTCTGTCCTGTATCCTGTCCCTTCGGTTCATTTTTGCAGGCTGTCAGTGAGGCAGCACAAAGGGTTGTTGCCGTGACTCCGGCAATCCATGTTCGTCTATTAATCATCTGTTCCTTATTGTTTTTCCTTTACTTAACTTTGTTCACAACAATATTTTTGGGGTGCAAAATTAATTCTATTCCAATAATTCTGCAATCAGGAAACACCCGAAACGGGAAAATACGCTTTCAAAACGACAAAAACTGTTTCTGAAATACCAAAGACATTTTCTGAAATATCAAAGACGAGCACCGCACTGTTTCAACCTCCATTTTATCTGCTTCAAGAGCTTTTTTATGCGTTTCGGCAGTTTTCTACTGTTAAATGAAAGGAAAAAGAATTATTCTTGCAGAAGATAAAGTAACTTTGCATACGCTATGATAAAAGACAATATAAAATTGTTGAACTGGCAGAACGGACTTCTGCTTTCAGCCGTCTCATACATACTCTATATCATCATCTGGCTGGCGCTTGATGATGAGACAGCCCAGCAGCTGCCGGCAATGACGGTGACAGACTACATGGTAGACTTTCTGCTGTGCATGCTCTTCACATGCACTTCGCTTGGATTCTGCTACACCGTATTCAAAATCCTTCCGTTCAAGGCCTCCTACGTCCGCGTCATTGTCTATGCCTCATGCCTGCTGGTGCTCAACAATCTTGTGGCTTTCGGGATGACCACCATTTTCAACCTCATATGGGAAGAAACCGAAAACGGACTACTTGACGAGCTAATAAACATGAAAGGCGCATACACATTTGCCATGATTGCCACATTCATATCAAGCGTATATGCCAACACATTCTATCTTCAATCCTACATCAGGACTCGCGACGAGAAGCAGGCGCTCGAAATGGCACTGATGAAGGAGAAGGAAATCGCCTTGCAGTCGCAACTCAACTCGCTGAAGCTGCAAATAAATCCGCACTTCATGTTCAACAACTTCAACAACCTGCTGGAATTGATAGAGGAAGATACAAAACTCGCAGGTAAGTTCTTAAGCAATTTTTCAAAAGTGTACAGATATATTATCGTGAACCTTGACCGTCACCTGATTCCAGTTGCAGACGAAATAAAGTTTCTATCGTCATATCTGTATCTGATGAAAGTGCGTCATGGCGGGAGCGTGATTACGGAAATCAGTCCCGAGATAAAGGAGTGTAAGGGCTTCCTTCCCCCTGCCGTGCTGCAGCTTCTTGTGGAGAACGCCATAAAGCACAACGGTTTCTCAAAGGAGAAGCCACTGTTGATTTCCGTCACGCTGTCGGACGGCTACATCACGGTGAGCAACCAGAAATCGCCCTTGCTGTCGGAAATGGAGTCAACTGGTCTGGGACTTAAAAACATCATGGAGCGCTACTCTTTGCTATGCGACAAAAAGGTAGAGATAAACAATGCAGAAAACTTCTATTCGGTGAGTTTGCCGATAATTAAAAACATAACATTACATGAAGATACTAATTCTTGAAGACGAACAGCGCAATGCCAGGCGCCTGATAAGGCTGCTGAACGATATTGACGCCACACACACTATCGAGGGACCGCTGGCAAGCATAAGGGAGAAGACGGTTGAGTTTTTCAAATCCGGAAACACGGCAGATCTCGTGCTTGCCGACATACGCCTTACCGACGGTCTGAGCTTTGAGGCTCTGAAACATGCCCCGGCATCGGTGCCCGTAATATTCATCACCGCATACGACGAGTACGCTGTGCAGGCATTCAAGTTCAACAGTTTCGACTATCTGCTGAAACCTCTGGACGCCGATGAGCTTGAGGCGGCTATTGACAAAGTGGAAAAGGCAGGCAGGAACTATTCCGATGAGAATCTGCGGCAGCTTTTCGACGCATTGCAGAAAAACCAGTTCCGCTATCGTGAGCGATTCCTCTTGCCCTATCGCGACGGTTACAAAACGGTGCGCGTTTCCGACATCAACCATATTGAAACAGAAAACAAAACGGTGTATCTACGCCTGAACAACGGTACTTCCGAGACCGTCAACGTGTCGATGGACGAACTTGAGCAGCAACTCAACCCCGACTGCTTCTTCCGAGCCAACCGCCAGTACATCATAAATGTGGAGCATGTGTTGTTTCTCGGCAATTATTTCGGCGGCAAACTTATCGTCCGCCTAAAAGGCTATCCCGACACAAGAATAACCGTAAGCAAAGAAAAGGCACAGCGGCTTAAGGATTGGCTCGACAGATGAGCCACGGGCGACTTGAGAAACAGCCCAAGTCCCGCGTCAATACATCCCGTCGATGAGCTTCTTCATAGCCACAAGCTCCTCTTTTATGGCGGTGAGCTTGTCTATCACCTCGGCAGTCCTGTCGGCGCCCGAGCGGTTGCTGCTCAGCGCCTGGCGTGCGGCGGCAATCTTGAATCCGCGCACCTTCACGAGGTTGTGGATGAGGCGTATCTGCTCTATGTCCTTCTCGGAATACTGCCTTATCTTGCTGGCGCCGCTGGTCTTGGGGCGCAGCGACGTAAACTCCTTTTCCCAATAGCGGAGGGTGCTCTCGTTGAGGTCGAACATCTGCGCCACTTCCTTTATGGAGTAGTACAACTTCAGGTTCTTGTCTGTGTTTAAAGCCATAAAATCACCTTATTTTTTCAATCTGTTTGCAAAACATTTGCAAATGTAGTAAAAAAACCGTAACTTTGCAAATATTTTCAGGAAATTAATAAAAATAAAGCATAAAGTTATGATGACAGCAAACGAAATTCGAGAATCATTCAAGAAATTCTTTGAAGAAAAAGGGCATGCCATAGTGCCGTCGGCTCCGATGGTGATTAAGGACGACCCTACGCTGATGTTCACCAACGCAGGCATGAACCAGTGGAAAGACGTAATCCTGGGCACACGCAATCCTGAGCCGCGCCGCCGCGCCGACTCGCAGAAGTGCCTGCGAGTGAGCGGAAAGCACAACGACCTGGAGGAAGTGGGTCACGACACCTACCATCACACAATGTTTGAGATGCTCGGCAACTGGAGCTTCGGCGACTATTTCAAGGAGGGCGCCATCGACATGGCGTGGGAATACCTCGTGGATGTGCTGAAGCTCAACCCGGAGGATTTGTATGTGACAGTGTTCGAGGGCTCTGAGGAAGAAGGACTGAGCCGCGACGACGAGGCTGCCGCATTCTGGAAGAAGCACGTGCCCGAAGACCACATCATCAACGGCAACAAGCACGACAACTTCTGGGAGATGGGCGACACTGGTCCGTGCGGACCCTGCTCGGAGATTCACCTCGACAGCCGCACACCTGAGGAGAAGGCGGCTGTGCCCGGACGCGAACGCGTGAACCAGGACGACCCTCAGGTGATTGAGATATGGAACATAGTGTTCATGCAGTTCAACCGCAAGGCTGACGGCTCGCTCGAAAAGCTCTCGATGAACGTCGTGGACACCGGCATGGGCTTTGAGCGACTGGTGAGAGCCCTTCAGGGCAAGCACTCAAACTACGACACCGACGTGTTCCAGCCAGTGATAAAGGAGATAGCCCGCCTGAGCGGCAAGAACTACGGCGATGACGAAGCCACCGACGTGGCAATGCGAGTGATAGCCGACCACCTGCGCGCCGTGGCGTTCTCCATTGCCGACGGACAGCTGCCGGGCAACGCCAAGGCTGGTTACGTAATCCGCCGAATACTGCGCCGCGCCGTGCGCTACGCCTACACCTTCCTCGGACAGAAGGAGGCGTTCATGCACCGCCTGCTGCCAGTGTTCATAGGCGAGATGGGCGGCGCCTATCCCGAGCTGCCCGCACAGCGCGAGCTTATCGGAAAGGTGATGAAGGAAGAGGAAGACTCGTTCCTGCGCACCCTTGAAAAGGGTATCGCGATGCTCAACGGCGCAATGGAGCAGATGAAGGCAGAAGGCAAGACCGAGCTGGACGGAGCGCAGGCTTTCCGCCTGTTCGACACCTACGGATTCCCGCTCGACCTCACGGAGCTTATCTGCCGCGAGAACGGCATGACCGTAGACGAGAACCAGTTTGCCGAAGAGATGGAGAAGCAGAAGGCACGCGCCCGCAACGCCGCCGCAGTGGAGAGCACCGACTGGGTGGAGCTGAAGCCGGGCGAGCAGCAGTTTGTGGGCTACGACTACACCGAGTACAACTGCCACATTCTGCGCTACCGCAAGACCACACAGAAGAAATCGACATACTACGAGCTGGTGCTCGACCACACTCCCTTCTACGGCGAGATGGGTGGTCAGGTGGGCGACCAGGGTGTGCTCGTGAGCGAGGACGAGACCGTGGAAATCACCGACACACGCCGCGAGAACGGTCAGAGCATCCACATCGTGAAGGCACTGCCCAAGAACATCGAGGCTGAATTCATGGCTTGCGTCGACACCGACAAGCGCAACGCCAGCGCTGCCAACCACACCGCCACCCACCTCATAGACTACGCTCTGAAACAGGTGCTGGGCGACCACGTGGAGCAGAAGGGCTCATACGTAAGCCCCGACACGCTGCGCTTCGACTTCTCGCATTTCCAGAAAGTCACCGACGAGGAGATACGCAAGGTGGAGCAGATGGTGAACGACCTGATACGCCAGGACATACACATCGACGAGCACCGCGACATCCCCATTGAGCAGGCCAGGGAGCTGGGAGCCATCGCCCTCTTCGGCGAGAAATACGGCGACAAGGTGCGCGTGGTGCGCTTCGGTCCGTCGTGCGAGTTCTGCGGCGGTATTCACACCACCAGCACGGGCCGCATAGGAATGGTGAAAATCGTGAGCGAGAGCAGCGTAGCCGCCGGAATACGCCGCATAGAGGTGAAGACGGGCGAGGAGTGCGAGAAACTGCTCTACCACTGCGAGGACGCGCTCAAGGCAATCGGCTCGCTGTTCAACAACGCCAAGGACCTGAAGGGCGTAATCGAGAAATACATCGAGGAGCACGACGCCATGAAGAAGTCGATTGAGCAGTTCCAGGTGCAAGCCGTTGAGAAGACCAAGGACGACCTCATCGCCAAGGCGCGCGAGGTTGGCGGAGTCAGGCTCATCGCTGCCCGTCTGCCCATGACCGCCGCAATGGCAAAGGACCTGTGCTTCAAGATTCGCGAAGCCGTGGATGGCTCGCTGCTCTGCGTCATCGGTTCGGTGGAGGCAGGCAAGCCGATGCTCAGCGTGATGATGAGCGACGACATGGTGAAGGACCACGGGCTGAACGCCGGACAGATGGTGCGCGAGGCGGCAAAACTGATGCAGGGAGGCGGAGGCGGACAGCCACACTACGCCACTGCAGGAGGAAAGAACCCCGACGGACTGTCGGCAGCCATCGACAAGGTGGTGGAGCTGGCGAAGCTGTAAGGATATACCTTTATAGGGCTTATAGGGCTGATTTGCCTTATAAGCCCTATTACATTTATGATTTATATTAGTCATATAAAATATATAAATTATATAAGTAATATAAAAACTAACAACAAACTACTAAAACAAAATGAAGAGATTATTTTTTACAGCCCTGTCACTGGCAGCATTCGCCGTGACAGAAGCCCGGGACATCGTTGTCAGGCCTGGCGGCTACGCCATTGAGCAGGCACTTCAGGAAGCGCGGCGGGCGAGGCTGCTCGACGGCGAAAAGGACATAACCATAAAACTCACCGAGGGCACCTACCGGCTTAACCAGCCCATCTACGTGCGCCCCGAGGACAGCGGCACACGCATCATCGGCGAAGGCAAGGTGGTGATAAGCGGCGGCGTGAGGATAAGCGGCTGGAAGCGCCAGGGCAAGCTGTGGGTTGCCGACGTGCCGCGCCACAACGGGCGCCCGCTGGAGTTCCGCCAGATGTGGGTGAACGGCAAAAAAGCCGTGAGAGCCCGCGACGTTGCCGACTTCGAGCAGATGCACCGCATCATGAGCATCGACAAAGCGAAGGAGGTGCTCTACGTGCCCGCCGCGGCGGTGAGGAAGATTCAGGGAGCTGACGACGCCGAGATGGTGCTCCACGAGATGTGGTGCGTCGCCAACCTCCGCATAAAAGAGGTAAGGATGATGGGAGGCGACAGCGCCGCCGTGACGTTCCACCAGCCCGAGAGCCACATACACTTCATGCACCCGTGGCCGTCGCCAATGGTTACGCCCGGAGGAGAGCACAACTCGGCATTCTACCTCACTGGCAGCCGCGCGCTGCTGGACAACGGGGGCGAATGGTGGCTCGACCGCAAGGCGGAAAAGGTGTATTACATCCCGAGACAGGGCGAGCAGATGGCAGCAGCCGAGGTGGAGGTGCCGGCGGTGGAGACGCTGCTCCGCGTGGAGGGCACGCCCGAGCGCATGGCGACAGGCATCACCTTCCGCGGCATCACCTTCAGTCACTCTACGTGGCTGCGCCCCTCAATCGAGGGTCACGCGCCGCTGCAAGCGGGAATGTTCATGACCGAGGCGTTCAAGCTGCGCCCCAAACTGGCGCGCCCCAACGGCGACCACAAGCTGGACAATCAGGGATGGACGGGCCGCCCCGCCGCAGCCGTCAGCGTTAGCTGCGCCGAGGACGTGAGCTTCCTAAACTGCACCTTCGAGCACATTGCCTCCACCGCCATCGACTACAACAAGTACATAAAGGGCGGCAGGATTGAGTATTGCCGCATACAGGACGTTGGCGGCAACGGCATCGTGGCAGGCACCTTCGGCGACTACGCCCACGAGGCTCACCTGCCCTACGACCCTGCCGACGGGCGCGAGGTGTGCCGAGGGCTGACCATCAGCAACAACGCCATAACCGACGTGACCAACGAAGACTGGGGCTGCGTGGGCATAGCCGCGGGATACGTGCGCGACCTCCTCATCAGCCACAACGAGATAAGCGAGGTTTCCTACACGGGAATATCCATGGGCTGGGGATGGAACCAGCAGCCGTGCGCCATGGCGAACAACAAGGTGCTCAGCAACCTCATCCACCACTACGCACGCCACATGTACGATACGGCAGGCATATACACGCTCGGAGCTCAGCCGCATTCGCTAATCGAGGGCAACGTGGTGAGGGATATCTACACGCCTGGCTACGCCCATGACCCGAACCACTGGTTTTATCTCTACACCGACGAGGGTTCGTCGGGCATAACGGTGAGGAACAACTGGACACCAAGCGAGAAGTTCCTGAAAAACGCCAACGGACCTGGGAATACCTGGGAAAACAACGGCCCCGCGGTGAGCGACAGCATCAGGAGCCGCGCCGGAATCGTGTATCTGTGATACTATGGCGGACCTCAGACAAAATCTGAGGTAACTGTGACAAAATTCTGAGGTACCTCAGTCGGAAAAATGAGGTACCTCAAAAAACAAAATGAGGTACCTCGGAATTTTAAACGAGGTACCTCGGAATTTTCTTCGGGCAGGGAAAAAATATATCGGGCGGTTTTTGAAAAAAAATCGACCGATTTTCATTTAAAAATCGCGCGATTTATTTTAGAAAATCGCGCGATTTATTTTTCTGAGTCCCGACATGCCCTCTCATGCCTTGAGCTTCAGCGAAGTCTCTATGCTTGCCAGTTCGTCGGCAAACGCCTTGTCTACTTTTATTCTGTTTTCTATGATGCTGCAGCTGTGGATTACGGTTGAGTGGTCGCGGTTGCCAATGAGCTGACCTATGCGCGACGCCGGCATCTTTGTGTGTTTCTGCGCCAGAAACATCGATATCTGCCGCACAATGACGTAATCGCGCTTGCGGCTGCGCGACATAACGTTCTGCTGTGTCACTCCGTAGTGCTGGCACGCCTTTTCCAGAATGTCGTCCACGGTCAGGGGGTGGTCATCCATCTTCACGGCGCGCTTAATCACGCGCTCTGCCAGCCGGAGGTCGATCTTGCTGTTGTAAACCACCGAGTAGGCAAGCAGCGAGTTGATTACTCCCTGCAGGTCGCGCACGCTGCCGTTGGCGCTTCCGGCAATAAACTGTATCACCTCGGCGGGAATGGTGAGCCCGTCGTGGCGGCACTTGCTGTTGAGGATGTCCACGCACAGCTCCACGTTGGGTTTCTCCAGCTCGGCGATGAGTCCGCACTTAAATCGCGTGAGCAGGCGGTCCTTCATGCCCTGCAGCTCCACGGGCGGGCGGTCGGAGGCAAGGATTATCTGTTTTCCCAGACGGAACAGGTGGTTGAAGATGTGGAAGAAGGTGTCGACGGTTTTCTCCGTCGCCCACTCCTGGATGTCGTCGACGATGAGCAGGTCGAGCGACTGATAGAAGTTGATGAAGTCGTTGAGCAGGTTGCGGCGCACGGCATCGGTGTACTGCACCTGGAAGAGTCGGGCGCTGACGTAGAGTATGCGCTTGGCAGGATAGAGCTCCCTGCAGCGCAGCCCGATAGCGTTGATGAGGTGAGTCTTTCCGCAGCCCGAAGGTCCGTAGATGAAGAACGGGTTGAAGGTAGACTTTCCCGGATGCTCGGCTATAGAGATGCCCACCGTGCGCGAGAGCTTGTTGCTCGCTCCCTCGATATAGTTGTTGAACGACTGCTGGCGGTTGAGCTGCGGGTCGATGTTCTGCACGCCGGTTTCCCGCTGCGCGGCGGCGGGGCTGCCGGTCTCTGCCGACACTGTGTCGCTCTCCACCTCCTGCGTGATGTTGTGAGCCTTGTCGGCTATGAGCTTATAGTTGAGCCTCACATCCTTTCCGAAGCATGTGCCGATGACTTTCGACAAGAGCGCAACATAATGCTCCTCCAAGTATTCGTAGACGTACATACTTGGAAGCTGCAACAGCAGAGTCTTGCTGTCCTCAGAGTAGCTGCCGTATCCGATGTGGCTGAACCACGTCCGGTACTGCTGTTCGCTGACACTCTCACGGATAAGCCGCAGGCAACTGTCCCACAACTCTTTATATTTGTCTTGCATAAAATTATCGAGCGATGCGTTTAGATTCGAGTTGCAAAGTTACGATATTTTTTTCTATTATGCAAGAGGGGAAACACATATTTCCGAAATTAGAACAAAAAGGAATTACGAATTACGAGTTTTGAATTACGAATTATTCTCGCTTCGCTGCGATGAAGAATTGAAGAATTACGAATTGAGAGTCAGTTAATTTTTCGCTCCCAATTCGTAACTCTATAATTTTTAATCGGCTTTAGCCGACAATTCGTAATTCAAAACTCGTAATTCGTAATTCAAAATATTACCAAACCTGCGCACGCTTGTTCTTGGGCAGGAAGAGCTTGTTGCCCTTCTTCACTCCGAAGGCGTCGTACCATGCGTTGATGTGAGGCAGTGCGGCGTTCACGCGCGCCTCGGCGGCAGAGTGCGGGTCGATCTGGCGGAAATACTCCTTGAGCTCGGGAGTGGCGTTTGAAGCCCAGATGCGGCCGTAGGAAAGGAAGAATCGCTGGTCGGGGGTGAAGCCGTCGAGCTTGGGAGCTATGCCACCTTTCTTGATAGCGTTCTGCATGGCGCGGAAAGCTACGTTCAGACCGCCGTTGTCGCCGATGTTCTCGCCCAGGGTGAGCTTGCCGTTGAGGAACTTGCCCGGCAGAATCTCGTACTTGCCGAAGTAGTCCTCAAGCACCTTGGTGCGCTTCTCGAAATTGCTGCGGTCCTCGGCGGTCCACCAGTTGCGCTGCTGTCCGGTCTTGTCGAACTGCGAGCCCTGGTCGTCGAATCCGTGGCTCATCTCGTGACCTATCACCACGCCGATGGCTCCGTAGTTGGCAGCCTCGTCGGCGTCAACGTCGAAGAACGGCGGCTGGAGTATGGCTGCGGGGAAGCAGATTTCGTTGGTGGTGGGGTTATAGTAGGCGTTGATGGTCTGCGGAGTCATTCCCCACCTGGTCTTGTCCACGGGCTTGTTCACAGTTGTCTCCACGTAGTACTTGGTGTTGCTCACCGATATGCGGCGCATGTTCTCGTAGAGCGACAGCGAGTCGTCGACCTCCAGCATCGAGTAGTCGCGCCACTTGTCGGGATATCCTATCTTCACGATGAAGTTCGACAGCTTGTCGATAGCCTGTTCCTTGGTGGCGGGTGTCATCCAGGTAGACTCGGTGATGCGCTGCTTCAGCGCCTCCTGCAGGTTGTGCACCAGGGCGAGCATGCGGTTCTTGCTGCTCTCGGGGAAGTACTTCTCAACATACAGCTTGCCGATTGCCTCGCCCAGCACGCCGCTCACCGTGCCCACGGCACGCTTCCAGCGCGGACGGTCCTGCTGCGCTCCCGAAGTGGTCTGGCTGAACTCGAAAGCCACGGCGCGGAAGTCGTCGCTCAGCGCGCTTGCCGCTCCCGAGAGCACGTTCTTCTCGGCGTATGCCTTCAGGTCGTCGAGCGAAGCCTCGGCAAGAATCTTCTCCACCTCGTGAAGCGGCTCCGACTGCTCCACCACGATGTCGGCAAACGGCGGGAAACCGTTCTGCAGGAACACGTTGCCCCAGTCGATTCCGGGATATTCGGTAAGGAACTCGCCGTAAGTCATCTTGTGGTAGTTGGCGTTGATGTCGCGCAGCTCCACGGGAGCCTTGCTCACCTTTGCTATTCTCGTCTCTATCGCCATCACCGCCTCCATCTTCTTTGTTGCGTCGGCATCGCTGTTGCCCACAAGCTTGAAGAGCTTCTTCATGTACTCCTTGTAGGCGTTGCGCACCTTGGTGCTCTGCTCGTCGTCGTTGAAGTAGTAGTCGCGGCTGCCCATGCCGAGTCCGCCCTGCCCCACCGACACTACGTTGTAGCCGGCGTTGCGTATGTCGGCGCCGCAGCCGTAGCTGAACATCAGTCCGTTGATGCCGCAATAGTCAAACTGCGCCATAAGCAGCTGATAGCCCGCGCGGCTGCTGACGGCTGCGATTTTGTCGAGATAGGGCTTCAGCGGGGCGGCTCCCTCGCGGTTGAGCCGCACGCTGTCCATCACCAGATTGTAGAGCGAACCTATCTTCTGCCCCAGCGAGCCCTGCTCCTGCTTGCTGTCGGCATAGTTGAGGATAAGCTCCTGGATGCGCTTTTCGTTCTGCTCGCTCAGGTCGATGAACGCACCGTTGCGCGGATGCTCGGCGTCGAGAGGATGGGTGTCGAGCCAGCCTCCTACGGAGTAACGCCAGAAGTTGTCGCCAGGCTTAACGCTGGTGTCCATGTTGGTCTTGTCGATGCCCGACTTTTGAGTCTGGGCAAATGTGGCACTCGCACATAAAAGCAATGATGCCATGATAATGTTTCTTTTCATTTTCTACTTATTTTATTAATTACACTGTTTTCTCTTAATTCTCCTCCAGATCGTCGGAGAACGTCTGTCGCACTTTATTTTTGGCACGGATTACACGGATTCCGCTGTGTTCTTATTTATCTTATCCGGGATATCCGTGTAATCCGTGCCTAACTTACTCTCCCCCATATTTCTCTTACCGGGTGCAAAGTTACAAAGTTTTTTTCAGCTCCCGGCACTTTGCCACGTTATCTTTACGTTAATTTTTTTCAAGCCCTGCCCACACATGACGCAAGAGCATGGGGAGAAACTACAAAAGTTCACGAGAAACTACTGGTCGGGATTCTCAACATATCCCTGATACTTGTCGTCCAGCGAGCTCATCACCGAGTCGTAAGCCTGGCGCATGGTGGCATGCACGTTCTGTGAGCCCTCGCCCACGGGATAGATGGGCTGGTGGATGGTGAGCCGCAGCGGATGCCAGTTGGCGAAATGCCAGTCGCGCGTGCGCGGCATGATGTCAAACGAGCCGTTGATGGTCAGCGGCACCACCGGCAGCTGCAATTCGTCGGCAAGGGCAAACGCGCCCTTGTTGAACTTGCCCATGTGGCCCGTAAACGTGCGCGCTCCCTCGGGAAACACCACCACGCTGTAGCCGCCCTCGGAAAGCACACGGCGCGCCGCGTCGTAGGTGGCGCGCACGCGGCTCGGACCGCGCTTGTCCACGAATATCTGGTGGCTCTTGCGGCAGGCATAGCCCACGAAGGGCACCTTGCCCAGCTGCCACTTCATCATCCACTTGAAGTTGCGCCCGAGGAAGCCGTAGATGAGGAAGATGTCGAAGGCTCCCTGATGGTTTGCCACAAACACGTAGGGCGTGTTCTTCTCAAGATTCTCGCGCCCCTCCACGGTCACGGGCAGCAGGAAGGCGCGGGTGATAATCTTCGCCCACCAGCGGCCGGGGTAATAACTCCAGAAATGCCCGTTGCCCAAGGTCATTCCCACGCCAACTTCTATGGCTGTGACGATGGTGACCAGGATAAGCACCGGAAGGGCTATCAGCAACTGATATATACGATACAAATATTTCATAATAGTCTTTATTTAGTTTCACTTTTAAGCGTTATAAGGCAAATCTCGCCGGGAACTCCGAAACGGAACGGGATGAAACCGCCCATGCCCGTGCTCACGTTGATGGCGCGCCCGCCGATGTTGGTCACTCCCGCCCAGTCGTCGTAGAAGTACTGCACAGGCGACCAGCCCAGCAGCATAAACTGCGAGGCATGGGTATGCCCGCTGAGGGTCAGCTGCACGTGGCTTTCTTTCAGTATCTTGTCGCGCCAATGTGTCGGGTCGTGCTGGAGCATCACCACAAAGTCTGTGTCGCTTACCCCGCGGAGCGTCTTGGCAATGTCGCCCATTCTGGGGAAACGCCTGCCGTCGCCGTCGTTCTCCATGCCGGCAACGACTATCGAAGGCTTTTCAGCCGCAGAACCGCCGGAATTGCCGGAGTCGCGCGTAATCCTGACATTTTCGTTGAGCAGCACCGTCCACCCCATCTGCCTCTGCAGACCGATGGTCTCACGCAGGTTGGCTGCCTTCTGCCGGGGCGAGGCATCGCGCACGTAGATGGGATAGTCGTGGTTGCCGAGACAGGAAATAACTCCGTCCTTAGCCTTCAGACGGCTGAGAATCTGCATCTGCGGCAGTATCTCCGATGGCTCCAGGTTCTGAATATCGCCCGTAAACACAATGAGGTCGGGACGAAGCGCGTTGATTGAGTCTACATTGCGGGCAAGAAGATGCTGGCGCGACAGTCCGTAGGTGCCGAGATGGGCATCGGAGAAATGCACAATCCTGTATCCGTCGAACTCCTTCGGCAATTCGGCAGAGGCAAAGGTGATCCGGCGGACATCAAGCTTGCCGAATCCTATGGTGCAACCGTAGATTATAATGTAAACGGCAAACAGCACCACAGCACCGCCAGCCCAAACGCCGTAGTTGCGCTGGGTGTGAAACAAGTGCATGGCACACCAGCCTATCAGCCAGCAGACAAAGAACACCATGCCCACCAGCACAAGAATTATCAGTGAGAATATAACTACTCTTATCAGCATGTCTGTTTTTTTGATTTACACCTTATTATATATTAGTCATACCTTGTTATATATTGGCTACACCTTATTATATATATAGGATAGTTTGTTTTTAATGTAGTTTTGTATAATCCGGAAGCGTTTTACCTGAACTCTAATTCCTCGCCGACGTATTCCATATCCACCTTGCCGTCGGCAAACACCGTGTGTCCGTTGCAGATGGTGCGCTCCACGCGCCACGAAAACGTTTTTCCTTCAACGGGACTCCACCCGCACTTGCTCTTTATGCAGGCAGCATCGACAGTCCACGGCGACGACGGTCTTACTATCACGAGGTCTGCCTTATAGCCCCGGCGTATGAAGCCACGGTCGCGTATGCCGAACAGCACAGCCGGGTTGTGGCACATCAGCTGAACGAGGCGCTCCAGCGTAAGCACGCCCTCGTCGACAAGCCCGAGCATTGCCACAAGCGAGAACTGCACCATCGGCATTCCCGACGCGGCGCGGCAGCAGCCTCCCTGTTTCTCGCTCAGCAGATGCGGCGCGTGGTCGGTGGCGATTATGTCCACAGTTCCGTCGGCAACGGCGCGGCGCAGGGCATCGCGGTCGGCAGCGGTCTTGATGGCTGGGTTTATCTTTATTCTTGCCCCGAGCGCGGCATGGTCACTGGCAGTAAACAGCAAATGTCCCGACACCGCCTCGGCGGTTATCCTCTTGTCTGTCAGATTTGTCACTCCGGCATTTGCCTGCCGTATCAGCTCCACTTCCTCAGCGGTTGACAGATGTGCCACATGCAGACGGGCATTGTGCCTCTGGGCAAGGCTCACGGCAAGGCGCGTACTCTCAATGCAAGCCTCAGCGCTACGTATCTTGCTGTGCATCGACACATCGGGGTCGTCGCCACAGCAGGCTTTTGCCCTCGCCATGTTGGCATTGATTATTGCCGTGTCCTCGCAGTGCGCCATCACGGGCACGCCCATCTCAGCCACCGTCTTGAATATCGTGTTGAGCGACTGCTCCTTGTCCACCAGCATGTTGCCCGTGCTGGAGCCCATAAACAGCTTTATGCCCGGAATGCGGCTGGTGTCGAGCCTGCCAAACAGCTCCGCGTTGTCATTGGTGGCGCCAAAGAAGAACGAATAATTCACATGGCTCTTCCGGCGTGCCAGGGCAAACTTCTCATCCAAAGCCTCGGGCGATGTGGTCTGCGGCACACAGTTGGGCATGTCGAAATAGCTCGTCACTCCGCCTGCAGCCGCCGCGGCGCTCTCGCTGCCGATATCTGCCTTGGCAGTAAGCCCGGGCTCGCGGAAATGCACGTGGTCGTCGATGACGCCAGGCAATACGAAACAACCCGTAGCGTCAATCAACTCTACGGGTATCTCATCGTTGCGGCGGCAAGCCGCCGACAAATCGCTGTCAAAGGAAACTTCCATGATGCGGTCGCCATCCACAAGGACGGTCCCCTTCATCACCTTGCCTTCATTCACGATGAAGGCATTCTGTATTAATGTTCTCATTTATTTTTTCTCAGAATTGTCCGCCTGCCCCTGAGGCACTCCAATCATTGGCGACGGTGTCTGGGCTGGAGCAGCCACAGCAGCAGTATCGGCAGGTGTTGTCTTAGCTGGAGCCGTTGGAGCCTGAGGAACGTCAAGCAGTCCCTGCTGCTGCGCCTCAATCTCACGAGCCGCCTTGCAATATTCACTCACATACGGATCGTTCTTGAAAGCATCAGTTGCCTTGCTGAGGATAAACTCCAGCTGAGGAGTGAGCACAGGATAGCGGAAACCGCTTGTCACCATCATAAACACACCAGGACCGAGGGCATTGTCGAAGTTTTCGGTGATAAAATCGGTGATGAGCTTATCCTCTTCCTTGGAAATCTTGTCAGCCTCACTGTTCAGCTGCTGCATGATGGTCTGCTCGTCGATGCCGTCAAGCAGCATCTGGCTGTGCTTGTGGCTCAGCTCGTTGACCTGACTCTGCAGCTGCTTCTGCTTGTCGAGGAATCCATAAAGTGTCTCGTTGAGCGGCGTGCCGCTGACACGCTGCGAAGCATTGTCGATGCTTATCTTGATAGGACCTTCCTCAAGCACAAGCGGCATCTGCAGCCCGTCCATCACAAGCATCGCCATCTTCACGGTGTCGAGCACTCCGTTGAACTGAAACTCACCGTGCACCACCTCACAGGAATCGATGTGCTTTGCCTCGCCGTCCTTTACTGCGGCAAGAAACAACTTTGAGCCGTCAAGTGAAGCCACCGACGACGCGCCCTCTATTTTATATGATTTTGCACACGATGCAAACAGTGCCACAACAGCTATTGAGTATAGTATTTTATTCATTTGATTCAGAAATTTTTCACAAATTTACAACGTTATCTTGAAGTACGAAAATAAATTTATGCAATTTAGCAAAAAAGAGTGATATTTTACATTTTTTTTATGTCTCGTTCCATTTCTGCGCTTATTCTGTAGATTGTATACAGCTGTATGAGGGCAGCTATAAGCAGCGTCACAACCCAGTTGTTGTGGACATACTGAAGCCACACCAGCAGGTCCAGTCTCATGAAGTCATAACTGCGGTCGGCAAACATCATCACTCCGGTGAACAGCAGCAAAACATCGCTCAGAATCATGATACGGCGCAGACGGCGCACGGTGATGTTCGGACCGTCGTAGCTCTGACGCATCTGCATGGCTGCGTATGCCACCGCACCTATACTATATATATATGGTGCCGCCCCGAGCCTCACAATATTCATACCGCTGCCTGCCACCATCATCACTGCACCCGCAATAAAGATTGCGTTCTCTAATTTATTCAACTGTCTCATCATTTTTGTTCTGCACGCTTTCCAAATCAGTATTGAGTACAAAAATATCCTCATCTTCATGCTTCATGAAGTAACGCTCGCGGGCAATCTTCTCTACGGCACGAGGGTCACAGTCCATCTGCTTCAGTATGTTGGCATCGTGCTCATACCGTGCCATCTGTTCTGCTATCTCCGCCTCAAGGGCTTTTATCTCTGCACGGTTTCTCAGATGATTATAAAAACTGTTCTCACCCGCATATCCCACGTAGAAACCAGCAAGCACGGTCACTGTCACATATTTCAGCCACTTGACCCTGACAAATGCGAAAAGAATATTTTTGGTTCTGTTCATAACTGTATTATTCATTTTTGAAATGCAAAGTTACGAATAAGTGAGAGCAGAACAATATATAAAGAACATTTTTTATATTTTTTTATCTTTATGCCATAACAGAAATATATCTTAGGATAAAAAACAAAGTATGTTAAGATACTTGCTTCAGCATCCTAACATACTTTTTCATAATTTATTTTGGGTAATATGTGGGATTAGAATCGTCCCGGACGGCCGAAGCCTCCGCCGCCAAAGCCCCTTCTGCCGCCGAAGCCTCCCGGAGGTCCCATGCGCTCACCGCGACCGCGTCCGCCGCGGTTTTCCATACGTGCCTGCTTGCCTCCGAAGAGATTCAGACGATAGATGACATGCAGCATGGCGTAAGAGTTCACCGAGTTGTATTCGGTATCAGTACGACGGTATGCGTCAATCATGCGGCTGAAGTTACTCTTCTGCTTCAATATGTCGTAGAACTGCAGACTGAGTGTGAGCGCATTGCCTTTGAGCAGCGACTGGCTCAGCTGTGCGTTCCATATCAACTCGTTGGTGTTCATCGAAGCGTCAGAATATCCTCGGCGGGAGTTCATGTCGATATTCGTGGCGAGCATCATGTCCCACGGCATCTGCACATTGGCTGAGGCTCCGTAAGAGAATTCCCATGTGTCGAGATTGCTCTGCGCCTTCAGCTCATTGGTGGAATGTGTGTAGTTGAGCGAACCGTTAAGTTCAAACTCCAGCCAACTGTTGCGGTAGCTTGCAGCCAGGCGCTCGCCTATCGTCGACGACTGTGTGACATTCTTGTCTGCCACTGCGCTCTTGTTCAGGTTGATGAAACCAACATCGTGGCTGTAGCGCAGGTTTGTGAACGTATTCACATTGAAATAGCCCGTTGTGTCGATTGATGTGTTGAACATAAACGCACCGCTAACTTTCCAGTTGCCGTTGATGTTCTCGGGGCGCGAGAAACTTCCACCGGTCACTGGGTCATAGGTTACGCAGTTGCTTATGCTGTTTCGCGTTGTCGAGAAATCGACGTGTGCCATGACAGCCTGCTGGCGCTTCTGGAAATAGTTGTTGTAGAACAGGCGGAAATTCTGTGTGAACGATGGTTTCAGTCCGCTGTTACCGGTAGTTATATCCAGAGGATTGCTGTCATCGTAAACCTCAAGCAGGTCGGTCATCGACGGCTGCGAAGTGGTGCCGTTATAGTTGAAACGCAGCTGGCTCACCTTACTGAACTTCCAGCGGAAATCGGCGGTAGGCGTAACGTTGAACACATTGCGCTTCACCACGGTGTCCACTCCCTGATATTTGTATTTAAAGTCGGTGGTCTGCGGCTGGAACTTCACACCAACATTTAAGTTGTATGCCTTGCGGATAATACGCAACTGGAGTTCCATGTCGTGTATATAGTTCTTATACTGCGAGAACTTGCTGAGGTTCTCGTCAAGATAGCTCTCTATCGGGTTAGGCAGTTTATTGAGATAGTCATCCCAACCGCGGTATCTCGGTGTCATGCCATCAAAGAGCATCTCATTGCTGAAGTCGTAAGTTGAGCGGTCGCTCTTAGTGTACTTATACTGGAACTGATACGAGAACTGCAGGAAAGTGGCTTTCATTATCGGCTCACTGTAGGTCACTCTTGCACGATAGTTGTAGTTCTTGCTCGGAGTCACGTTATAGCGGTTAGTCTGATAGGTTGAGTCCATGGGCAGACCTGTGACGGGGTCAAGAATTGGCAGCCCCGTAATCGGGTCGAGCATGACCTTCTGGAAAAGCGTGGCATCATTGTTAGTCAGACTGTTGGAGCCTCTCTCCGTGTATTGTGCGTTAACTCTCAGAGTAAGATTACGCCCCATGTTGTTCAGACGGCGGTTGAACTGAAGCATTGCGCCAAAGTTCTTGGAGTCGCTGTACGACAGACTGCGGTTGTTGGTGAGGTTCACCTTGTTTTCCTTGTCAATGTCATCAATGTCGTTAAGCGGGTCCGACACATATTTATACGGGTCGTCATTAAATGTGGCACTGCGGCTGGTATTCAGCCCGTCGGAAGTGGAAATGCTGAATGACGGACGGAACAGGATGTTCGTCATTGTGTCAGGCATCCACTCCAGGCGCATCTGTCCGTTCCACGAGTTGCTGCGGCTAAAGTTCTGTCCTGTTCTGTTAGAGAACGAGCCGGTGGTGCTGATAAAGTTCTCAGTGGATGTTCTTGAGAACACATCGCCGTCGCTGTGGTTCCAGCGCACGCTACCATTGAGAATCAACTTGTCCTTCTTCTCATAGTTCACGTTCACTCCAAGCATCTTGCTGGCATTGAGTCCGTTGCTGCGGCCGCCCCAACGTCCGCCGCCACCAGGGAAGCCCATGTCATTCACATTGTTTGCACTGCCGAAGCCCATCACCTTCAGCTTATCGTTGAAAGTTGCAGCCATGGCTCTCGATGCGTATCGGTCGCTTGTTCCGGCAGCGAGGTCGGCATTTCCGAAAAAGCCCTTGTTCATTCCCTTCTTTATTCCGAAGTCGAGCACGGTCTCTTCCTCGCCGTCATCAATGCCGCTCACTCGTGCAAGGTCACTCTTCTGGTCGTAGCTTTTCACTTTCTCAATGATTGATGTAGGCAGGTTTTTCAGCGCGGTCTTGGTATCGCCCACCATAAACTCCTTGCCGTCAACAAGTATCTTCTTCACCGTCTTGCCGTTCATGGTTATGGTTCCGTCATCGCTCACCTGAGCTCCCGGCAGACGCTTCACAAGTTCCTCCACCACGCTTCCCTCCGGAGTCCTATAGGCCGAGGCATTATACATAAAGGTGTCTTCCTTCACTGTCACCTTCTTTGCCTGCCCCGTTGCCACCACGCCTTTCAGCATGATGGCGTCAGGCGTAAGTCCCATTGAGCCAAGCGTAACGTTGGCACCGTTTTTCACTGTCACGCTTTTCGTCAGCGTCTTATATCCCACACTGCTCACCTTCAGCACATACTGTCCGTTGGCAGGAGCGGTAAGCTTAAAGTTACCGTTCATGTCGGTGGTCACTCCCTTTACCTGTGTGCTGTCTTTTTTCAGCAGCTTCACTGTGGCTCCTATCATTTCCTCGCCACTGTTGTCATCCGTGATTTTTCCGCTTATGGTGCGCTGCGCACTGATGCCCATTGCCACCATAACCATAATCATTGCAAGTACAATACGTTTCATTTACTTGTTGTTTATCTTTATTATTTTCTATTTTCAAAAACCAAACTATCCTTTATGACACATTTTTATATTATTTGTTTAATATTGCAATTAAAAAACAGCTTTTATTCTGCTGTTTTTTTTAGCATTTTATCAGGTATTAACAGTTTTTAAATTACGAATTACGAGTTTTGAATTACGAATTGTCGGCTAAAGCCGATTATGAATTATTGAATTATGAATTGGGAGGCATGAAATGGATGGAGTTCGATTAAGTCAACTACGTATGCACAACTTATTTAGCTAACATTCTTACCTCCCAATTCTCAACTTCAAATTTCTTACCTCCCAATTCATAATTCAATAATTCTTCATCGCAGCGAAGCGAGAACAATTCGTAATTCATAATTCAAAATTCGTAATTAATCACGGTTTGCACAGCGCCACACACACTCTGTCCTGAAAATTTCTGCCGTTGTTGTTGTGCATCACTCCCTGATTTATTATGCAGAAGCACAGCAGGTGTCCGTTGGCAGCTGTACAATATCCGGCAAGCGATGAGATACCAGTAAGTGTTCCTGTCTTCGCCCTCACATTGCCGGCTGCAAAAGTACCGCGCATACGTTTCTTAAGAGTGCCGTCCTCACCGGCTATCGGCATAGCCTCATACAGATGGTTGAAAATGGTGCTGTTGTTGTAGGCATAGCGCAACAGCGCCACCTGCAGCTCAGGCGATACATAATTATATAATGATAGTCCCGAACCGTCGGCAACCTTATAGCGCGAAGGGATAAGTCCTATTTTTTTTATTAGTCTCGCTATGTGCTGACGTGCATAGCTGGCTGTGGCAGGACGATTGCCGCCAAACGCCGCCAACTGATAAAACATTGCCTCGGCATACAGGTTGTTGCTGTCTTTCATCATCTTCATAAGTATCTGGTCAAGACTGTGCGAACGGGTGCAGATAATGCTTGCACCATTGGGCAGACTGCCTTCAGTCACCTCTGCCTCAACCACCACGCCGCTGTTGCGCAGCAGCTCAACAAAACGCTCAACAAACACATCCTTCCTCGACACAAGCAGCGGAGTGAGCACCGGGTTGTCATCGTCCCAGCACCAGCCTTCGCCCAGACGGTCGGCATCCTTAAAGCTCAAGTCGGCAACAATCCTCCCCCTTATGGTGTCGGCACCCAACTGTACCACGCTCTCCACAAAGGCACGCATGTCGTCGCTGCCGAAACTCGGGTCCATGCCGCCCACACAGTAAAGGTCGCCATCAAACACATTGCCGGTTATGCCGCCCCTATAATATAAAGAGGTGTTAAACTGATAAGAACCGCCAAGTTTCTCTATCGCCGCTATCGCAGTGATGTTCTTCATTGTGCTGGCTGGGCGCATCAGCTGCCGCTCATTCTTGCAGTATATCACACTGTCGGCAGTAAGGTCGTAGACCATCATTCCCACTTGCGATGTCTCAAACATTTTGTGTTCCAACAGCTTGTCTATCCTCGCCACCACATTCTCCGGCCATGCCATCTCCGCACTGCCTACAATGGTGTCGCCCATAAGCGAGTCTACAGACACCGAATCCTCATTGACGGTGTAAACGGCAAGCGGCTCGTCCTCGTCCACAACTTGGGCAAAGACAAACAGTGGAAGCATTGATAATATCAGCGAAAGTATTGTTTTGTTCATTGCGAAAATGTGACAAAATACAGCGGCATGACCATTTTACGCCATGCCGCTGCCATATAATACAATATCATTTATTACATTGCAAAGGCGTTGAAACCGCCGTCGACAACTGCCACTGTGCCAGTGACAAACTTGGCGGCATCGCTCATGAGATAGTGGATGGTGCCACACAGCTCATCGGGATCGCCCATACGGCCGAAAGGTGTCTGACGTATCACGTCCTGTCCACGCTGGGTATATGTGCCGTCAGGATTGGTGAGCAGCGCGCGGTTCTGCTCGGTGATGAAGAAGCCAGGAGCAATGGCATTAACACGGATACCCTCGCCAAACTTCTTGGCACACTCAGTAGCCATAAAGGCGGTGAAGTTGCTGATACCTGCCTTTGCGGCGGCATATCCGCACACACGGGTCATGGGACGGAAGGCAGCCATCGACGAGAAGTTGATGATTGAGCCCTTGCCTGCCTCAGCCATTGGCTTGAGAAACACCTGAGTAGGAATCACCGTACCGGTGAGGTTGAGGTTAAGCACCTTCTGGAACTCCTCTGTCTTCAGGTCGAAGAAAGTCTGGTCGGGAGCAATCACTGCGCCTGCCATGTTTCCGCCTGCGGCATTGAGCAGGGTGTCTATCTTGCCGTATTTTGCAATAATGTCATCGCAGTTCTTCTGCACCACTTCCTGATTCATCACGTCAGTCTGCATAAACTCACAGACACCTCCCTCAGCACAGATGTCGGCGGCTATCTTCTCGCCTACTTCTGCCTTACGACCAAGAATCACAACTTTGGCACCCTCAAGCGCCAGATACTTTGCTATGGAACGGCCCAAAACGCCTGTTCCGCCTGTGATTACAACCACGTAATCACGTATGTCAAACAATTTATTCATAATCCTATATTTATAATTCAAAATTGACTTCGTCGAACGTTGTTTCTTAATCGACTTTAGCCGACAATTCGTAATTCAAAATTCGTAATTACTCAAAGAATCCCGGCTGCTTATACTCAATGCCAAGCTCCCTGTCCACAGTGGCAAGTATTCCCTGCACCTGTCCCATTGCGAACATTCTTCCGAGGAACGTATATCCGGCATTATGACCGTGGCTCGACTCATCCATAATGCCGCCAGGCTTGTCGGTGAAAGTCATCCCATGGTCAACACGCATCGGCAGCTGCGGATTCTCTTTCTCGAATATTCTCGCCAGCTCCACCAGGTCGGCACGTCCGCCAAGATGGCTTGCCTCCGTAAAGTCGCCGTTGGGGAAAATGTGGCAAGAGCGCAGATGAACGAAATGAGTACGCGGGGCAAACTTGCGTGCCATCTCCACCACATCGTTATAGGCACCTGCCGACAGCGACCCTGCGCAGAATGTCAAGCCGTTGTGCTTGTTGGGCACAGCATCAAGGAACCACTGTATGTCTTCCTCTGTACGCACAATGCGCGGCAGTCCGAGAATCTCAATTGGCGGGTCATCGGGATGCACGCACATGTTCATGTCACACTCCTCGCAAACAGGCATGATTGCCTCAAGGAAGTACTTCATGTTCTCACGCAGCTGTTTTTTGTCTATACCCTTATATAAATCAAGGAACTCGCGGAATTTCTGAACCGGCGCCTCGTCATTCTCACTGAAATTGCCGCTTACAAAGCCCTGGGTCTTGATTACAATGTTCTCCACCAATTGGTGGTCTTTCTCCGGGGTCATGGTCTTTGCCAGCTCGTCGCATTCAGCCAAAACGTCACGGCCTTCGCCCACCCCGTCAGGGAAACGGAATGCAGCCCACTCCTCACGTGCTCCCTCGCGCTTCAATATATATATGTCGAAGTATGCAAACTCGGCATAGTTGAAATAGAGGTTTGTAGAACCGTTGGGATTGGCGTGCATCAAGTCGGTGCGTGCCCAGTCGAGCACTGGCATAAAGTTGTAGCAAATGGTGTGTATGCCCTCAGCCGACAGATTGCGCAGGCTCTCCTTATATACCTCAATCTGACGGTCACGGTCAGGACCGCCATATTTGATTGTCTCCACCACCGGCAGCGACTCAACCACGCTCCAACGCATTCCGTAACTCTCGATATACTCACGCAGGTCACGGATCTTCTCACGTGTCCACACCTCGCCCAATGGCACATCGTGCAGAGCAGTGACAATGCCCTCCACACCTATCTCACGCAGCATGGCAAGTGTTATCTTGTCGTTCTTGCCAAACCATCTCCATGTTCTTTCCATATTTCTAAAAAGATTATGTTTTAATTTAGTTTTACCATATATTGCCTTATTCAACCGCAAAGTTACACTATTTTTTCCAAAATGCCGCATTTTTTGCACACATTATCATATTATTTAACATAAGGGATGTATCCTGCACTGTAAAAAAATATAAAGAACCACACTACACATTTTATCGCAGAACACATCGAAACAGAATCCTAAATGTAGGAAATAGAATTGTAAATAT
>JAUNSB010000009.1:0-70629 GCA_030539375.1 Prevotella sp.
ACTTTTAGTTATATAAATAAAACTTATATTTATAAAATTATTCCCGCTAAATTTGCTTTTCTTCAGTCTTTAGTGATGGTAAAAAATAAACCGCAAGTAAAATCACACGTTAAATTGTATATATCAAGTGAGACGAAAGGCTGGGGGTGTGACCTGGGGTGCCACGTAGGGTGCCACCTCTATGCCCAGGTCACACCCCGCGTAATCCCTGTGTTTATCGGCGTTTCGGGGGTATTGGGGTGTGACGTTGGGACCTTTATGAAAATCATAAGTGTCCACTAAATAAAATTAAGACTAAATTGATCGTTTTTAGTGGACAACAGTAACATGAAAACAAATTAAAGTGCATTTTATTTTATAAAAACTTCAGATGGAGTGATTCCGTACCGTTTCTTAAAACATGTTGTGAAATGGTTGGGATTCTTGAATCCTGCCTTGAGATAGACTTCGGAGAGAGGACATTTTCTGCTTTCAATAATTTTCTTCGCATATTCAAGACGTTTTTCAACAATCCATTGATGCGGTGTCTGATTGAAAATTTCAAAAAACTCTCTTTTGAATCCAGTAAGGCTTCTCCCAGTAAAGTGCGCGAACTGTTCCACGTTCATATCGCTAAGGAAGTTCTTTTCCATAAAGGTGCGTAAGTCAGATTTCCATTGCTTGGAGAAATCGAACAGCAGAGGAGCAAGTTCTGGCAAAAGTTGCAGGAGCACAATGACTGTCTCCTGTACTTTTGACTTTATCAGCGATGTAGGAATCGGAGAGTCGAATGAGAAATACTGGTCGAGTGACAGGAATAGCCCTTTGAGGAAAGGATGTGGTGAAAGGGGAATGGCAAGTTCACGTTTCAATGATTCATCAACTTCGACAAGAGGTATCTCTATCAGGTCTTCCATATCCCTGAGGTCGGAAACATTGAGGTGGAAGAACAATCCTTTGAAAGGCTCTCCGTTCTCGCCGGGCTGTTTATATTCCTTCACAAGATGGTTGCGCCTTACGAAGACTGCCTGTCCATTCCTTACATCCACTTTGCGGTTGCCGGACCGTAGGGTAAGTCTGCCCGACATGATGTAGACGAGCTTATGTTCTTCCACCATATCGTGGCATATCATTTTCGACTCCGTTATGCAGCGATAAAACGTGTCAAGATAATTCTGATGTATTTCTTTTCCGAGATTTGCCATATCACTCCTAATTTTAATTCCAAAAGATATTGGGAATCAAGTATATTAATTATCTAAGTTCCATTTTCAACAGAATCACGCCTTGGCGTGGCAGTATGATTCTGTCTTCTATGTTTCCGTTTATAGCCGTTACAATACCTTTTCGCCTAATATAAGTTTGTCGCCAGAGATGTCGACATGGAAAAGGGTCGGGACTCTGTGATATTTTCCATTGACCACCTCATGGCTGTGAACCGACATCAGCCAGTCGCCGCCGAATGTCTTGAATAGCATCCCGTGACCATAATTAGGAGGAGTAATTGGCTCCATTTCCTGTAACCAGGGGCCATCGAGAGTACCCGACTGCGAATATGCGACCCCCTGAGTATATACATCGTATATCCAACTTGTCCATAACATCCCCAGTCTGCCGGTTCCAGTACGGAAAATCCAGGGACCGTCTGTAACTTTATTTGGGCGTATCTTGTCGTCCTCCTTTTCACGGCTCCATGGTGAGTCACTGGCTCGGAACAACACTTTCCCTTCTCCGATTGTGCCGCTGAGATCCGGCTTCAATTGGATTTTCTCTATTGTGCCGTCCCAGTTCTGCAACCACTCATAGCAATAAACCATGTACGGCTTTCCGTCCTTGTCTACCGCAAAAGTGCCGTCAAGCGTAGGTTTGTCGGCTGGAAGATAAACAGAGTCCTGCATCGGCTTGTACGGTCCGTCAGGCGTATTGCTGACGAGTACATGACTGGCACGGCGCTCAATATTGTTTCCGCGCACTGTGTCTATGATAACGTCGCGGTTGGTAAATGTTGCAAAATAATAGTATTTGCCGTTATACTTGTGAAGTTCGGCCGCCCATATTGCCGGATGGGAGCCCATCCATGATTTGGGGTCAGGCTGTGCTACATCGTACGGACCGGACCAAAGTCGCAGATCCTTGCTTTTCCACATCAGACCGCCAGTACCGGTCATATAATATGTATGGGTAACTTCGTCGGGCAAGATTGCCGGGTCGCTGAGTACAATGGAATCCAACGGAATATTTTCACGGAACCCTTTATGCCGGGTTTGGGCGGACGTTCCCAATGCACACAAGATGAATAGGGCAGTTAACAGTTTTTTCATCATAATATAAATATTTATTTCACTTGATATAATTCGATTCCTATTTTCTTTCCGAGATTTCGGCTGTATTGTCTGTCATGGGAGTTATTCCAGTGCTCGAAGACACCGAGACTGCCGGTTTTCACTCCATTAGGGCGATAGTCGCCTAACCGGTCATTCTTACCTTTTGCAGCTTCTTTTAGGTAATTGTCGCAGTTTTGGCTTGACCCTTTAGGGAATTGAGGTGCACCGCTGAATCCGAGTTCGTTGCCGAATTCGGCATACAGGAAATCGAGGCACACGCACTCTATTGCGACAGGATCGAGTGACATAAAGAGGCTTGAACTCCATCGGTTGCCGAGAGTTTTCCATTTGTCGCGGTCAGGTTTCGGTGCTCCTACATTGGTCTGCATCCCGTAGAGACCGTCTACGATATAGAGGAGCGTCTTCTTGCCGAGGTTGGGAGAGCCCATAAGGTCGACATACGCACTATAATTACCTTCTTTGCCTTTCATCTGGCTGACAGTGGTTGAGCCGTGCATCTTTGCAGGAAATGGAATGGAACCGAAATGATTCTTGGCGCATAGCGTCACCCCCGTAATCTCATGTCCTTTAAGGAGTGCTGCGTTGACGAGGTAGTCGGCTTCTACCACGGCACGAGGCAGAACCGTCCCTAATGTAACAGTTGAGTCGGTGTATGATATGGCATTCTCCACCCAGTCTGCCGCCTCGACACCCTCCGATCCTTCCGCGCTCATCCATCGCACCCTGGGGAAAAGGCGATGCACAGGTCGGTATATTCTGTCGGGAATCGCGCGTGGCTTCCAGCCTATAGTGGCATCGTATATGACGATGCAATTTTCCGGCACTCCAACCTTTTCTGTGAGCTGACGCAAAAGGGCGATTGTAGCCTGTGGCGACTGGTCTATGTCATTGTCTATGTCATCAGTCCCGAAGGTATTATTGAGATTTATTTTCACTGCGATGGTCTCGCCTTGTTTGTAGCTGTGGTTCCCCCTGCCATTAGTCTTGTTATGGTACTTGAAAATTTTTTCCCATGCCTCTTTCACATGGTCGGCGCCGACGAGGGTACAGATCGATTTATCATACATGTTTTCAAGAATATCCTGGTCGATATTGCCATCATCCCACCATCTGCCGGTGCTACCGTCCCATTTAGATACCTCTGAATCCATTGCCCATACCACACGCCCCGGGAAAATCCCTTTCCCCTCGCCAATGGGCTGATTCGGCATCAATGAAAGCCCTTGAGAAAAGGCGGATACGCCGAATGCAATTGAGAATAACGATAATCTGATTTTTTTCATTACTGTTGATTAATATGAGTCTAACAATACATGGTCGGCAACACCCATACGGCTGCGAATGAAACGCGCCTGGTGCCAATATGGATAAAGCAGAGTCGGACGGCTCACTTCATTCAGCCTTTCGGCTTCTTCTGCAGTCAGCCTGATGTCGATTGCTTTCAAAGTGTCCTGTAGTTGAGCCACGTTTCTTGCTCCTGCCACTATGGAAGTTACACCTTGGCGCGACAGCGTCCATGCAAGAGAAAGTTGAGCCACTGAAACACCTTTTTGTGATGCAATATTCTTAAGGACATCAACGATGCTCCATAACCTGTCAAAATCCTCTACGGGAGGCTCATTCCATCCATTGGCAAAACGGCCTTCCACGTTCTGCATATTGTCACGGTCATATTTGCCGGAGAGAAGACCGCCGGCAAGAGGACTCCATATCAAGGCTCCCAGTTTTTGGTCTACTCCGATTGGCAACAGTTCATATTCCGCCTCACGTGCCTGGAGCGTATAGTGAATCTGCTGGGTGACGAACCGTTGGTAGTTATGGCGGTCGGAAGCCATAAGGCATTTCATGATTTGCCATCCGGCAAAGTTAGAGCATCCGGCATATCTTATTTTGCCTTGTTTTATCAGAGTGTCAAGAGTTTCTATGAGTTCTTCAACCGGGGTCACTCCGTCCCATTGATGAATATAATATATGTCAATATGGTCTGTCTTTAGTCTTTTGAGACTTTTCTCGCATTCACGGATTATGTGCAGGCGCGAGAATCCCTCATTGTTAACACCGTCAGCCACCGGCATACGCGCCTTGGTGGATATCAGCACATCGTTGGGACGATGACCGCCAAGCACCTGTCCCACGATTTCTTCCGATACGCCATCTGAATAGATGTTTGCGGTATCAATGAGATTTACGCCATTGTCAAGTGCGAGATTTATTATCTCGCGGGCCTCTTCCACTCCTACTGTGCCGACTTCGGCAAACTTGTTTTTACCTCCAAAAGTCATGGTGCCCAGCGACATCGCGGATACCATCAGGCCTGAGCCTCCTAATTGTCTATATTCCATAAAACATAAATTTTTTGCAAAAGTAATCATTTTTAATGTATTCCAGCTTTCTATTTCGTCCAATTGTACTTTTGAAAAAGTTCGCAAGAAAATAGTCTTAACGACTGTAGTAGTTAATAGTTCACCTCTTAGGCAGACCGATTCTTCCTTCAGACAACAAAGGTAATAATTTAATATGACATATCAAAGATTTTTGGGGAGATTTCTTCATTCTTCATTTTTCTTTTTTTCTGTAACTTTGTAGAAGTTACTCCCGCTCGACAAAAAAAATATTAAAATTTTATTTTATATTTTGTTTTGTGCTCGCTTATTCGTAACTTTGCAGAAGAAAGGCTTCGCTTCAGCAATTTAGAACGAGTTCTATTGCATTCAGCTTGCACTTTCTTTGCAGACAATAGAGTAAAAATGACAGATTACTTTGCATAAACAAATCAAAAAACGTATGCCTGAGGGACATACCGTTTTGACGTTACAGGCGGAATATACTTCTTGCCATAGAGCTTGACGACGACGGAAAAGGACTGCTTGACTATACGTAATTTTTTATAGAATCAAAACAAACTAATATGAGAAAACTACTTACTGCATTATTTATGACCGCATTGCTGACGGGCACGGCAGATGCGGCAAAGAAAAAAGAATTGTATGTGCCCATGGACTATTCTACCTGTGGCTACCGGGCATCGGAGTGCAAGATTCCCGATGTGCCCAATGTGGTGTTTGTGGGCAACGACGGCAGCAGTGACTGCGGGGCAAAAATTCAGCGTGCCATCGACTATGTTTCGTCATTGAAGCCTGACGGACAGGGTTTCCGTGGCGCGGTGCTGCTTGGCGAGGGTGTGTATAACACAAGCAAGGCACTGAGGATAGGCGCATCGGGAGTGGTGCTGCGCGGACAAGGTGCCGGCAAGACCATAATAAAGAAGAACGGGGTGGACCGTGGAGCCACTATATATATAATAGGTACGCGCGCGAAAGTTGTTGGCGACACCACGACTGTGGCAGACGATAAAGTCATGGCTGGCGGCACCTCGCTCACTGTGGCAAGTACTAAGGGCATGGCTGTAGGCAGCAGCATTGAGATAGTGCGCCCATCGACCAGGGAATGGATAGCCTCTCTGAAGTGTGACGACTTTGGCGGAGGGCTCGACTATACAGGCTGGAAGCCAGGCGATGTGGACATAACTTGGAAGCGCACCGTGACCGCTATCAGCGGCAACAGGATAACACTCGATGCCCCAATCACCACCACCATTGACAGCAAGTGGGGCGGGGCTTTTGTCACTACAAGCCACCGCACGGGCATGGTTGTAAACTGCGGTGTGGAAAATCTCACCGTGGAGAGCGAGGTGAACGGCTGGAATCCAAAGGACGAGGATCATGCCTGGGATGGAGTATGGATGGATGATGCCCGCGACTGCTGGGTGCGCCGCTGCAGCTTTGTACATCTTGCCGGCTCGGCGGTGAACTTGCAGAAGGAGACAAGCCGCATCACTGTTGAGGACTGTGTGGCGAGGGAACCTGTGTCGGAAATAGGCGGATGGCGCCGCAGCACGTTCCTCACCCGTGGACAGCAGAACCTGATACAGCGCTGTGTGAGCCGTAATGGAATACATGACTTTGTTGCCGATTTCTGTGCTGCAGGTCCAAACGCCTTTGTGCAGTGCGAGGCTATAGAGAGTCTTGGATTCAGCGGCAGCATCGGCTCGTGGGCGGCGGGACTGCTGTTTGACATCGTTGACATTGACGGCAATGATATCAGGTTGGGCAACTTAGAGCAGTTTCAGACTGGAACAGGATGGAACTCTGCCAACAGTATGCTGTGGCAGTGTACAGGCTCAACGCTTTACTGCTATTCGCCCGATGCCGACAACCGCTCTGGTGCCAACGGCTGCTGGGGCACGCTCATAGGAAATGCCGAATGGACTGAGAGCAACAATCACGTGAATCCGCGCTCGCTGTTCTACAGTCAGCTGGAGAACCGTTTGAAAGGCAGCAATGCTGATGCTCCCGGCGGATATATACTGCCACGTAACACCAACGCATCATCGAGCCCCACGGTGGAGGCTGCGAGGGAGATGGCACGGAAGGCTCTCACCACGCCCCGCCTTACCCTTGAGATGTGGATTGACTCTGTGCCTTATACTGCAAGTGTCTCTGAAAAAGGTGTGAGAAGCATCGATGAGATAAAAGTTCCTAAAAAGGTGAGAGCGAAGAATACAGCCAACGACTTTGCCGTGACGGACGGAAAGATAACCATGAACGGCAGAATGGTGGTGGGCAATCTCTACAGCATTCCGTGGTGGAACGGAAGAGTGAAGGACAACTTCTTGGATAATGTTACGGCAAAGCCGGCTATAGCACGTTTTGTGCCCGGACGTGAGGGCAGAATATGGACAGACAGGATTGACTCTACTGTGACTTATCTGAAGAAACGCCGTTATGCCGCTCTTGACCAGCATTATGGACTGTGGTATGACTTGCGCCGCATTGACCATGAGCGTGTGCGCCGTGCCGACGGCAACGTTGAGGCACCATTCTACGACCAGCCTTTCAGCCGCAGTGGCAAGGGAAAGGCGTGGGACGGACTCAGCCTTTACGACATAGAGAAACCCAACCGCTGGTATTGGTCACGGCTCAACGAGTTTGCCGAGAAGGGTGCTAAAGAAGGAATGCTGCTGTTCAACGAGAATTATTTCCAGCATAACATACTTGAGGCTGGGGCACATTGGGTGGATTGCCCCTGGCGACCGGTGAACAACGTTGGGCAGACCGACGGCTGTTTCCCTGAGCCTGTGCCGTTTACTGGCGACAAACGTATTTTTGTGGCTGAACAGTTCTACGACATCAATAATGCTCAGATGAAAAAGCTTCACAGAAACTATATCCGTATGTGTCTCGACCAGCTGAAGGACAGAGATAACGTGGTGCAGCTCACAAGCGACGAGTACACCGGTCCGCTACACTTCACGCAGTTCTGGCTGAAGACCGTGGAGGAGTGGGAGAGCGAGACGGGCAATCATCCAATGATAGCATTGAGCTGCTGCAAGGATGCGCAGGACGCAATACTCGAAGACCCTATATATAATAAGGTGGTGGACATTATCGACATACGCTACTGGCACTACAACACCAAGGAGCTGTGGGCACCTGGAGCAGGACAGAACTTGGCTCCACGTCAGCACATGCGCAAATGGAAGGTTGGCAAGACTGGTTTTGATGAGGTTTACCGTGCGGTGAAGGAATATGCGGTGAAATATCCCGACAAGGCAGTGACCTATTTCGGTCAGCAGTATCCGGCATTCGGCTGGGCGGTGATGATGGCGGGCGGCTCATTGCCAAACATTCCTGTGAGCGATGAAGGTTTCCTCGCTGCGGCTGCCAAGATGCGCAATGTGACGGACGGCGGCAATGTCTATAAGATGATTTCCGGCGACAATGGCGCAATAATTTATACCATGGGCAATGAGCCATACAGTGTAAAAATAACGGAAGGCAAATACCGTGTGAATACCATCAATGTGGCAAGCGGCGAGATTGTCCGCGGCAAAAAGACTATAAATATTGATGGCGAGTACACCGTTGCCACAGCGAAGCGCAATCAGGTGATTTGGCTTGAGAAGAAGTAAAAATGCTCATAATGATGGGATTTTCATGGAAAAGTATATGGAAAAAACGGTTAGTCATAGTGAAATACCGTTTTTTACCATTGCTTTTCCATATTATTGGATAATTTTGCAGCAAATACGAACAAACAACCTAATTAAGAACGATGACAAATTTTTCAGAAATCTACGACAAACACGTTGACAATCTGTTCGCGTATGGATGTAAAATCACTCCAGATCGTGAGCTTGTCAAGGATTGCATACAGGATGTGTTTGTAAAACTTTTCGCTAAGCGCGATGAGCTTGCCGGAATATCTAATATTGGGTCATACCTTATTATATCTTTGCGCAACCGTATCAATGATGAATATCGCAGAACTTCGCGCATTGTTGGGGATGATGCCTCATCGGTGGGGTATGCTGCAGTCGAAGAAGACAATGTCAGCCTTGAGGCGATAGAGGAAGAACAGAATATTCACAGCAGTTTGATGAAGAGCATCGCACGACTCTCGCCGCGCCAGCAGCAGATAATACACCTTTATTATATGGAGCAGCGGAAGTATGATGATATTTGTGATATTATGGGTATAAACTATCAGTCGGTGCGCAACCTGATGCACCGCAGCATTTCCAATCTCAGAAAATTTGTTGCCGTGTAGATAGTACAACCATGTATTGTCAGCGTCATTAAAATGAAAAAACATAATGACGATGTATATGACATGGTGTAAAAAAAAGATGAACAGAACAATTTGCCAGATTCCGGTATTGACAGCTGAGGAGAAATTGGCGTTGAAAGTGAGAATAGCCGATGCGCTGGGATTGGCGGGAATTAATTCAACGATAGTTGATTTAAATGTTTAGTGATAGACATAGGGTAAAAAATAATATATATTTGGTTTATAATTTATAAGATTGTGAGATTAAATATTTGAACGGTTGAGAGAGCTCAATGTTTTCAAATATTTTGTAACATGGAATCCGGATGTTGTGAAACATCCGGATTTTTTTGTTTTATATTTGAATATATGATTTTGGGTGCTTTTGTACAGTTAACATACGGATAAAAAAATGCGAGCAATCGAAGATCACTCCCGGATTGCTCGCGTAAATGTGTTGTCTCTAAAAATCATTTTCTCTCTTGAAAATCCAAAACAACAATCTTTACCTAAAAAACTAACCTAATGAATAACTTAAAACTAACCTAAATACTAAACTTTAAAACCTAAAAACTACTAATCGAATTATCCTAATCAAATCTTTTTTACCTTTAGACTATCCCTATAGTCAGTGTCATTTGGATTGTTATTTCCTTTTGACACTGCAAAGGTACGACGATTTTTTCAACTACCAAATAATTTTAGACTTTTTCTCTAAAAATAAGGCTTATTGTTGACGTAAATCAATGATGTGTGCGAACACAATCGTGAAAAACACATATTTTTGCCCATTTTTGCATCTTTTTGTTATTATATAGTCTGAATGTGTGTTCGTTCAACGATAAAGCTGATTTTAGAACCCGCCAAAAGCAAAAACGGGTGATTGGCGTGAATATGGCAAAGGTGATGCTATATATATATTTAATGTTCGCGCGCGCGTAGTATCCTGTCTTTTGTGAAAAAACTAAGAAATATTAAAACGTGGTGTTCGTGTTGGTACATTTTTCCAGTTTTGCAGTCTACATTATAAATCAATGGCGAAGATTATAACTGAAACATAAAAACAAAAACAAATGAAAAAACTATTTCTATTAGCAACTGTATCATTGAGTGCTGCGAGCGCAATGGCGCAATATCCGCAGATTACCGATGAGGCAAAGGCAAAGTACGCCGCACAAAACAAAGAATGGACAGAGCATTCTGACTCGGCATGGGCGGTGGCATTTCCAATCGTAAAGAAAGAGGCTATGGAAGGTCGTCCATACGTGCCGTGGGCTTCACGTCCTTACGACCTGAAACAGGCAAAGATTCCCGCATTTCCCGGCGCTGAGGGTGGCGGTATGTACACTTTTGGCGGCCGTGGAGGTAAGGTTTACACCGTTACCAACCTTAACGACGACGGTCCTGGCTCGCTGCGCTGGGCTTGCGAGCAGGGTGGCGCGCGCATCATCGTGTTCAATGTGAGCGGTGTCATCATGCTTAAGACCCCAATCATCGTCCGTGCTCCCTATATCACTATTGCCGGACAGACCGCTCCCGGCGACGGTGTGTGTGTGTCGGGAGAGTCGTTCCAGGTTGACACCCACGACGTGATAATCCGTCACATGCGTTTCCGCCGCGGCAACACCCACGTTTGGAACCGCGAGGACTCTTTCGGAGGAAACCCTGTGGGCAACATCATGATCGACCACTGTTCATGCGAATGGGGACTTGACGAGAACATCTCGTTCTACCGTCACATGTTCGACATGGGCGACGGCAAGCCGAAGCGCAAGGTTCCTACAGTGAACGTAACAATCCAGAACACAATCTCTGCAAAGGCGCTCGACACTTATAACCACGCTTTCGGAAGCACCATCGGCGGCGAGAACTCTACTTTCATGCGCAACCTCTGGGCCGACAACACCGGACGTAACCCGTCGATAGGCTGGGGCGGCGTGTTCAACTTCGTGAACAACATCATCTACAACTGGGTGCACCGTACTGCCGACGGCGGCGAGTTCTCTACAATGAGCAACTTCATCAACAACTACTATAAGCCAGGACCGCTCACACCGAAGAACAGCAACGTGGGCTGGCGAATAGTTAAGTCGGAGAGCCGCAGCAACAAGCTCTTCCCGTTCAAGCAGTTCGGACGTGTGTATGCCACCGGAAACATCGTTGAAGGCTACGACGCAATAACAAAGGACAACTGGGCAGGCGGTATACAGACAGCCGACAAGGACGGTGACCTGAATGCCGACGAGCTGGCTATCATGCGCTCAAACGAGCCGTTTGAGATGCCTCACATGACCATTATCCCGTCAGAGCAGACCTTTGACCGCGTGCTCGACAACGTGGGAGCAATGCTGCCTACACGTGATATCGTGGACGAGCGCATCATCAACGAGGTTCGCACCGGCGAGGCTTACTACGTGAAGAAGCTCCCGAAGGTGAATCCTTACGGCGACCTGTGGGGACTCAGTCCTAAGTCGCAGGCAGAAGACGGCACGTTCAAGTACCGCCGTCTTGGCAACGACTCTTACAAGCTGGGCATCATCACCGACCCTGCACAGATGGGCGGATGGCCAGAGTATAAGGGCGAGCCTTACGTGGACAGCGACAACGACGGTATGCCCGACGAGTGGGAGAAGGCAAACGGCTTGAATCCCAATGACCCGTCGGACGCAAACCAGGACTGCACCGGCGACGGCTACACCAACATCGAGAAATATATCAACGGCATCAGCACAAAGCACAAGGTAGACTGGACTGACCTCAAGAACAACTACGACACGCTTGCCGGCAAGAAGTCGCTGATGTAATTAAAGGGAGTTAAAGGGAGATAAAAGAAGAAAAAGGGAGTTAGAGGATATTTGAACCGGGCGTTTAAGTCTATTGTCCTTTAACTTCTTAGCGACCAAAGGGAACGGTAACTTCTTTTAACTCCCTTTAATTCCTTTAGTTGAGTACTTGCGAAACTTTTATTTTAAAAAATATGGGAAAAAACATGATGGCTTTGCTTGCGCTTGCCTTGGCTGCAACCACTGCGACGGCGCAAAACGACGGTATCACAGATACCAAGAACAGCAAGTATGCTGTGATGAACTCCACTCCGCTGTCGGCCGTGAAATGGACAGGAGGTTTTTGGGGTGACTGGTTCGATGTGCTCAGCGGCACATCGGTGCAGAGCATGTGGGAGACATGGCAGAGCGACAAGTCGCACGGTTTTCACAACTTCCTCGTGGCATCGGGCGAGAAGCGCGGACGCCGCCACGGACCGCCGTTCCACGATGGCGACATGTACAAGTGGCTGGAGGGAGTGGCTGCAGTGTATGCCGTGAACAAAGACCCGGAGCTGGAGAAGATTATGGACCGCTTCATAGGCACTATCGTGAAGTCGCAGCGTGAGGACGGTTATCTGCACACGCCGGTGATTGTTGCCGAGCTGAACAAGCGCCTGCAGATGCAGGAGAGCGGCGAGGACAAGACCGTGGTGGGTACAGCCGTGGGCAAGGCTTCCGACGGTGCATTCGGCAACAAGCTGAACTTTGAGACATATAATCTCGGTCACCTCATCACCGCTGGTATCGTCCACAAGCGCGCCACGGGCAAGACGACATTATACGACTGCAGCGTGAAGGCTGCCAATTTCCTCTGCAACTTCCTCGACAACAATCCTGAGGAAATAGCAAAGAACGCCGTATGTCCGTCGCATTACATGGCGATGATTGAGATTTACCGCGCCACGGGCAACGAGCGCTATCTCAATGCGGCAAAGAAGATGATTGACATCCGCGGCAGTGTGCCCGACGGTACCGACGACAATCAGGACCGCGAGCCGTTCCGCGAGCAATACACGGCACGCGGTCATGCCGTGCGCGCCAACTATCTGTATGCCGGCGTTGCCGACGTGTATATCGAGGACGGTGAGGAGCAGCTGATGAAAAACCTCACGTCGATATGGGACGACATCGTAAACCGCAAGATGTACATCAACGGTGCGTGCGGAGCGCTCTACGACGGAACATCGCCCGACGGCACCGACTACAAGCCCGCCAACATTCAGAAGGTACACCAGAGCTACGGCCGTCCCTATCAGCTGCCTCATTCAACCGCTCACAACGAGACCTGCGCCAACATCGGAAACATGCTGCTCAACTGGCGCATGCTTCAGGCAACAGGCGAGGGAAAGTACTGCGACTTGGTGGAGAACTGCTTCTACAACAGCATCATGCCAGGCATAAGCCTCGATGGCAAACGCTATTTCTACACCAATCCGCTGCGTATGTCGGCAGACCTGCCCTATACGCTGCGCTGGCCTAAGGAGCGCATCGAGTATATCAGCTGTTTCTGCTGTCCGCCAAACACCCTGCGCACTCTCTGCGAGGCTCAGGACTATGCCTACAGCGTGGGCAGGCAGACAATCTTCGTGAATATGTATGGCGCTAACGAGCTGAAGACCAGGCTCGAAGGCATAGGCGACATCACCCTGAAACAGGAAACCGACTATCCCTGGAACGGAGCGGTGAAGATTACCGTTGCCGAGCTGAAGGGCAAGAAGCAGATGGCTCTGAGCCTGCGCATCCCGGCTTGGTGTGACGATGCCAAGGTGAGCGTGAACGGTCAGGAGATAAAGGCTGCGGCATACAAAGGCTATATTGCCGTTAATCGTGTGTGGAAGAAGGGTGACGTGGTGACACTCGACATGCCGATGGAGACAAAGATAATGGAGGCAAATCCGCTGGTGGAGGAGAGCCGCGGTCAGGTGGCTGTGCAGCGCGGTCCCGTGATTTACTGTCTTGAGAGCAGCGACCTCAACGGCGTGAGCATCGATGACATAGCCCTGCCCGTTGATGCCAAGTTCACGGCAGTGGAGACAACCATAGGCGGAAGCCGCATGATGGCTCTTGAAACAACAGCCGTTAACCGCAGCGAGCAGTCATGGAAGGGCACGCTCTACCGCGAGGTTGGCAAGAAGAAGGCTGACACCAAGATACGCCTCATCCCGTATTATGCCTGGGGCAACCGCGGCAAGAGCGAGATGACGGTCTGGATGCCTGCGGTGTATTGAAAATTTTTCTCCCTATATATATAATATGTACGCGCGTACATTAGTTTATATATATAGGGAGACTTTTTGTATGTTATACACTTCAAATATAAGTTTTTGAATTTAAAAGGCAGCAAGACAATGGAGATTGAAAAAGACAGGGCGATGGCGGCGCTTGTGCGCTCGTTTTTCGAGGCGTTTGCAAACGGTGTGATGGACGGCAGGGGGCTGACACCCGACGAAAAGCAGCAGCCGCGGATAGTGAAGCAGACGATGCTGGAAAGCTACGACAAGGTGGCTGCGGTGTTTCATGAGGTGATGGTGCAGCCCATAGCAAGTTTGAGCTACAGCTTTGAAGAGCTTGCCGAGGCGCTGCGCTCTGCCGGCGAGACCGCCATTTCGGCAGAGCGCCTTATGCAGGTGGCATGCAAGTCATCTGCGCTCCACACAGCAATGGTGGAGGAATACAAGCGCAATTTCATGAAGCTGCTTCAGGGCGGCAGGTACACAGTGGCAGAACACCTGAGTCTTTATACCCGTTGCGACGGTGCCGGGCTGGTGGACGCCGACACGGCGATACGCTCTGCCGTGGCAGCTGTCATAAAGGGCTATGCCGGCGGTATGGGCTTGACCGATGGCGGGCAGCTGCGCCAAGCCACCATCCTGCGGCTCATGATGGGAGCCATGTCGGTGCTGCTTCAGGGAACAGTTGAGCCAAGCCCTGTGCCCCGGGGGACATCAGAGCTTGGCTCAATGTTCTTGAAAGTTTGCGGCACCTCTCACAATGTCACTGTCATGGCAGATGAGATGGATGCCCAGATGCTTTCGCTTAGTGATGATAAAAAATAACTTAATCGTTGTCAATGTCAGTGAGCTGGAAGTTTTTGTTAAATTCCAGCTCCATCCTGTTTGAGAGCTTCACTTCATATCCGTTGCGCTTCTTTTCTATCTGCAGCACCTTTGCCTGCGGATAGTTTGCCTTCACATATTGCGTGATTTTTGCCGGAACTGCCGAAGCCGGCACCGCGGTTGCCTTGCAGTCAATCTCCTCCCAGTTGCCGTCGCTGTCAAACTCTATTTTGTTGCCGTTGGCAAAGGTCACCTCATAGTCGTTCCTTATCAGTTTGTTCTCCTTTTTCACAATGGCAATCTTAGCGTTTTTGAAGTGCTTTTTCAAAAACTGCTGTGCTGTTGCCGGCAAGCTGTTCACGGTGATGACCTTGTCGTTTAATGCAAACGTCATGGCTGTGCCCAGCGTCAGCATACAAATAAGTACTAATGCAAATTTCTTCATACTTCTTTCTTTTTAAGAGGTTAAACATATTGTCTGCAGGGATTGCCAGCCTGCCGGTGAGTCCGGTTCCGGCGGCATGTGCTGCCTTGCCCTGCATTGTCGGCGGCAAAGGTACGTATTTAATTTTTATCCCGCAAAAAGTTTTGCAATTTTTTGGAGCTATTATAAAATTTAAAAGCGGCGCTGCTTCCGCTGCGCCGCTTTTCGGTTTTCTTTCAGTTGTATTATGTGTTAGTTTATTGTCTGAATTAATTGTACTTGAGGATTTGCCCCGGCATCAGCCGTATGTTCTTTCCTATACGGTTGAGCTTACAAATCTCGTCGACGGTGGTGCCGCGCTTGCGTGCGATGGCTGCGAGCGTCTCTCCGCGCTTAACCTTGTGGAAGTGCACGTCTTTTGCGTATTTGGCTTCAGGAGCAGCCGTTGCCAGTTCCACGTCCTCGGTGTTGCCATATTGCTTGCCCTGTACGCCGCGCACCTTGTTGGCAGCGAGCGATTCCCTCTGATAGCTGCTGCGGTGGAACATATAGTAGTCGTCCACCACGTCCTGGTTGCGGAAGTCGAACATTAGAGCCGGGTTAAGCGCCACGCCGCAGAGACGTGTCTCAAAGTGCAGGTGCGAACCGGTTGAGCGTCCGGTGTTGCCTCCAAGACCTATCGGGTCTCCGGCTTTCACTTCGTCGTTCTCGTTCACCAGCCATGCCGACATGTGTCCGTAGATGGTCTCCAGCCCGTTGTGGTGGCGTATCACCACATATTTGCCGTAGCCGCGTGCCTCGTAGCGCACAATTCGGATTTTTCCGTCGAAGGCGGCGCGTATTGTGTCGCCGATGTACACTTTCACGTCAATGCCCTTGTGCTGGCGCCCCCAGCGCGCGCCGAAGTTGCTTGTCACTACCTTGTTGTCGGTAGGCATGCAGAAGCCGCGTAGGTCGATGCGGAACGAGTCGGGCAATTCTGTGGCGCGGTGGGCGTATTGATTGTTCCAGTCCTCGTACAGGGCTTCTGCGGGATTTTCTTTTTCTTCTAAGATGATGAGGTTTTTCAGTGCCACGCTGTCAACAGCCTTCAGCTTTCTGTCTACCGGTGCCTGGCGGGCAAGAAGGTCTTGTCCTGAGGCGGGAATTGAACAGCAAAAAGCGGTGCAAGCCAGGATGGCTATGTTTCTTAATTTCTTAATAGTCATAAGTTATTTCTTATTTTTAAGTGTCTCAATAAATATATCGGAATTACACTCTGCCGGACATTGGTAATTACAATCCAATTACCAGATTTATGCCGAAAAAACTGTAAAATCTGACATTTTCGATTGCAAAGGTAAGAAAAAATATTGAAAAAACAAAGTCTGTTAACGGATTTTGGGTGCCTTTATAGCTATTTTAACACAATTTGCACCGCAGACGTTACATTTCCCTTTAATTTTTGTTACGTCTGTGCGATGTTTTGCCGTCAGTCAGGGGATTATTTTATTTCATGTCGGGTTCGGCGAAATTTCTGCGTACGCCACTTTTTATTTCCGCGTACGCCGCGATATTTAAACGTGGCGCGTCAGCATGTTTTTCCGTTTCCTGAGGGAGCAAAATTGAGTTAAATCATAATTTTAATCTCCTTGCTTATAAAAAGATTACCATTTGTTATGGAAAATAAAAGTTTTTTTGTACCTTTGCAGCCTATAAGCAGCCTTGCATCCCGGGGCTGCTAAAAAATGACTCAAAATTTTAACGCGTTAATACAGATATGGCAGAATTAAAGAAAATCAAGACCGCATTAGTGTCGGTATTCCACAAGGACGGGCTCGACGAGCTGTTGAAGAAGTTGAACGATGAGGGTGTGAAGTTCCTTTCCACCGGTGGCACACAGGCTTTCATCGAGTCGCTCGGTTATGAATGTCAGAAGGTGGAGGATGTCACCACATATCCTTCCATTCTCGGCGGGCGTGTGAAGACCCTTCACCCCAAAGTGTTCGGAGGTATTCTCGGCCGTCGTGACAACGAGGGCGACCAGGAGCAGATGAAGCAGTATGAGATTCCTGAAATCGACCTTGTGATAGTCGACCTCTATCCATTTGAGCAGACCGTTGCCAGCGGAGCTTCGGATGCCGACATCATCGAGAAGATTGACATAGGCGGAATCTCCCTGATACGCGCCGGAGCCAAGAACTTCAACGATGTGGTGATTGTTCCGAGCAAGGCTGAGTACGGCGTACTGCTGGACATTCTCAACCAAAAAGGCGCTCAGACCGACCTTGCCGACCGCAAGATGCTTGCCGGGCGTGCTTTCGGCGTGAGCAGCCACTACGATACCGCTATACATAACTGGTTTAACAAATAATTTGCTGGATATGGGATTTTTTTCGTTCAGACGTGATATAGCAATGGACTTGGGCACCGCCAACACAATCATCATCAGCGATGACAAGATTGTGGTTGACGAGCCGTCGGTGGTGGCGCTCGACCGCCGCACCGACAAGATGATTGCCGTGGGAGAGAAGGCGAAGATGATGTATGAGAAGACTCACGACAACATCCGCACCATACGTCCGCTGCGCGACGGCGTGATTGCCGACTTCTCGGCATGCGAGCAGATGATGCGCGGACTCATCAAGATGGTTCACACAGGGCGCAGCCTGTTCTCACCGTCGCTGCGCATGGTTATAGGCGTGCCTTCGGGCAGCACCGAGGTGGAGCTGCGCGCCGTGCGTGACAGTGCAGAGCATGCCGACGGCCGCGATGTCTATCTCATCTTCGAGCCTATGGCAGCAGCCGTGGGCGTGGGCATAGACGTGGAGGCTCCCGAGGGCAACATGATAGTGGACATAGGCGGCGGAAGTACCGAGATTGCAGTCATCTCGCTTGGCGGCATCGTGAGCAACAACTCCATCCGCGTGGCTGGCGACGACCTCACCGCCGACATTCAGGAATACATGAGCCGCCAGCACAATGTGAAGGTGAGCGAGCGTATGGCAGAGCGTATCAAGATACATGTGGGAAGCGCGCTGACCGACCTTGGCGGCGAGGCTCCCGAGGATTATGTGGTTCACGGGCCTAACCGCATCACCGCACTGCCTATGGAGGTGCCGGTATGCTATCAGGAGATAGCCAACTGCCTCAACATGACTGTGGCAAAGATTGAGAACGCAGTGCTGTCGGCTCTTGCCGAGACACCGCCCGAGATTTATGCCGACATCGTGAAGAACGGCATCTACCTCACCGGCGGAGGCGCTCTGCTGCGCGGACTTGACAAGCGTCTGGAGAAGAAGCTCAACATCAAGTTCCATGTTGACGAGGACCCGCTGCACAGCGTGGCAAAAGGTGCAGGTATTGCATTGAAGAATATCGACAGGTTCACATTCCTGATGAGATAACCGGAAATATAAAAGAGAGAGAACAAAGGAGCATAGAGGATGCGCAATCTGTTGGACTTTCTGGCGAGGTATTACAACTGGTTTCTGTTTGTGATGCTTGAGGTCATAAGCTGTCTGCTGTTGTTTCAGTACAACAGCTACCAGGGTAGCGTGTGGCTCAACTCGTCGAATGCGGTGACAGGGAAAGTGCTTGAGGCGTCATCGGACATCGAGTCGTTTTTCGCGTTGTCCAAGGTCAATGAGCAGCTCACCTTGCGCAATTTCTATCTCGAAAGACAGTTGGAGCAGTTGCGCAGGCTTTACGCCGACGCAACTGCCGACACTATCAAGGCCGATGCCGGACAGATGGAGCTGCTGAACCGCTACAAGCTGGTGTCGGCATCGGTGGTGAACAGCACGCTTGACCGGCACGACAACCTTCTCACCATCAATCGGGGAGCTGCCGACGGCATAGAGCCCGACATGGGAGTGGTATGCGGATTGGGAATAGTGGGAGTCACCTATATGGTGGGCGAACACTACACCGTGGTGATGCCGGTGCTCAACACCCGCACCCGCATCAGCTGCATCATCAGGGGCAGGGGCTATTTCGGCTTTTTGAAGTGGGACGGCAAAGACCCTTCCATCGCATATCTTGAGGATGTGCCGCGCCACGCGCGATTTAAGAAAGGTGAGTGGGTGGAGACCAACGGCTATTCGTCAATCTTCCCTCAGGGAGTGCTGGTGGGAAGGATATTGCAGACCTACAACTCGCGCGACGGTCTGTCGTACAGGCTTAAGATTCACCTGTCCACCGACTTCGGCAATCTGCGCAATGTGTGTGTGATAGCCGACAAGAGCCTGATGGAAAGCTCGCGGCTGCTGGAGGCGGCACGCGACTCGCTGCGCCAGTCGGCCGCAAGATAGTGCTTTTTTTGAGTTTTTAGTTATCGGGGTATGGTAGATATAGTAAAAAGGATAATATTGTTTTTTATGCTTGTCATAGTGCAGGTGCTGATATTCGGGCGCATTCACCTTTTCGACTGCGCCACACCTCTTTTATATATCTATTTTGTGCTGTCGTTCGGCGAGGCATATCCGCGCTGGGTGGTGCTGCTGTGGAGCTTTGCCATGGGGCTGTGTGTTGATGCCTTTGCCAACACCCCCGGAGTAGCCACCTCGTCGCTCACTCTCGTTGGCTTTGTGCAGCCCTATTTCCTGCGGTTGTTCGTGCCCGATGATGCCGGCGGCAGTTTCGCCCCGTCGCTGAAGGAGATGGGCTCGCTGAAGTTCTCGTTCTTTTCTGGTGTGCTGCTGATGCTGTTTTGCATTGTGCTGTTCTCTGTCGAAGCGTTTAATTTCTTCGATTGGGTGCAGTGGCTGCTGTGCATCGGCGGCAGCTGGCTTATAACGTTTATGCTCATTTTTACCATAGAGAGTGTGAGAAGATAAGAAGATAAAGGTGACGTTTTCTATGAGCCGGATGATTCAGGGGCTGGCATTCCTGAGCCATGCCACGGAGCGGCGAGTTGTTGGTAGAAGCGGAAAAAGTGCGTGAAAGAATGAAGGATTTTGAGCTTGACAATCGGAAATACGTGATTGGGGGCGTCGCCACTGTTATTGTGGTGGTGTATATCCTCAGGCTTTTCATGTTGCAGGTCACAAGCGACGACTACAAGAAAAGCGCCGACTCGAACGCCTTCCTGAAAAAGATAGAATATCCGTCGCGCGGCGTCATCACCGACCGCAACGGCAAGCTGATGGTGTACAACCAGCCGGCATACGACATTATGGTGGTGATGAACGAGGCAAAGGGACGTCTCGACACATTAGCGTTTTGCGAGCTGCTCAACATCACCCGCGAGGAGTTCGACAAGCGCATGGAAACCATCAAGGACAGAAACAGGAATCCAGGCTATTCGCGCTTCACCCAGCAGCTCTTTCTCTCGCAGCTGTCCGACCGCGACTTTTCCGTGTTTCAGGAAAAAATGTACCGCTTCCCGGGCTTCTACGTACAGAAGCGGAGCATCAGGCAATACCAGTATCCGTATGCTGCCCACATTCTCGGCGACGTTGCCGAGGTGTCGCCCGCCGACATCGAGGAAGACGACTATTATATACCCGGCGACTATATAGGCAAGCTGGGCGTGGAGCGGTCGTACGAGAAACAGCTCCGCGGCGAGAAAGGCGTGCAGATTCTGCTGCGCGATGCCCACGGGCGCATCAAGGGCAACTATCAGAACGGGGCGCTCGACCGCCACCCTGTGCCGGGCAAGAATCTCACGCTGAGCATCGACCTCAGGCTGCAGGCTCTCGGCGAGCGGCTCATGCGGGGCAAGATTGGCTCCATCGTGGCTATTGAGCCAAGCACCGGCGAGATTCTCTGCATGGTCTCCTCGCCCACCTACGACCCGCGCATCATGGTGGGGCGCAACCGCAGCAAGAACCATCATATAATGGGCTGTGACCCGTGGAAGCCGCTGCTCAACCGAAGCATCATGGGACAGTATCCTCCGGGCTCCACGTTCAAGACCACCCAGGCGCTGACCTTCCTCAATGAAGGCATCGTCACTCCGTCAACCACGTTCCCCTGCCACCATGGCTTCTATTTCCGCGGATTGCATGTGGGCTGCCACGGTCACAGCTCGCCCCTGGCGCTGAATTTCTCGCTCAGCACGTCGTGCAATGCCTACTATTGCTGGGGGCTGTACTATATGATGGGCAGCAGGAAAAAGTACGGCAGCGTGCAGAATGCCATGAACACCTGGCGCGACTATATGGTGAGCATGGGATTCGGATACAGGCTTGGCGTAGACCTGCCGGGCGAGAAGCGCGGGCTTATCCCCAATGCGGAATATTACGACAAGCATTACCGCGGCTCGTGGAACGGACTCACCGTCATAAGTATATCCATAGGGCAGGGAGAGGTCACGGCAACGCCGCTGCAGATAGCCAATCTCGGCGCCACGATAGCCAACAGGGGCTATTATTATGTGCCCCATGTGGTGAAGAAGGTGCAGGGCGAGCCGCTTGACACCCTTTACACCCGCCGCCACTACACCAAGGCGCAGCGGTGGGCATACGAAAGGGTGGCAGAGGGCATGCGCTCGTCGGTGCTCGGCGGCACGTGCCGGGCTTTGGGAAGCTATAACTTCATGGCGTGCGGAAAGACGGGAACAGCCCAGAACATGGGGCACGACCATTCAGTGTTCATGGGCTTTGCGCCAATGGACAAACCGAAGATAGCCATTGCCGTGTATGTGGAAAACGGCGGATGGGGAGCCGACTATGGAGTGCCTATCGGAGGCTTGATGATGGAACAGTATATAACAGGCAAATTGTCGGAGGCATCGGAAAAACGTGCCGAAGACTTCCAAAACAGACATATAGTTTATGGTTCAAGAAACAGATAAGCGGCCCAGTGTGCTGGCGTCGATAGATTGGATTACCATTGTTATCTACATCGCACTGCTTGTGTTCGGGTGGGTGAGCGTGTGCGGCGCCAGCTATAACTACGGCGACACCGACATCTTCAGCCTCGGCACACGCTCGGGCATGCAGATAGTGTGGATTGGCACATCGCTGTTTCTGGGGCTTGTCATCATGCTGCTCGACGACCGCCTGTTCGACACCTTCTCCTATTTCCTGTATGGATTGCTGCTCTTGCTGCTGTTTGCCACCATCTTCAACCCCCACAGCATCAAGGGCTCGCGGTCGTGGCTGGTGCTGGGACCCATACACGTGCAGCCTGCCGAGTTTGCCAAGTTTGCCACGGCGCTTGCCCTGGCAAAGTTCATGAGTGCCTACGGCTACAGCATGTCAAAGACCCGTGACTTTGCATACACTCTTGCCATCATGTTCACGCCCATGCTGTTCATCGTGCTTCAGCGCGAGACGGGAAGCGCGCTGGTCTATCTGTCGTTCTTTCTCATGTTCTACCGTGAGGGAATGCCAGGCTGCATATTGTTCACCGGCGTGGCGGCAGTGGCTTATTTCGTGATAGGCATCAAGTATGAGGACGCAATGCTGCTGGGCACGCCCACGTCGGTGGGAAAGTTTTGCGTGCTGTTCATGGTGCAGATGTTTACGGCGGGAATGGTGTGGGTCTACAGCGTATATCGCGATGCTGCACTGCGCATGTTTGCCTACTGTATCGGCGGCACGCTGATAGCGCTGTTGTTTTCCAAGTTTGTCATTCCGTTCGACATAGTGTGGGTGCAGCTCTTTCTCTCGGCTGTGCTCATAGGACATCTGCTGTGGTATGCCTGTGTGGAGCGGACGCGCAATTTCGCGCTTATAACTCTCTTTGCCCTCGGCTCAATGACGTTCTTCTATTCTGCCGACTATGTGCTCAACAATGTGCTGGAGAGGCACCAGCGTGTGCGCATCAATGTGCTGCTCGGACTTGAGGACGACCTTGCCGGAGCGGGCTACAACGTGCATCAGAGCGAGATTGCCATCGGTTCGGGAGGTCTGGAGGGCAAGGGCTTCCTAAACGGCACTCAGACCAAACTGAAGTTTGTGCCCGAGCAGGACACCGACTTCATTTTCTGCACTGTTGGCGAGGAAGAGGGATTCATAGGCAGCGCCGGAGTACTGGTGCTGTTTCTTGCGCTCATTCTCAGGCTCATACATCTTGCCGAGCGTCAGGTCTATCGTTTCGGGCGTGTCTACGGGTATTGTGTTCTCTCGGTATTCCTGTTCCATGTGTTCATCAATGTGGGCATGGTGCTGGGGCTCACCCCCGTCATAGGCATTCCGTTGCCGTTTTTCAGCTACGGAGGCTCGTCATTGTGGGGATTCACAATATTGCTGTTCATTTTTCTCAGGATTGACGCCGGGCGCAAGCTTGTGCGCGAGTGATGTCAAAACTGATTATCGTGTGTGTTCAAAATATTCTCTATATAAAAAATATTAATTTTTTGTTTAATATTTTGTTTTGTTCTTAATTAATTGTAATTTTGCAGCGTCATGTGGTGTGTACACACACTCTTGGCGTCAACCTTGCACCGGTACCGCTTGAAAAGGCGGCGGTCGGAAGAGGGGACACATAATGAAAAAGGCGTTATTGGCGCTTGGTTTCTGACAATTGAAACTTCGAACACTTCAACAGTCTACTTGAAATCATGCAACGGTGATGCTCATGGGTATGTTATAAGCATGCCTTTTGTGGTTTATCTCTATATGGGATTAAACCATGATTGGCATATATTATATACATACGGTGTGAGGTCTCGTTGCTCGTTTCAGTAGACGGGTAAGTTCGAAGACCTCAATTGTGAAGCGGGCAACATGGGGCTTCACGCTTTTTCGTATCGGCGCACTCGTGCGCGTGTACCTAAATATAAATTAACCGTCCGAACTGGAGCCATAGGACACAAACGAACATGTCTTATGACAGAAAATGAGAAAACAGGCAAAAAAGAATGGGATACCCATGAGCTAACCAAAGCCATCGGCGAACTTTATTGCTCTGAGGAATACCAGGATCTGGTAAGCCAAAATCAGGAGCAGACCCTAATGCAGATGGCCGGGTGCGAGCGCAACGAAACAGCACATAGTGCTTTCCTTGCAAAATTGTTCCAGACAAAGCCTTGTTCAAGAGGCAACAGTGACTCACCGCTGCTCTACTTCCTAAGATTGTTGGCGCACAAGGCGAAAGAACAGTCTTCTAATGAAAATGTTCAACTTTCTACGTTAATGCCCACAGATCTATGGGACAATATCGTAATCAACAACTGCAAGGTAGAAGTGGTGAGAGTAAGGACAGAGGCCGTGACGACTGCCGAGGAGGCGGACGGACGGGCAGATATTGTTATTGACTGCCGAATAACCTGTTCATCGGCAGATAAGCCTTACTTGCTGCGAATCGTCATAGAAAATAAGATAGACAGTAATGAGGGATGGAAAAACTATACAGACAAGAACGGAAACCAATGTACAATTGGCCAATGTGAGAAATACGTCAAATATTATGATGAAGAAACGGTAAAAATGTGGACAGGAATTCGCGACAACATTTTTGTGTTCCTTTCTCCAACGTCACCTGAGACTCTATCCAGTTCCCGTTTCATCAAGATAACTTATACGGACTTATTGCGACATGTCCTGAAGGTTGTGCTCAAACAGCGTTCCGCCTATGATGAGAATATGGCGGAGGCATTGGAGGAATATATAAAAACAATTAGTTCACCACAAAATAATCCCATTATAGCTATGGATGAAGAATACATAAAATTAGCAAAAAAGTTTTTCTACAAAAACAAGGAGCTTATCAGCAGGGTCGTTAAAGCCGTTGCAAGTGAGGCTATGAAAGAAGAGTTTGAAGCAGCCCAGACTGTTCAACCAGAGTATAAAGTAACATACAACGGGAAATCTTACAACGAATATACTAAATTAAACAAACTGGCATATCAGGCTGTCTGGTTATTGGCAGAGAGCGGAGCATCGGTAACGGTTATTAAATCTATTTTTGCAAACATCCGTCCGAAAAAAGGGCTTCTGCTTACTTCCGACCCCGGTCAGAATAAGGGAGAAAAAATTTCCATTCAAGGCACAGATTATTGGGTTCCTACCAATATATGGGCAGAGCGATCCAACTATGTCAAGAATTTACTTGAGGTATTTGATATTTTTCCCGGTTTAAGCTATGATATTTTAGACTAATCTTTTATTAATAATTTAAACACATATATAATTATGAAACACTTAAATTTATTTTATTTGAGGCGGCATATCGTATTGTTGTCGCTTTTGGTGTGCTTCTTTGTTAATATGAAAGCAGAATCTGTTGTTGTCGATGGAATAAAGTATGAAAAAACGTATTCGGATTCGCATTATTCTTATGAGGTGAGCGGATACACTTCTGATATTCCTTCCGATGTAGTTATTCCATCTTCAATAGAATCTATACCAGTGACAAAAATCGGAGAAAGATCCTTTTGGGGGTGTGCAAAGATGGAGTCAATAACCCTTCCTGCATCGGTGACAATAATCGACAATTGGGCATTTTATCACTGTAGCTCTTTACGTATACTCAAAATTGAAGATGGTGATGCCGATTTAGATATATATTCATCTAATGTTTTTGAGTATTGCCCCATTGAAGAGCTGTATCTTGGCAGGAATATTTCATTGGTTAGTGCCTATTCCCCATTTCCTAATAGTCTGTCAAAAGTAACAATCGGTTCAGATGTTACAGAGTTGGATGATAATTTTTTTAAAAACACATCTATTTCTATTATCACCCTGCCTAATGTTAAAAATATCGGCAATTCCACTTTTGAAGGATGTCAGAAATTAACAACCGTCAATTTCGGTGATAAACTCGAGACAATTGGTAACAATGCTTTTTCCGGTTGTAAAAACCTTACTAAACTAACTCTTCCCGATGCTCTAGGAATTATCGGAGACGGTGCTTTTAATGGTTGTACAAGTATCACAGAGGCGACTTTGGGTAAGGGAGTGAGATTTATCGGAAGTTCCGCTTTTTCTGGCTGCTACTCACTCACAGGAATCATTCTTCCCGACAACTTTACAACAATGGGAAGCAGTGCGTTCGAAGGTTGTAAGAAACTGACCGTTGCCAAATTAGGAAAGTCACTGACAAGCATTCCTTATGGTGCTTTTAAAGACTGTATTGCTTTGTCTGAAATCAATGTACCTGCCAGCGTAACATCAATAGGCAATCAGGCATTTTATAATGATTCCACACTGGCTACTCTGACAATGGAAGAAGGTTTGCAGACCATCGGAAAAGAAGTGTTTTATAATAACTCAGGTCTTGTGCAGATGCAAATACCAGGCACGGTGACCTCAATGGGGCAAAACTGCTTCTATGGTTGTACTCATATCGCCTATCTGACATTCCGTGATGGGACAGAACCGTTGCACATCGATAATCAAGAAACGAAAAGCTGCCAGTCCTCCTCGTCTTGCGCATACAACTATTTTTACGACTGCCCTATCCGTTTCCTTTCCATCGGCCGTGATATTACTTATGGATATTACAACTCGGTAACAGTTAATGGGGAACGGAACCAACATTCCGCTCCCTTTGCCAATAAAAACAGTATCGTGAGCGTGACTTTCGGACCTAATGTCACGATGGCATATCACAACCTGCTGTATGGATGTAACAAAATAAGCAAACTTACCTTTCCGTCAGGATTTCGGACGGCTTACACCTATTCCCTTGCCGCATGTACAGGGCTTAAGGATATAGTATTCCCCGAAACTTTGACCATGTTGGGTGATGATGCCTGTGCTGGTGATACCGGTTTGACAAATGTCACGTTTAAGGATGACCCCATGGGCGAAAACGAGCTGACAATCAACAATAGTGTATTTGCGGATTGCACCAGCCTGAAAGAACTCATATTCCCAGAAAGATTGGTAAAACTGGGAAACAGTGCATGCCGGAATAACCAGAGTCTGAGTTCCGTGGTTTTCAAAGAAGCCGCAGGCAATAACCTTTCATTTACTATCGGAGAGTATACCTTTGAAAATTGTCCCAGCCTCACGTCAATGACATTCCCGGCAAAAACAACGTCCATAGGTAATTATTGTTTTAAAAATACAGCCAATCTTAAGGAGATAACTTTCACAGACAGTCCTAAGGCAATTTCTTTGGGTAGTTCAGAGTCTTTGTTTGCTTTCAGCCGCTTGCAGAAACTATATATGGGCAGAAATATAGACTATTCCGTAGATAATTCTGAGAGAACTCCATTCTACAATCAGAACGAGCTTACGGATGTAAGTTTCTCACAAGCAGGAACCGTTACATATTGTAAGGACTATCTGCTGTACAAGGTGGATCACTGCCAGACGCTTACTCTTCCGCAAAGTCTGCAGAGCATAGGGAAATATGCTTTCAGCGAGATGCTTGCGCTCGAAAGCATCACAGTGCCAGGAAAGGTAGAAACTATAGGTGGTTTTGCTTTTGCCGGATGTACTTCCATGCAATCATCTGTTGTCACTGCAGATGGAACGACAACAATCGGCAATTATGTGTTCGCCAACTGCACTTCCATGCAGTCTGCAACTATCGTTGCCAAAGGAAAGACAACCTTGGGTAATAGCGTGTTTACCAATTGTACAAGCCTTGAGAATGCTCATATTGGAGACGGTGTGACGGAGATGGGCACGTATATATTCAAGAATGACAGTTCGTTGGTATCTGTCAAGTTATCAGCATCCTGCCCTTGGTTGAAAGAGGGATTGTTCTACCACTGCGATGCACTTCCTGCCATCACCATACCGGCAGCCGTGACTAAGATGGACACCAAGATGTTCGCTTATTGCTCGTCACTGAAAGAGGTGACGTTTGAGGATGACAAAGAGCTGCTGACCATGGGGTATGGCGCATCCGATTCAGGAAACGGATTGTTCCGCGACTGCCCTGTGGAGAAATTGAATCTTGGCAGATGGCTTTCCTATGACACCGGTTCACCGTCGCATGCTCCATTCTATTCCATCGCCACACTTAAGGATATCGTCTTTGGCCAGTATGTTGGTCTTGTGGACAAATATATGTTCTCTTATTGCACAGGACTGGAAGAGGTTTATCTTCCAGACAACATCACGTCTGTTGGTCTTTGTGGCTTCCGTGGCTGCACAGCACTGAAGACAGTACGCCTGAGCGAAAAGTTAAGCCAGATTTCCGACTATGGCTTTTCAGAATGTACCGTACTTGACAATGTGGTGTTCCCAAGCAGCATGACATCAGTATCCTACAACAGCTTCTCCAATTGTACTGCATTGAAGAAACTCGATCTTGGAAATTCGCTGAATATCATCGGACCGTCGGCATTCAAAGGCTGTACAGCACTTGAGGGCATCAGAATTCCCGATGCGCTTTACGCACTCGGTGTGGAGGCATTCTCAGGCTGTACGTCATTGCCAAACGTGACAATCCGCAGCATAACCTCCGTGGGTAAACAAGCATTCCAGGGCTGCACAGGTATTCAATGGGTTGCCCTTAGCGAGAAGACCACCTCACTTGGCGAGAACTCTTTTGATGGCTGTACGGGCATTAAATACGTAAAATCTTATGCGACATTACCGCCAGAGGGATTGGTTAACTTCCCACAGTCTGTCGTAGAGAACGGAACCATTTTTGTGCCTGAGGGCTCAGAGGACTATTACCGTTATTCTCCCACATGGGAAAACTGGTTCAGCGTGCATCCTATCACAGACAATATACTTGTAAGTGCAGTCACGCTCGACAAGAATGAAATCAGCTTCAAAGCCAGTGAGACCATGCAGCTCACAGCAACTGTCACAGGTGATGGCGCCACCGACACGGGTGTTCTTTGGAGAAGCAGCAATGAGGATGTGGCGACTGTTGATGCCAACGGTCTTGTGACGGCTGTCGGTGTGGGAGAAGCAGAAATAACCGCTCTTGCCTCCGACGGCTCAGGTCAGAGAGACGTATGCCGCGTGGAAGTAGTTCCGACAATGGTGGAGTCTATAGAGATACAAGGCGGAGCATCACTAAAGAAGAATCACAAGATGGAGCTCACTGTGGCAGTACTGCCTGCCACCGTTACCAACGGCACAGTAAGATGGACATCATCAAACAATGCATTGGCAACAGTGGAGGATGACGGAACGGTAACGGCATACGCTGCCGGAGACGTGACAATCACAGCTACAGCCACCGATGGCTCGGGTGTATCAGGAACATTCGTCCTGAGCATTGTTCCACCTACGAAGGGAGACTCCAACGATAATGATGACGTGACAATCACAGATGCCGTAAACACAGCCAACTATGCTGTGGGTAACGAGGTGGAAAATTTCTGCTTTGAGGCTGCCGATGCGAATAGCGACAACCGCATCACACTGGCTGACGCCTCGTCTACAGTAAGCATTGTGCTCAACCAGCCTGTATTGGCGGCTATGTCAAGAGCACGTGCACGCGATTATGCGGATAATACTGATGCCGACAATATCGTGATAGACAATTTCTCAATGAAGAGCGGCAGTCCTGAGGATATCTTCGTAAGAATGGATAATACTGTAGAGTATGTAGCATTGCAGGCTGATGTGATTCTTCCCGATGGTATGACACTTGAGAATATCTCTATGGGAGCATCTAGTGCAAACCATTCGCTGATGACAAAACAGATAAACGGCAATATGGTCAGGGTGGCTGTGTTCTCTCTTGACAATACAGCTTTCTTGGAGAACGGCGAACCACTCCTTGCATTGACAGTCAAAGCGGATAATGTAAACTGTGGTGACATCGTGGTTGAGAATATCATAGCGTCAGACAGCAAGGCACATGAATATCGCCTTGGTGCTATTGGCGGACATAATGAGTCTGCAACAGGTATTGACAACGTGAACACTGGTGACATCAGGATTGAGACTGGTGCCAAGGGTGTGATAATATATAACGCTGTAGACAAATTTGTAACAATACACAATGCCGCAGGCTTGGCTGTTGTCAATGAAATTGCGAAGAGCGACGAGGAGCATTTTGCGCTTACAGCAGGTGTGTACATTATTAATGTTGGCAGTAAGGTTGTCAAGGTCATGGTAAAATAATAATGTGGGATATGAAGAAAACAAGATTTTCAAGATTTTGTCTGCTGATGACATTGGCATTGCTCTTTGGAGCATTGCCGGTGTTGTCTGCGGAAGACCGCTTCTATATTGACAAATTTAATATAGAGCCGGGAGAAACCCGTTATCTCTCAGTCTTTCTGGAAAATGAACAGGCTTATTACGGATTTCAGGCTGACTTTACCTTGCCGGACGGGTTAGAGTTCGTGCTTAATGGCGGACAGGCAGATTGTAAGCTTTCGTCCCGTGCAGACAATAGCTATTCGCTTGTGAGCAACTTGACATCCTCTTCGGTATTGCGTGTGGGAGCATTCTCAACTACACATTCAGCTTTTACCGGAGGAAGCGGTGTGTTGCTCCAGATAAAGGTAAAGGCGGATGATGCTTTTACAGGTGGAGAGATAAAGGTGAATAATGTTTTGATGGTTACTGTACAGGATACAGACAAAGAGATGCCTGACTTCTCGATTGCTGTTGGCACAACCCATAATGACAGGTGTTTTATCTCAGATTTCAAGATATCAGTCGGAGAGACAAAGACTGTGGCTATTGAATTGGAGAATGAAACGCAGTTTACTGCTTTCCAGACGGACATATATATGCCGCAAGGATTGACAATTGTTGACAACTCATTTAGAATTACTGAACGCGGAACGGGAAATCATCAATTGACAAGCAAGTCTTTTGATGACGGACGCACCCGCCTTGTGTGTTTCTCTACTGGAAATGACATTATCTCGGCTGACAATGGTGCTATTGTGCTTTTTGATGTCACAGCTGATATCAGTGCCAAGGAGACATCAAGCATAGAGTTGAAGAACCTATTGTTTTCAAAGGGTAATGCCAATGAGTATAGGTTGCCTAATTCTTCTACAACAGTTACAACAGAGCGTGCCCTTGTCACATCTGTTGTAATGAGTGAGGAAGCTGCTGATATTGTTGTTGGTGAGACAAAACAACTAAGTGCAGAGATTATGCCTGAGTATGCTTCCTATAAAGAATTGAAATGGGAAAGCAGTGACACAAGTGTTGCGACAGTAGATGCCAATGGAATTGTAACAGCCGTTGCGCCTGGTTCCACTGTGATTTCAGCAACTGCGAAGGATGGATCTGGTGTTTCCGCAACGTGTAATATAACGGTCAGTCTTCCTCCATTGACAGGAATAACGCTCAATAGTACGGAGGTTGGACTTAAAGCAACTGAAACATTTGCTCTTACCGCAACATTTGTTCCGTCTAATGCCGCAGATAAATCCATAACATGGTCAAGTAGTGATGATGCGGTGGCAAAGGTAGATGAGACTGGACTTATTACTGCAGTATCGGTGGGAACAGTTGTAATTAGTGTCGTTTCTACTTCAAACCCAGATATAAAAGCGGAATGTACAGTTACAGTACATCCAACTCCTGTTGAAACGATAAATTTGAATGTTACCAATGTTTCATTGAAAGTAAACGGTACTTCAAGTCTTTCGGCTTCAGTATCTCCTGCAACTGTCACAAATAAGGAAGTTGTTTGGACAAGCTCAAATGAAAGTGTGGCAGTGGTGTCTCCCGAAGGTGTGGTGACAGCCCTGTCTCTCGGCGAGGCAGTAATTACCGCTACGGCTGCTGATGGCAGCGGTGTTTCCGCAACATGTACTGTGACAGTAGTTGCTACGGGTGCTGAGAGTATTGCGATAGAGACTCCTTCTTCTGACCACTTTAAGGTAGGTGAGATCATAAGTCTTGTTGCTACCGTCCTTCCTGAGGACGCCACCGATAAGACAGTTACCTGGAGCAGCGACAATACAGACGTCGCCACCGTTGACGGGAAAGGTGTTGTTAGTGCCGTAGGTGTTGGTACTGTTGTTATCACAGCCACGAACAGTGCCGGCCAGAGCGCACAGGTTACCTTGACTGTTGATGAGACTTTGGTTTCTGAGATAGTTCTTTCATCCGCCAATGTCTCATTGAAGGTAAACGGCACCTCAAATCTTTCGGCTTCAGTATCTCCTGCAACTGTCACAAATAAGGAAGTTGTTTGGACAAGCTCAAATGAAAGTGTGGCAGTGGTGTCTCCCGAAGGTGTGGTGACAGCCCTGTCTCTCGGCGAGGCAGTAATTACCGCTACGGCTGCTGATGGCAGCGGTGTTTCCGCAACATGTACTGTGACAGTAGTTGCTACGGGTGCTGAGAGTATTGCGATAGAGACTCCTTCTTCTGACCACTTTAAGGTAGGTGAGAGCATAAGTCTTGTTGCTACCGTCCTTCCTGAGGATGCCACCGATAAGACAGTCACCTGGAGCAGTGACAATACAGACGTCGCCACCGTTGACGAAAATGGTGTTGTTAGTGCCGTAGGTGTTGGTACTGTTGTTATCACAGCCACGAACAGCGCCGGCCAGAGCGCACAGGTTACCTTGACTGTTGATGAGACTTTGGTTTCTGAGATAGTTCTTTCATCCGCCAATGTCTCATTGAAGGTAAACGGCACCTCAAATCTTTCGGCTTCAGTATCTCCTGCAACTGTCACAAATAAGGAAGTTGTTTGGACAAGCTCCAATGAAAGTGTAGCAGTGGTGTCTCCCGAAGGTGTAGTGACAGCCCTGTCTCTCGGCGAGGCAGTAATTACCGCTACAGCTGCTGATGGCAGCGGTGTTTCCGCAACATGTACAGTGACGGTAGTTGCTACAGGTGCTGAGAGTATTGCGATAGAGACTCCTTCTTCAGACCACTTTAAGGTAGGTGAGATCATAAGTCTTGTTGCTACCGTCCTTTCTGAGGACGCCACCGATAAGACAGTCACCTGGAGCAGCGACAATACAGACGTCGCCACCGTTGACGAAAATGGTGTTGTTAGTGCCGTAGGTGTCGGTACAGTTGTTATCACTGCCACGAACAGCGCCGGCCAGAGCGCACAGGTGACTCTGACAGTAGAGAGGACTCTTGTAATGGGTGATGTGAATAATGATAATGTTGTAGATATAAATGACATCACTGCTACAATATCACATATTCTTGGTGGCGCTGCAGCCGGACTTTTTGATGAAGAGTCTGCGGACATTATTAATGATGGAATCATAGATATTAACGATATTACAAAGATGATTTCTATGATTCTTAGTGGTGAATAATGAGATTATATGAATTTTAAATAACAAAAGTTTAATTTAAAAGAAAAAAGATGAGAAAAAAATGTTTCGCCATTATGGCAATGTTTATGGGTGTTGCTTTTGAGTGTGTGGCACAGGAAGAGAGATTATACATTGATGACTTTACAATTAAGCCTGGAGAGCAAAAGGAAATAACTGTAAATTTTGATTCGTCAAAAGAATATACAGGATTTCAGTGTGACATGAAGGTGCCTGATGGATTGACTATAGCGTTAGATGAGGATGGTGAATTAATGTTAACTGGAAATACTTCCCGTTTCAGAGACCATATGCTTGCCGGTGATTACAGAAAGGACATAGAAGCCTATCGTTTCTTGTCTGTTTCTTTTACTGCTAAAAATTATAGGGGCACTTCTGGAGCGTTCTTTTATATTACTTTGCAGGCAGCTGCAGATATGACACCAGGAGAATATAAAGTGGATTTAGAACATATTATATTCTCAAAGGATGGCGTTGGTCCCGGACTTCCATCCTCTTCTTGTGTTGTTACTGTAGAAGATTCAGGAACAGGCGTGAATGATGTCCAGTTTGGTGAAAATGATGAGGAGGATTATTACACCATTCAGGGAATAAAGATTCAAGGAAAACCTAAAGCAGGATTGTATATACATAATGGAAAGAAGGTAGTTGTCAGATAATACACATGTTATTGGAAATGTAAAAAAGGCAGTTCTTCGCGACAAAAGAACTGCCTTTTTTACATCTCATTTTTATTGTTGAAGTCAATAGCGTTTTTCTATCTTCATTCCTATGTCGGCTATTCCCGGCAGCATTTCGCGCATCATGTTGTGCCTTATTTTTATTTCAATCGAGTCACCCTTGTTCAGCTGTATGTCTTTCAGGTGATATTTGTACTGCCGGTAGCTAATGCCGTTGGTGGTGTATTTGTTGTCGGGACGGTCAAAGCCGCAGTTCAGAGTGTCGCGTATTGTCACGTTGGCAGGCTGTATGTTCTGCTCTACTATCACGCACAGTCCTGTAAACGGGTATGTGCCATTGAGTCTCATGTCAATTTCCTCTTTGAAAAGTCCGCCTTCATTCATACTCTTCACATGGTAAACCATGGTGTCGGTTTTTTCCCATCCTGCGGGGGTGGTGTGGTTGTATTGGTGGAAAACAGTTTTACGGTCGCAAGCCGTTGTCAGCATTGCGACCGTAATTATTGCCATTGATGTTATCAGTTTATTTATTGCCATTGTCTAGTCTGTTGGCGTTGTCTTGTGTCGGGGCGTGTCTCTTTTTGCCTTGGGGCTTGTTGCCGCCTTGTTGCTGCGGTTTTCCGTTACCTTGCGGCTTTCCGTTGTTTTGCTGTCTGTTGTTGCCCTGTGACTTTTTCTTTTTCTTCTTTTTCTTCGCGTTGTCGAATCGGCTCAGGTCGCCGTCAGCAAGGTCCTTGTTGTGGGGTGACGCAGGTCTGTTGTTGGCATCTTCGCTCAGCGACAGTGGCTTTTCTCCCCTGCGGTTCATCTCTATCACTTCCTTTGCCCTGCCGGCAGTTATCTCCACCAGGTTGGCGGCTATGCGCTTGTCGGTGGAGTAGGTCACCAGCCCGGCAAGAATGTCGGTCTTGAACAGATAGTATTCGCTGTCCTGGGTTTCAAGCACCACTTCCTTGCTTGGCAGGTTGCGTCCAGCCTCCATGTAGCTGTCCACCTCGTAGTTCAGACAGCATTTCAGCTTGGCGCACATTCCCGCCAGCTTTTGCGGGTTGAGCGATATGTCCTGATAGCGTGCGGCGTTGGTGCTCACGCTCACGAAGTTCTTCATCCATGTGGCGCAGCACAGCTCCCTGCCGCATGGACCTGTTCCGCCTATGCGTCCCGCCTCCTGGCGCGCGCCGATCTGCTTCATCTCTATCCTCACGTGGAATGTGTCGGCAAGCACCTTTATCAGCTGGCGGAAGTCCACGCGCTCATCGGCGATGTAGTAGAATATTGCCTTGTTGCAGTCGCCCTGATACTCCACGTCGCCTATTTTCATCTTTAGTCCCAGGTCCTTGGCTATCTGCCGGCTCTCTATCATAGTGCCGTGCTCGCGTGCCTTTGCCTCGCGGTATTTGTCGATGTCCACCTGCCGCGCTATGCGGTAGATGCGCTTGATGTCGTCGGCCGACTTTATGTTGGCTTTCAGTATCTGTTTCTTCACCAGCTTGCCGGTGAGTGTCACCACACCGATGTCGTGACCGGGGCTTGCCTCCACTGCCACAATGTCGCCCTTTTTCAGGTCAAGGTTGTTCACATTGTGGTAATAGCCTTTGCGGGTGTGCTTAAACTGCACCTCCACGAGGTCGGTTATATCTGTGTTGCCGGGGATGTCTGCCAGCCAGTCGTAGGTGTTCAGCTGCCGGTCTTGCTTGCCCACGGCAGCCTTGCACAGCCCTCTGTCCATGCACTCTCCAACTTCAAAATTCTTATTGTCGCTCATTTCTTATATCTTGGTTTTTCTATTGTTGTATTATTGTCTGTTTTTATTTCTAAATTCTCTGGAAGTTTAGGAAGATTAAGAAAATTAGGAGATTTAGGAAATTTAAGACGGAGACACTGCCGCAACCACTCCTCATTCTTCCCTCTTCACTCCTCACTCTTCCCTCTTCACTTCTTTGGCGGTATCAGCAGCACTATCATCTGCAGTGCAAGGTCGAAGAACACTATCTTTCCGTTGGCGTTCTGTCCGATGTCCCTTATCGCCTTGTTGGTGAGGTCATAGATTTGCAGAATGTTGTCCTCGTTTATAAATCTCGCGAAATTTTTTGCAAACTGCTCCTCCCGCTCCGTCATGTATGTGAGTTGGGGCTGTGCGAAGTTATACATGAAGTTCTCGCGTATCAGTCTCAGCAGGTAGGAGAGAAATCGCTTCTGCTTCTCTCTGCCGAATGCCGCCATTGTCTCGCTCCACCGCTTCAGGTCCTTTATCTTGCGCTGGTAAGCTAAGCGCATCAATGACTGAAACAAGTCCAGGAACATCTCGTTCTCATTGTCGGCATCAAGCTGTTCAACGGCTTTCAGCCAGTTGCCGTTGGCTATGCGAGCCAGCCGGTGGGCTGTGTCGCCGTCTATTCCTCTTCTCGTCACGAGTGCCTGCTCCATGTCCGCGGTGTCAATCTTCCTTACATCGATGCGCTGCACACGGCTGCGGATGGTCTCCAGCAGTTTGTCGGGCTCCTCGCACACCATTATGAACAGCGTGTGCGTGGGCGGCTCCTCTATCAGCTTCAGCAGTTTGTTGGCACATTCGCCGTTCATGCGTTCCGGCATCCATATCAGCGACACCTTGTAGCCTCCCTGGCTCGACTTCATGCTTAGCTTGTGGCTCAGGTTGTCGCTCTCGCCGGCAGTGATTATTGCCTGCTGGTTTTCCGCCTCAATCTCGTTCAGCCAGCTGTCCATCGAGAAGTAAGGACCTTTTGCCAGCAGCCTGTTCCATTCGGCTGCAAAGTCGTCGCTCACAGGCTTGTGATCGGCTCCCATGCTTGCGCGCTTTATCGTGGGGTAGGTGAAGTGCAGGTCGGGGTGCTGCCATTTCCTGAGCATGGCGCATGAGTTGCAGGTGCCGCACGCCTCGCTGTTTCCCTTGTGGTTGGAGCACAGCAGATAGGACGCAAATGCCAGTGCCAGCGCCATCTTGCCGCTGCCCGCCGGACCGCACAGCATTATGGCGTGGGGCAGCCGCCCCTCGCTTTCCATCTGCATCAGCCGCTGCTTCACGGCTTGCTGTCCTATCACCTCATCCCATTTCATAATTCTTGTTCTCTGCCTTTGTGCATAATATGTTACAAAGATAATGCAAAGCTTATCCTATGCAAAGATACTATAAAAAGTTGAATAAACGATAAAAAGAAATAAAAAATTAACCTTTGTTTGGGGTTTATGGTGACATTATTCCATAATTCTGATATTTTTTGTACCCAATTGCATGAATTGGCGGTATGCCGACGATTTGCGTTTTTGGCGGTCTGACCGTATATTGTCTTTACGAAGCTGTTACAGAGAAAACAAAGCGCAGTTATATTTATACCCGACTGTCTACAATAGCAATAATCGTTTATTGCATATTATTGTTTTGCAATAAAGAGTTTATGACGTTTTACATCATATAGGAAAGAGATTGATTCTACTAATTCGGGATTAAGTTTTACCTAACTCTGAATTTTGTTTTAGATAAAACAGAATCCCGTTTTAAAAATAATCAGAAAAACCTTGTTATCACATTTAAATATGTGCAACAATTCTTCTGCATTACCAGAAGAATAGATATTTTGTTTGTCTGTTAAAGTATGCCACAGCTATCTCTTTTGCTGCATTTATGCTATGTTTTAATAACTGATTCTTCTCCCTTGTTTTTTCTCTTTCAAGTGCAATGGCTGTTTCATGTTCTTTGTCGATATTTTTCTTTATTGCCTCCAATAGACTCTTTGCTTCTCCTGCACAACTGCTTTGCGGGGTTATGGACGAAATAATGTCAGCAGCTGTTTCATAGTCACGCTTAGAATAAGCTGCTCTTGCGGCGAGCAACAGCTGAGAACAGTTCTTAGACTGGCACTCCATAAATATCTTTGATATTGTCTGTGCCACCTTTTCATAGTCAGGCAGTGATTCTGGATATGTAAACAATAGTGCCAGTGCCTCATCGTATGCCTGTGTTGATGCCAGGGTGTTTGCCTTGTTTATGATAGATGATGTATTTTTCTTATAATAATCAAGTATCTTGTCTTTTGATGAATAAATAAAATCAGAATAAGTTTTGAGCTTTGGCTCTATTCTGTTTATTGCTGTGCGCATGGCTGCTTCATTGGTGTATCCCTCTCCCTTGACACTAACCTGTAATGTGTTGAACACTGTGCTGGTAATGATGTTTTGCACCGTGACTGTAACGCCAATTTCCACAGACATTATATTTCTCATTCCTCCTTCAACTCTCTTGGAATCGAGAATGGCAACATCGGGCACCATTACTATAGAGCTACATTCCGTAGTCGCTACACCTGACGTTGTGGCAATACTAAACAATTTGTTTTTCAGAATATTCATGCAATTGGCGTCCAGCTTACTGTTATTTGGAAACGCAACGGAAATATGAACATTGTCATTCTGCGCATTGCATAAACAAGAAATAATGAAAAACAGGAATACAAGAGCGGACTTTTTCATATACCTATGTTTTATTTAAAGTTGATTATTAATGTATTATTGGCTGTGCTTCTGCTAATCTGCAAACCAAGTGTTCTTGCAAATTTCAGAAATTCCAGCCCAAATTTATTAATGTTATAGTTATTGCCATTGTTGTCTTTCAGCGGTATGCGCACATCATCGAATATCATTTTCTTATCTGTTGTACCTTGAATATGATAGTTGTTTTGATGTGCGTGGTCTCCCATCCACAATTCTATCTGGTCGGAGAGTGGTAAAGCGTCACTCCCTATTTCTGAGGACATTGTAAGCGCCGATGTTTCTTCAAAACCAATTTCTATGTTTATCGAGCGCCCATTATTGACAATATCGGTAAATTTCGCTTGCAATACATTGAGAAAATCATCAGCCACCTGTTCTACAGCTTTTGATCCAAGCTTACCGATGTCATCGGTATAGAACTTTCCGCTGTCGCCAACCTTGTTTGACAACGAGTTACCTGTGGAAATATCATAGGCAGTGAGTATTGTCTTTACACTATTGCCACTTGAAGACAGAAGAATGTCTATTTCTGCTTCAACATAGAAATCTGCTCCCGACTGTTGTATTATCATTGTCTTTAAGTCAGACTGGCTGTCGTTTGATAAACCTTCGGCACGTGATACTGATTTTAGTTTGGCTGTAAAGTCCACGGTTGTAAATCCGCGGCTGTCAAAAGCCTCCCTTATCTTTGTCAGTACGATTCTTTTATTCACATCGTTCTCCAGCACTTGCGAAATGTCATCGCCCTGTTTTGTATATGGAATAACCATTATTTTGGGCTGTACCGTTGCTGTCTGGCTCCACGACAATCCACACGCAAACAGCATCAAAAAAGATACTAAAATTCTATTCATAAGATACAGTGTTTAAAATCCAAATTTTCTTATAATTCCTTTATTTTCAAGATATGTCCGTAATGCTTTCACTCTTACACTGACATCAATAGTGATGCATTTCTGTTTCAATTCGTTTTTGCCAAATGGTGTAACAATAACCGATGTTCCGATATAATCCCTATATTGTCCGCCATAGAAGTCATCAAATACTGATTTATGTTTACTCTCTATGAAATTGCGGTCCTCATTTATCAGAGGTTGCGGAAATGCCGTTCCTGCATGACCGACAAAAAGAACAGCATTCAATGCTGATAATTCTGCATTCTCAACCGCCAAAGCCGCTTTTTTGCCATATCCTACGGCTCTCAGGGTTAATGATTCATAGGTTGAATTTATTACTGTCACCTTATATTGTGCCGGCATCTTAATGAGATGTCCAAACAACATAATACACAAAATAAAGAATACTCTCATATCATTTTATTATTAAAGAACAATTGATTTTCTCGCCAGCATTAAAATGTTCATAGATTGCCCTGCCTTCCTTTTTGCCTACCTTGCATTCTGAATAGGCTTCACCTTTCAACGCAGACACAACGGCAATGCCTAATGTGGTGGGCAAGACTTCACCGTCAAGAATCTCCACACTTTCTATGTTTAGTTTGTCACCAACTTTAATACCGTGCTTTTTCCCGGCTTTCACCAAAATGACTAAGGCTACACCGTCTTTCTCCTGTAATATCTTCATCATTTTTGCTGTTACAGGAAAATTCACCCGGAAATATTCTGCCATTTTGTCTTGCAAGGACATCATAGCCATAGTTACTGCACTTTCAGGCGACAGACATTCATCGCTTGTTTTTCCTTCAAAACTCGTGGCTTCTGTGCTCAGTCCCGTAGCCACATCCACCACTTTCATCTGAAATGCAACGCTCGCCTTATAGCCTCTTACCGACCCGTCGCCGTTCTTAATTCTATAAACGGGTATTTTTACAATTTCACCCGTAATCATCTTTTCTGCTGCAACGGCAACGTCCTGTTCAACAAGATTCTTACTGTCAATGAACGCCTCGCTTTTCTGCAGTTCCAATTCTTGGATAATCTTGTCGCGGCTTGTACGGTCAACCACGCGAAAGCGCTTGCTGTTTGTAAGCATCTCCACCACCTTTTCTGTCACTAAAGCTGTGTATGGACTTTCTGACTTACACGTAAATTCGGCGACACCCACAACCTGGCGATCATCACCATCCGACTGTGCATATCCACTAAGGATACACACAGTCATTAGTAATATGGATAAATATAATCTTTTATTTTTCATGGAATCAAAGATTCTTTCCTGACTTCAAAGTCTCGATGATGGTATTAACAGCCTTTACTTGGGCTTCACTCTCCTCAATAAGAATAGGGGTGGCAGAATTACCAAACTCAACAACTGCGGCCGCGGCTTTTGCCGATTTTGCTGCCTTTGCGGCTTTCATCGGATTTTTCTCCTTGCCCGCATTCTCTGTCATGAGTTTTGCTTCATCGGCAGCTTCCTGCAATTTGTCGGTTGCCTTCTTTATGCTTTCACCTTCCTTAAATATGGTTGCCGATAATAAAATCCAGTCTTCCAGAGAAGGCTTGGTGATTGTCACGTCTGTTACTCCGTCTGTGGTCTCGCCAATCTGACGTTTATAAAGGTTTTCAAGTTGTACGCTATTGGCGATTGCAAATACCGCAGCCTCTTTCATAGCATCTCCATAACCGTCCACTTTGGCGTTTTTTGATACCTTGTAACCGTCCGCCAATGTCTGAAGTTTGGCGGCACGTTCTCTACTTTTCTGAATATCATCTTTTATCTGTTGTGCATTAATGGCACAAACCATGGCAAAAAGTGATACAAATACACAAAAAATTTTTTTCATAATTATTATTTTTTTGTGTCTTGGAGGCCCGACAAGACCATTTAATTAAATAGTGAACTTTAACTACAACGCAAAAACGTGAGCCCCCATTTCTACTCGTCCTCTTCTTTTGGTCCTAGGAAAACCATTGCTGGTGAACGAGTAGAAAGTCTGCCCACGCTGTATAATCAAACTCTCCATAAGTGTGCCCAAAGGAATTAAAATTCCTTGAGCACACCTCGGGATATAGTTATTTCATACCCGTAGCATACACTTCCGACATTGTCTCTTGACCAGCAATCATTGAATTTCCTAGGTTCAAAGAAGCCATAAGACAAAGCATCGATGACGCTTTTTACTATGTAGTACCCACCGCCCCTTAGTACATAAATGTACGTACAGCGTGGGTAGATGTTGCAAAAGTAATTCTTTTGTCGGAGTAATCAAAAGAAAAGATAATAAAATGTAATTTTTATAACGATATTTAACTATTCAAGTATAATTTATAAATAGTTACTGCAAATTGGGCTCATAACAAAAATATAAAAGGTATTTTAATTTTTTTATGTCTTCGCATAAAATGAGTTTCCACTTATTCCACCAAGTTGGTAGAATAGGTGGAAACAGAAGTCTCTATCAATAAGTTTTATGTACTAAAAACAGCACTAATCTATGTAATATTGCCGGTGCAAATAGCGGTTTGTTGCATAAAAGCAAACTTCCAAACGAGCTTTTGCCTGCTATCAAATAGTATTTCGCCTGCTATCAGACTATATCTCAGTAATTACCCGACAATATTTCAGTAATTAGTCATTTAAACTTCATGTAGTCTTGTTTTCTTATTTGCTGTTGAAATAGACGTCGAGCAGGTCGCCTGCCGCAGCAAAGCTGGTCTTGTGCCCCTGCAGTACGGTCTGTTCGGCTTCGCGCAGCTGCTGGCGGATGGCGGCGTTGTTGTAGAACGACGAGCGTAGCTGCTCGTTGATGGTCTCATACATCCAGTACTTGCTCTGCTCGTTGCGGCGGTGAACGAAGTAGCCGTTGCTGCGCACAAAGTCGAAGTATTGGTAGATCATGTCCCATATCTCCTTTACGCCTGTGCCGTAGAATCCGCTGTAGCACATCACCTTGGGAGTCCAGCCGCTTTCGGGCATTGGGAAGAAGTGGAGGGCGTTGCGGAAGTTGGTGGCAGCCAGCTGGCAGCGGTCCACGTTGTCGCCGTCGCACTTGTTGATGACTATGCCGTCGGAAATCTCCATGATGCCGCGCTTTATTCCCTGCAGCTCGTCACCCGTTCCGGCAACCTGGATGAGCAGGAAGAAGTCGACCATGGAGTGACAGGCAGTCTCGCTCTGCCCTACGCCGACAGTTTCAACAAACACCTTGTCGAAACCGGCAGCCTCGCAGAGTATGATGGTCTCACGGGTCTTGCGTGCCACGCCGCCCAGTGAACCGGCAGATGGTGAGGGGCGTATGAACGAATCGGGATGCTGCGCCAGCTTCTCCATGCGGGTTTTGTCGCCAAGGATGCTGCCCTTGGTTCGCTCGCTCGACGGGTCGATGGCAAGCACCGCCAGTTTGCCGCCGTGCTCTTTAAGAATATGTATTCCAAACTCGTCGATGCTTGTAGACTTGCCTGCACCGGGCACGCCGCTGATGCCTATCCTCACGGAGTTGCCGCTGTATGGCAGGCATTTCTCTATCACCTCCTGCGCCTTGGCATAGTGGTCGGGGTTGACACTCTCAATGAGAGTCACTGCACGGCTGAGCGTGGTGACATCGCCCTTGATGATTCCCTCAACCATCTCACCCACCGACAACTCACGGCGCTTAACACGCTGGCGTTTCAGGTAAGGGTTAATAATTGACGGCTGTTCCACACCGTTGTTCACGGTCAGCCCCTTGTATTGCTCGTTGTTCTCTGGATGGTCCATAGTTTTTATTTTCTCAATACGCTTCCCTGTATTTGTTCTCGTCCTTGTCGTTAAGCATCGACAGGTATGACTGGTATCGGCTTTGCGCTATATAGTGCTCCTCCACAGCCTTTTGCACAGCGCAACCCGGCTCGTGGGTGTGGGTGCAGTTGCTGAAGCGGCAGTCTTTGGCAAAATGGAAGATGTCGCGGAAATAGCTTGTAAGCTCTTCCGGCTCAATGTCGAATGTGCCGAAGCCCTTGATGCCCGGAGTGTCGATGATGTAGCCGCCCTCGGGCAGCTCCAGCATTTCGCTGAAGGTGGTGGTGTGCATGCCGGTGTTGTGGGCGTCGCTTATCTCCGCCGTGCGCTGGTTGGCATGAGGCAGCAGACGGTTGATGAGGGTCGACTTGCCCACGCCGCTGTTGCCGCTGAGCACAGAGGTCTTTCCCTGCATCATGGCAAGCACCTCGTCGGTGCCCTCGCCGGTCTCGGCGCTTATTGCCATGCATCTGTAGCCCACTGTGCGGTAAAGCTCCATCATCATCTCCTGCAGATGAAGCTCGTCGCCGTCGAGCAGGTCGGTCTTGTTGAATACCAGCACCACGTCGATGCGGTAGGCCTCTGCCGAGGCAAGAAAGCGGTCGATGAACGTGAGGCTTGTCTGTGGATAGTTCACCGTAACCACCAACAGGGCAAGGTCTACGTTTGCCGCAATGATATGGCTCTGCTTCGACAGGTTCTGCGACTTGCGTATGATGTAGTTCCTGCGGTCGTGGATGGCGGTGATAAACGCCGTCCCCTCCTGATTGGGCAGGATGTCCACCACGTCGCCCACCGCCACGGGGTTGGTGCTGCGTATGCCCTTGAGCCTGAAGTTTCCCTTTATCTTGCAGTCGATGGCGGTGCCGTTGTCAAGACGCACGGTGTACCAGTAGCCGGTGTTCTTTATCACCAGTCCTTGCAGCTTTTGCTCCATAGCGCCGGCACACTTATACGGTCATGATTTCCTTGTTCTTTGCCTCCAGCAGGTCGTCTACACGCTTTATCATCTTGTCGTGAATCTTCTGCAGCTTGTCCTCGGCATCCTTTTCCAAGTCCTCGCCGAGGCCGTCCTTGATTGCCTTCTTCAGCTTGTCCTTCACGTCGGCGCGTATGCCTCGTATCTGCACCTTTATCTTCTCGCCCTCCTTGTTGCACTGCTTTGCAAGCTCGCGGCGGCGCTCCTCGGTGGGCTGCGGTATGCCGAGGCGTATAATCTCTCCGTTGTTCTCGGGGGTGATGCCCACTTCAGAGTTGATGATAGCCTTTTCAATGTCGCGTATCTGCTTCTTGTCCCATGGGCGGATAGCTATTGTGCGCGCATCGGGGCACGACACGTTTGCCACCTGGTTGAGAGGCACCATCGAGCCGTAGCTCTCCACTCTCACGCCGTCGAGTATAGCCACGTTTGCCCTGCCGGCACGGACGCGTGCCAAAGCCTCATCGAGATACATCACTGCCATTTCCATTTTCTCCTCGGCCTGAGCCAGAGTTTCTTTTACATCTATCATACTTGTGGTTTTAAATTATTGTTGTTTGTTTTTTATATTTCATCTGCAAATGTAATAAGAATATTTGAAACAGCAAAGAAAAAGTGAGAAAAATGGGGGAAAACAGGAACAAAAAACAAATTATCTCCAAAAAATTTGGCAGTTTGACAAAAAATGTTTATCTTTGCCCGAAGTTTTTCGGCATTGTGCGTGGATGTGGATTCTATTTTAAATAAATGTGACACTTGCCGGAGGCGAAACTTAAAACGGTATCAATGCGCATTGTACAATATATAGTATTAATGATTGCTGCCATGGCTTGGGGGGTGCAGGGAATGTCTGCCCAGGAAGCACAGGAAAAGGCATACAGCGACAACAATCCTCTGATTTTTGAGGATGCATGGGATTATTGGCCCTTTGCATTCGCAAACGAGGAGGGTGACCCTAAGGGCTACAATGTCGACATAGTGAAGATGATGCTGGAAAGGCTTGACATACCGTATGTGATAAGGCTGAAACACTACGGGCAGGTGAAGCAGGACATGGCGGACGGTCACGCCGATTTGACGTGCGCCTTGAAGGCAAACTACAACAATGATATAGGCTTTTACGGCAATGCGGTGCTCACGCAGCTCACCCATAGCGTGCTTTCTCCTAAGAAGCAGGCTGTGACCATCCGCACTCTCAACGATCTTAGAAACCATACGGCATATGTTCACTCAAACGGGTTCCTGCATAATCTGATGCGGCAGAATGCTCTGGAAAAGAGTGCATTGCCATACGGTGACATGAAGGAACTGTGTCTCAATGTGAACAAGACCGACAGCGGCAAGGTGATTTACAACACGCAGTCGTTGCTGTGGCTCATCAATAAATACCATCTTGACAATGTGCGGCTTACACCGATGAACATACCATACGCCGAGTATCATTTTGTGTCGGGAGACACCGTGCTGCTCGCCCGTCTGGACAGTCTTTATGAGACAATGTCTGCCAATAATGAGTTTAAGGCCATTCAGGACAAGTGGTTCCGCCACAGCAGCCAGGAGGAGCCGGTGTTTGCCGACGTCTCGTTTAATATGACCCTTTTAGTCGCAGTGTTTGTATTGGGAGCGGTGTTGATAATATTCTACAGGGTGAGGCTGATGAACATCAACCAGATGCGCAACAAGGCTAAGCAGATGTTCTCGCTCTATATTGAATCGTCGAGAATCACGCTGTGGATATATGATGTGGAGCACGATATGTTCAGAATTCTGGACACAGCCGGAGAACCCACAGGCACAGACTATACTCCTGCCATGTTTGCCATGTTCTATAATGCCGATGACTTTGTGCAGGTGCTGAAAAGGATAGACAATACGGTAAGGGGGCAGCAGAATGGCGAAAAGATAAAGGTGAGATACCACATGCCCAGCGATATGCACAATGAGCTTTACTACGATGTGGACATTGTGGTGCTGGCGGAAAAGGGTGGAGTACCCACGCAGTTGTTGGGAGTGCAGCACGATGTGACGGAAGAGACACTCAACAGGCGCCATACAGCAGACACTCATACAAGATTTAAGACATTGTTTAATGCCATGGTCATGGATGTGCTCCATTTCGACAAGGACGGAACGCTCATCAACATCAACGACCATGCCATGAATACTTTTGAGATAAATGATAAGAACTTGGTGCTGAACAAAAAATATAATATCAGTGACATGGCTGTGTGCAGACCCGATGTGGAGTATGTGTGTACCATCACTGATGGTGTTGAGGTAAACCGCACAAACACCGACAGGGCGCATCTCCTGCCAAACAGGAAAATATACTACGAGAGTATCTCGCTGCCTCTACACAACATTGAGGGCGAATATCGGGGGCAGTTTGAGATTGGACGGGAGCAGACAGGCATTGTAGAAAGCTTGCGCCACGTGCATGAGCAGATAGCCAAACTTTATACGCTGACCTCCACGCTAAATCAGCTGCAGGTAAGCGTGGACAAGGCGCTTTTGGAGTCGAATGCCTATCAGGCAAAGTATGACGTGGCAAGCCGCAGCCTCACATTTGAAAGAGGAGGCAGAGTTGTGGTCATGACTGAGATGGACTGTATCTTCACGCTGCATACGGCGTGGCGCGACAGGGCACTGCGAATACTCAAGCAGATGGACCGCGGAGCAAACAAAACATTTAAGGGGCAATTCTGCACATTGCTGCGTGACATCAACAACAATCCGGTGTATTACAGCCTTGATGCCATTCCGATGTTTGATGCCGAGGGTAAGGTGACATATTATTATTGCCTGCTGCGCGACCGCACCGAAAGGGTTGCCATAGACAAGCGCCTGGCTGCCGAGACTGCAAAAGCTCAGGAGACAGAGCGCCTGCAGAACTTCTTCATACGCAACATGAACTATGAGATACGCACGCCGCTGAACTCTATAAAGGGATTTGCAGAGATGCTTATAAACAATAACGCCCCCGAGGAGGAACAAGTGTTTGTAAACGAGGTGAAGGACAATACTCACAGTCTGCTCATACTTGTGGACGACATTCTGCTGCTGTCAAGGCTTGAAGCCAACATTCAGGAGTTTAACTATGAGAGCATCGATGTGGTTGGAATATTCAATGCGTTGTGTCAGATGGGATGGGAAACCCTCCTTCAGCCTGGTGTGCGTAGTATTGTGGAGTGCAATTATGAAATGCTCTACGGAGCTGTGGATGTAAGTAACATTGGACTGCTGTTTTCAAATCTATGTGCTCTTTCGGCAATATACACTTACAGAGGGTATGTAAAGGCATCGCTCGACTATCACCATGACAAGCTGCTTGTTACCGTAACCGATACCGGCAGGGGCTTTGACAAACAGATGGCAAACACCATGTTTACAGCAGAGCATGACAATACGAAGGGAGACTATAAGACTGAACTGAAGCTAATGATATGCAAGCAATTGGTGGAAAAGTTCGGCGGGCAGTTTGATATTGATTCGGAGCTTGGAAAAGGCACCACAGTATGGATTTCCATCCCGTTCAAAGCAGAACATGCTATAAGAAAAGAAGAGATGGAAGCGCCAGAGGACAGCGTACAGCAGGTAAGCGATGCGACCATACTTGCCGGCAGTGAGGCCGCATTATTGACAGGTGATATAGATCTTGACAGCCTGTCGGCGGAAGATGCTGCCAGACTACTGGCAGGAAGCGACATGCTGAAACTTGATAATGACGGCGGGGGCGGGTCGTTCCTCGACTCTCTCGGATTCTAACTATGTAAATTATGATATTCGATGCAAGATACTAAATCCTACATATTAAGACAGATATGCAACAGGCTGATTGTTGTGGGCGTGGCAGCGGTGCTGATGTGCGTTGGTGCGTTGCGCCTGTATGCCGCCGATGCCAACAAACGGTCGCAACTGGCATCGAAATACACGCCTGAGCATCCGCTGGTGATTCTTGCCGACAATGACTTTGCACCCTATGAGTTCTGCGATGACAGTGGAGAGCCGTCGGGATATAATATCGAGGTGCTTTCAATGCTTCTTGATGATATGGGGATAAGCTATGAGTTTCGCATGGCTACATGGGATGATGTGTTCGAGCAGTTCAGCAGCCGTAAGGGTGATATGCTGCTTTGTCCTAATATTATGGCATTGTCGCACACATACGTGGGAAAGAGTGTGGTGGTGAGATATAACGTGGCTGTGGCATATAAGAAAGGTACGCGGCCGCTGACGAAGGCTGATTTGAGCGGTATGGATTCCACAAAGGTAGGATTCAAAAAGATGGATTATGCTCCGTCATATCTTGCTACCGACAGCATACGCAAACATTTCCGTCCAACGGTGCTCTGTACTCCGCGACAGGGGATAAAGTCGATTATCAGAAATAAGTTAGACTACTATATTTACAGCGAAAAAGTGCTCCAGCAGTTGGTGAGCAATATGGCTGAGAGTGACCTAGTGCATATTGCCGACTTTGACATTCCCGCCGCAGAAGTGACATTTGTGGGGTATGACAGAGAACTGGTGAATGAGCTTGACACGAGGTTTCATGACATGATGCAGGATGGCAGCTTTGATATGGTGAACACCAAGTGGTTCTCGCCCTTGGAATATAAGAAGCAGTCGATGTGGCTGTATTGGCAGTATATCGCTGAACTTATTGCCGCCATAGGTGTGCTGGTATTTATTGTGTGGATAATGCGGCGGCAGGTGAAAAGAGCGCTCAGGCAGTGTGCTGCAAATGAAAACATACTGCAAAAGGCATTGCACACAAACGACAACTATATTATCAGCAATGACTTGAAAACGGAAAAGATGGAAAACATCCACGGTGATTTCTTCGAGGATGACAACATCAAGTCCGACAAATTTTTCGAGATGTTTCATCCGGAGGATATTGACAAACTGCTGGCAAAGCGCCTGGCTATGGTAGACGGGAATGCCACAATCTCAAATATCTACAGGATTAAACGAAATCCCGATGACGAGGACTGGCGCTCATACATGATGAGCAGCATCATTGAGACCGACAAGAAGGGAAGGCAGCGCAAGATAATCACCACCATTACTGATATCACCGATGAGGCAAGGCGTGAACAGTTCGAACAGTCGATGTCCGACATGTACGGACAGATTTTCAATATTCCTCTCATTGGTATAGCCGTATATAGTCCCGACGGATATTTACAGCGTGCCAACAGGCGTATGATGGAGATATTCCGATTCACTGACCCTGCCGATGAATATTATTTTTCAACGTGTCTGTTCGATATGGATCCGATGATTGGCAATATCTCTGCCGACAATTTATATGACTTTGCCGTGTGTCATAAGTTTAACATTCCACAGAGAGATGTCTACGACCATGTTGAGATTACGGTATGTCCTGTGCGAAGGGCTGAGGGACAGGTGATTTCCATCTTTGTAATGGCACACATGCTTAACGATGAGCGCAGACTATATCGGGAAAGTCTCGACAAGGAGCGTAAGGAGAAAGAGCGCAAGGAGGAACTGCAGCATTATGAGCGTGATTTGCGGGTGATGCTCAACACCACAAACACACGTGTATGGCAGACATTCCCCAAAGAGCGGCTGATAAAAATTTATGATGGATATTCGACCGTGTCGGCAACAATCGGGTTTGACATGCTGCTCAATTTGATGGACAGCAATGAGGAGCGCAATAACTTGCTCAATGTCATTGACCCGCCACAAAATATTGTGGCTGATTACAGCAATCTTACGGTAAAGGTGCCGTTAAATATTCTTACAGGCGAGAAAAAGGTTACATGGTATGCGCTCACTTACATACCTAATGTGGAAAATGGAGTGGTGTGCGGAAGTTTCGGCTTGGCAAGCAATACTACTTCGGACATGGAGCATGAGGAGCATTTGAAGCGTGAGACTAAGCGAACCATGGAGATAGGGCTGCGCAAGAACGAGTTCCTTGCCAATATGACACACGAGATTCGCACGCCGCTCAATGCAATAATGGGATTCTGCGATGTGTTCAGCATTACTGAGAACCGTGATGAGCGTGCCGAGTATGTGCGCATTATCAATAAGAACTGTGAACTGCTCGACAAGCTTATCAACAACCTGCTTGAAATCTCTGCCATCGATGCTGGAGCTGATGCCAATGTGCATGTTGTCACTGATGTTGACTTTGTCAGTTTCTTTAATGAGACATGCGAAAAACTTAAGGTTATTGTAGCCGGCACTCCGTTGGAATTTATTACGGATAATCCGTGCAAGAAGCTTGATGTAAAGATTGATACTAAGGTGGTGGAGCTGGTGCTCACCAATTTTGTAGACAACGCCGTGAAGTACACCACCGAAGGACATGTAAAAGTGGGTTACCGTTTGGAGGAGAACTACATATATGTGTATTGCGAGGACACTGGTCTGGGCATTCCTAAGGACAAGCAGGAGATTGTGTTTGAACGCTTCATGAAACTCAACGATTTTGTGCAGGGCACCGGCATTGGGCTTTCCATCTGTAAGGCGTTGGTTGAAAGGATGGGCGGCATTATTGGCGTGGATTCAGAGGGCGACGGCAAAGGGTCGACGTTCTGGTTCCGGATGCCGTGGGGGGGGACTACAGCCCAATCTTGCGAGGACAATTAAGATAGGCGAAGTATATAAATATATAATAAGGTATGCAAAAAAGCAAATATCTTGTATGCAATGACAAAGATGAGCGTTGGGGACTTACCATCAGCACTGTGGGCTATGAGGAAATAGCCAACGGCGAGCCTTATCCTACAACGGGTCATGCCGACGGCTATTACTTTGATGTTGCGAAGGGACGTGAGATCAATGAATACCAAATGCTTTATACCGTTGAGGGAGAGGGCGAATTTGAAAGCGCATCAACGGGCGGCAAGGTGAAGATAAAGGAGGGTGAAGTGTTTTTACTTTTCCCTGGCGAATGGCATACCTATAGCCCTGACCCCAAGATTGGATGGAAGCAATACTGGATTGGCTTCAAGGGCAAAAACATGGACGACCGTGTGGCTGCCGGGTTCCTACAGCCAAGCAAGCCTGTCTATCACATTGGCTACAGCACGCAGATAATATCGCTCTACAAGGACGCCATGCAGGCTGCCACGGAGGAAAAAGCATATATGCAGCAATTGCTTGCAGGCATAGTGAATCATCTCATTGGACTGATGTATGCACTTGAGCGCAACATTGTATTAGACAAAAATGCCGCCCATGTAAACATGGTGCTGCGCGCACAGCAGTACATACGTGAGTCACTTGAGAGCACGCTAAGCATTCAGGACATTGCCGACATGCTGGGCGTAAGCTACAGCACATTGCGCAAACAGTTTAAGGAATATACAGGATTGTCGCCAGCCATCTATCAGCAGGACTTGAAGCTGCAACGGGCAAAAGAGCTGCTCACCACAACAAATCTGAGCATTAAGGAGATTGCCTACAGGCTAAACTTTGACAGTCCCGACTATTTCTCGGCAAAATTCAAGATAAAGACAGGGCGGAAGCCAAGTGAAATGAGAAGAAAATGAAGAGTGAAGAATAAATCTTCACTCTTCATTTTCCTACCCAAGGAACGCAATAAGTATTCCCGCAGCCACAGCCGAACCGATTACTCCCGATATATTGGAAGCCATGCAGTAGTTGAGCACGTGGTTTTTAGGGTCATACTTTGTACTTATGTCGTTAGCCACGCGGCTTGCCATAGGCACTGCCGACAGACCTGTGGCTCCAATGAGCGGATTGATTTTCTGCTTGGAGAACAGGTTGAATATTTTCACCAGCATTATACCGGCAAAGATGCTCAGTCCGAAGGCGAAGAATCCGCCTACCACAATGCCTATTGTCTGCCAGTTGAGGAACGACTGCACCGTCATTGTCGCACCCACGGAGAGTCCGAGGAAGATTGTTGCGGTATTCATGATGCTGTTTGATGCGGCATCGAATATGCGGCTGGTGTCGCTGCCAATCTCCTTGATGAGATTACCAAACATGAGCATTCCTATGAGCGACACGGCTGTGGGCACAAGTATAGCCACGATGGTGGTCACGGCTATGGGGAACACAATCTTTGCCACACGCATGTTCTTTATCACCACCTTCTTGCCCTTCTTCTCTTCCTGCTTCATGTTGATGAGCAGTTCTTTCTTCGAGCAGGTGAGCCTCACCACCAGCGGGATAATCACCGGCACAAGAGCCATATAGCTGTAGGCTGCGATGGCTATGGGGCCAAGCAGGTGGGGTGCCAGCTTGATCGTGGTGAAGATGGCGGTGGGACCGTCGGCGCCGCCGATGATGCCGAGCGACGCAGCTTCCTTCATCGTGAATGCTCCCGAGCCAACGGCAATGAGTATAACGGCGAAGATGCCAAACTGTGCCGCCGCTCCGAAAATAGAGAGACGCAGGTTGCGCAGCATGGGACCGAAGTCGGTGAGCGCGCCCACACCCATGAAGATTATAGGCGGCAGGAATCCGCTCTTTATCAGCATGTAGTAGATGAAGTTCATGATTCCAAACTTGTGGGCAATCTCGTGAAGCGGCATCTCCCATATATTATAGGTGGTGCCGTCGGCGGCAGTCACCAACCCGTCGCTGCCAGCCTGTATCACTCCCATCTCGCCGCCGGGAAAGTTGGCGAGCAACACTCCGAAGGCAATGGGAATGAGCAGCAGCGGCTCATAGTGCTTGGCAATGCCGAGATAAAGTAGCACAAACGCCAGGACATACATTATGAGAAACGACGGGTCGGCAATGATGTTGCTCAGCGCCGTCATCTCGTAAACCTTATATAATATTTCTACCATGGTTTGTTTCCTTTCTTTACGATGGTTTTACGCCTTTGCTATCTTCATCACCACGTCGTCCTCCTCCACGCTGTCGCCTGCCGCAAAATTGAAGGCAGTGATGGTGCCGTCGAAGTCAGCGAGTATTGCGTTGTAGGTTTTCATAGCCTCAATGTAGAACAGCACATCGCCCTTTTTCACCTTGTCGCCAACGTTCTTTGGAGTCTCCTGCGAGTTCTTCACACGGTAGAATTTTCCTTCGAGAGGAGCGGTTACGTCCTCGCCCTCGCCGGCTGGGGCTGATGAGCCTGATTGGGGCAATGGGGCTGATGAGTCTGATTGGGCTGATTGGGCTGATTGGGCAGCCTCATCGCCGTAGGCCACCTTCACCATATACTGCTTTCCCTCCACTGTCACAGTCAACTCCGTTGGCTGTTCTCCCGCTGCTGGCGCAGCCTTTGCGTTGCGGCGCTTCTCCACGTCGGCAAGGAAGTCAGCCTTTGCCTTTCCGCTGCGGAATGCCTCATACTGTGCAGGGTGCATGGCATATTCAAACAAGTCCTCGTCGTCCTCGCCTGTCGCCCATCCCTTCTCCTGCATCAGCTTGCGGAAATGGTCAAGCTGGTCGGGATAGTTCTCCTGCGGCGAGTTGGTGAGGAACACCCTGCCCTCTGCCTTTGCCTTCTCCTTCAGCTCGGGAGCCACCTCGCCAGGCAGTTTGCCAGCCTTGCCAAGTATCATGTCCCAGATATCGTCGGCAATCATGCTCCAGCGCTCCTTGCCCTTCTCCATCTGTATGACGTTCATCAGCGCAAGGTTCTTCACGTACTGGCTGAACGGTGTCACCAGACAGGGATAGCCCACCTTTGGCCACACGTAAGCCACCTCGTCGAAGAGCTTTATCAGCAGCTGGTCCTCGCTCAGCTCGGGCTGTCCGTGCTTCACCTTCCACTTGTTGAGCGAGTTGAGGTTGGTCTCAAGGTCTGCCATGAGGCTTCCCATCATTCCGCCGGGCAGTCCCGGCGCTATGAGCAGCGAGTTGTTCATGCGGTTGAGCGGGTTGCAGTAGAGTCCGAGGAAATCGTCCATAAACTCCTGTATCATTGAGCGCACCTCCATGTATGCCTCCATGTTGATGTCCTTCACCTTGAAACCGGCGTCCTTCAGCATAGCCTGCACGGCCAGCACGTCGGCATGACCTGTGCCCCACGACAGCGGCGACATGCCCACGTCAACATAGTCGCATCCGTTTTTGCATACTTCAAGAATCGATGCCATGTTGAATCCCGGGGCAGCGTGAGAGTGATACTGTATCGGAATATCCTTGATAGCCTTGATGCCTGCGGTGATCTTGCCGAGCGTCTCGGGACGGCCTATGCCAGCCATGTCCTTGATGCAGATTTCATCGGCGCCCAGCTCTATCAGCTGCCGTGCCATGTCAACATAGTATTCCACTGTGTGTATCGGCGAGTGAGTGATGCACAGCGCACACTGTGAGATCATTCCTGCCTCGTGGGCATAGCCAATCGAGGGAGCGATGTTGCGTATGTCGTTGAGTCCGCAGAAAGTACGTGTGATGTCAGTTCCCTGAGCGTGCTTCACCTTGTAGAACAGCTTGCGCACGTCGGCAGGCACGGGGCTCATGCGCAGTCCGTTGAGACCGCGGTCGAGCATGTGCGTCTGTATGCCAGCCTCGTGGAAAGGCTTTGTCCACTGGCGCACCGCCTTGTTGGGATTCTCGCCAAACAGCAGGTTCACCTGCTCAAAGCCTCCGCCGTTGGTCTCCACACGGTCGAAACATCCCATTCTCACTATGGCTGGAGCCACCTTTACCAACTGGTCGACGCGAGGCACGTACTTGCCTGCGCTCTGCCACATGTCTCTGAAGACAAAACTGAATTTTACTTCTTTACCCATTATCCTTTTACCTTTCTTTAATTCTGTTTTTTTTAAAAATTAAGTTTCGCATGTGCTCAACTGATGTAGTAAGAAGGAGTTAAGGGGAGTTAGAGGGAGTTAGAGGACAATAGTTTTGGGCACTTAAACATTCGTCACTTAACTCCCTCTAACTCCTTTTAACTCCCTCTAACTCCTCTTACTTATCTCCGTTACCTTTCCCTTGCCGCCCGTGACTGTCTTCACAGCCTGCTCAATGATGCTGCGTGTAAGGGCGTCGACGGTTGCCGGCGCTTTCTGCAGTGCAGGCTTTTTAGCCGCCGTCTCCTCGGGTGCATACTTGTTTACAAGGTTTATCAATAACTTTCCCAGATTGATTACGATAAGGAGTATGACAAACACCGTTGCCATACCCACTATCATCAGCTGAACTGCTGTACCTATATTATCCATGATTTATAAAGATTTGTGTTGTCTGTTACCTGATAACCAGCCTTACGCTTATTGTTCTTTGTTGTTTATTGCTTCGGTGATGAGTTGCTCCAGCTCCTCACACAGCTCAGGGTTGTCCTTGAGTACAGCCTTGGTGGCGTCGCGTCCCTGTCCCAGTTTTGCATCGTTGTAGGAGAACCACGAGCCGCTTTTCTTTATTATTCCGTACTCAACGCCGAGGTCAAGAATCTCACCGATTTTCGAAATACCCTCGCCAAAGAGGATTTCAAACTCAGCCTTGCGGAACGGGGGGGCCACCTTGTTCTTCACCACTTTCACGCGCACCTGGTTGCCTATCACATTGTCGCCGTCCTTAAGGCTGGTCACCCTGCGGATGTCGAGACGCACCGAGGCGTAGAACTTCAGGGCGTTACCGCCTGTGGTAGTTTCGGGATTGCCGAACATCACTCCGATTTTCTCGCGCAGCTGGTTGATGAAGATACAAGTGGTGTTGGTCTTGCTCACTGTGCTGGTGAGCTTGCGCAGAGCCTGACTCATGAGTCGTGCCTGCAGACCCACCACGTTGTCGCCCATGTCGCCCTCAATTTCCTTTTTAGGTGTGAGCGCTGCCACAGAGTCAATTACAATTATGTCGATAGCCGACGAGCGTATCAGCTGGTCGGCAATCTCCAGAGCCTGCTCGCCGTTGTCGGGCTGCGAAATCCACAGATTGTCAACGTCAACGCCCAGCTTCTCGGCATAGAAGCGGTCGAAGGCATGCTCGGCGTCGATAAACGCCGCAATGCCTCCGGCTTTCTGTGCCTCGGCAATGGCATGGATGGCGAGCGTGGTCTTACCCGATGACTCAGGACCGTAAATCTCGATTATCCTGCCTTTGGGATAGCCACCCACACCGAGGGCTTGGTTGAGTGCGATGCTGCCCGTGGGAATCACCTCTACATTCTCCACGTTCTCATCGCCCATGCGCATCACGGTGCCCTTGCCAAAGTCTTTCTCTATCTTTGCCATTGCGGCTTGCAGGGCCTTCAGCTTACCCTCCTGTGCTGACATTGCAGCCTCGTCTTTTTCCTTTGCCATTTTTTCAGTATTTATTTTTTTTGTTTTTTTGTTTTTTTAATTGGGCTTATTGGGCTAATAGTGCTAATAGGGCTTATTGGAACCTATTGACCTAATAATTCTTCATTCTTCACTCTTCATTATTAATTTTATCTCCTCGCTCCTTATTCCCAGCGCATTCATTACCGAGTAGCCGAGAATCTCCTGCCGGAAGTTGCCTCCCGGCATGGGCTGCATCGAGAACACGGTGATGCGCTTTTCGTCATCGGCATGGCGCAGAGTGTCCTTCACCTTTGGGTAGTCGTCATCCGCCGCCACCACCATCAGCCGTTTCACTTCCTTGGCGTTGCTTATCACCTGAAGCGACTCAATGAGCAGGCCGTCGCCCGACGGCAGGCTGTCCTCTATGGTGAGCGACGATATCAGAAATTCGCCCAGATGGTCCTTGAAAGCCTTTCCGTCGAGCTGCGATTCAAATTCGCCGGGAGTGAAATTCTTCATCTCCCTGGTCTCCTTGCGGTGGATGAGCACCACCTGTATCTCGTTGTCACCCTCGCGCAGTCCGCCGTCAAGAGCCACACAGTCAGCCCAGCGGGCAAAGTCTGCCTGCGGAATCCTGCGCCCTATCATACGCTCAAAATTTACTGTAAGATTGAATGCCACGCTGTCCAAATAGTCTGCATCGGCAAGTATGACATTCGATTTCCATTGTTCGTTGCTAACGTTTGTGTTCATGGGTGCAAAATTACAAAAATAGTATGTAAACACCAAAAAAAAATAATTAAAAAAACTTAGTTTCGTTTTGTAGTCTCAATAAATAAACGTACTTTTGCAGATTATGAAGAATTTGATTACTCAGACTATAGATTTTCTCACTGTCGGCATCTGGCACGTTGCGCCCGGGGAGCTGCCGGCATGGCGCCGCGCGCTCTACGACATCATCAAGAAGCTCATCATCACGGTGAGGTTTTTCACCACCAAGATGGTAATGCGCCAGGCTTCGGCACTCACCTACTCCACGCTGCTTGCCATAGTGCCCATCTTCGCCGTGGTGTTTGCCATAGCCCGCGGTTTCGGCTACAACAAGTATATTGAGGAATGGTTCCGCAGTGCGTTTGAGTCGCAGCCTCAGGCAGCCGACGTCATCGTGGGCTTTGTCAACAGCTATCTGGTTCACACCAAGAGCGGCGTGGTGCTGGGAGTGGGACTGCTGTTCATGCTCTACACCGTGCTGATGCTTGTGAACAACGTTGAGATTACGTTCAACGACATCTGGCAGGTGAAGAAGCAGCGCAGCATATTCCGCATGTTCACCGACTATCTTGCCATGCTCCTGCTGTTTCCCATAGCCATAGTGCTCACGTCGGGCATCTCCATCTTCATAGCCACGGTGGCAGACAATCTTCCCGACTATCTGCTCCTGGGGCCGTTCATGAGGTGGTGCATATCCATGCTGCCCTATCTGTTTATGTCGGTGATGTTCATCGGGCTTTACCTTTTCATGCCCAACACCCATGTCAGGCTGCGCCATGTCATAATCCCCGGCGTCATTGCCGGCACCGCCATGCAGTGGCTCCAGCTGTTCTACATCCACTCGCAGATGTGGGTGAGCAGCTACAACGCCATCTACGGCTCGTTTGCCGCCCTGCCGCTGTTTATGCTGTGGGTGCAGATTTCGTGGACTATCTGCCTGTTCGGCGCCACACTGAGCTACGCCAACCAGAATCTGAGCTACTACGACCGCGACGCCAGGACCTCTGACATCAGCCACCGCTACCGGCTGCTGCTCTGCGCCGTGCTCGCCTCGCGCATCTGCCGGCGCTTCGACAAAGGACTGCCGCCGTACACGGCTCTCGAACTGCGTGCCGGCACGGGCATCCCCATCCGCATTGTCAACGACCTGCTGTATATGATGATTGAGGCGCGAATCCTCATTGAAATAATTTCCGACGAGAAGGGCGAGGCGGCGCGCTTTGTGCCTGCCGAGAATGTGGAGAATCTCAGCGTAGGAGTGCTCATCGACCGGCTTGAGTCGCAGGGAAGCTGGAAGCTCGACCTGCCGCTTCATAAAATCTACAACAGCCAGTGGCGACAGGCATTGGAACTGCGCCGCGAATATCTCGGAGAGTCGAATAAGATTTTGCTTAAGGACTTGTGACTACAGGTAAATTTTTTTTTGCCGTTTCATCTTCCACCTTCCACTTTTTAGAGCCTAATTCACTAATCCACAGCGGGTTGACAGAGTGGAAGATGAGGTGGAAGATGAATCCATCCTCCACTCCTCAGAGCATAACCCGCCAAGGCTCAGCCGCTTAGCCTGGTGGATGATGATTTGCATGGCGTTTAAAAGATATTGTGGCGGGCATCAGGAATATTGTGGCGGGCATTTTCTGCCGTCTCTCACCGGGAGACTCTCCGTCTCTCTATGAGAGACGCACCGTCTCAGGGGGAGAGACGATTGCTGAAACCCGCCACCGCTTTTCCCCTACCGGCTCTTTTGTATGCAAGACACGGTCTTTTGTCATCATGCGACTGTTGTTTTTCCGTTCAACGGCAATGACCGGAAATCACTATTGACAGCAGTTACAAAAGCTGAAAATGGGGTTAAAAAGGCTGAAAATAGGCGGGAAAATGCCGAAATTGAGCGCAGTAAAGCCGTAATTTGGCGGGAAAAGGTGGAGGATGAGTGGATGATAACGCCCGTTTTTAAGCATCTTCCACTTGCTTATCCCACTGATTTCATGCCACTTACGGCAAAAACAGTGGAAGGTGGAAGATGAAATGAAAACTTCTCTTATATCCTTATAATTGAGAAAGTTGAGTAAGCGGCTTAATCATGGTTTGTGTGAGACAAAGTAACTTTTTAGTCTTTTTTCTTGGTATTTCGGCAAAAAAACAGTAATTTTGCAGCGTAAAAAAGCTAAAATCGAATTATATTAATATAAATATATTAAAAAACTATGAGTTTGAAAATTGTTGTGCTTGCAAAGCAAGTACCCGACACGAGAAATGTGGGCAAGGACGCCATGACTGCCGAAGGCACCGTCAACCGCGCCGCACTGCCCGCTATTTTTAACCCCGAAGACCTCAACGCCCTTGAGCAGGCGCTGCGTCTGAAGGAGCAGAATCCCGGCTCTACGGTGGGTATCCTGACGATGGGACCTGGCCGCGCAGCCGAAGTTATACGCCAGGGACTATATCGCGGTGCCGACACAGGATGGCTGCTGAGCGACCGTCTGTTTGCCGGTGCCGACACTCTCGCCACATCCTACGCCCTCGCCACTGCAATCAAGAAGATTGGCGGTGTGGACATCGTTATCGGCGGACGCCAGGCTATCGACGGCGACACGGCGCAGGTGGGTCCGCAGGTGGCTCAGAAGCTGGGCCTCAACCAGGTTACCTATGCTGAGGAGATAGAGAAGTGTGAGGACGGCAAGCTGACCATCCGCCGCCACATCGACGGCGGTCTGGAGACCGTAGAGGTGCCCATGCCATGCGTGGTGACAGTGAACGGCAGCGCAGCGCCCTGCCGCCCGTGCAACGCCAAGCTGGTGATGAAGTACAAGCGTGCCACAGCTCCGATGGAGCGCACCGAGGACATGGAGTACAAGGACTTGTATGAGACACGTCCTTATCTCACGCTGACACAGTGGACTGTTGCCGACGTGGAGGGTGACCCTAACCAGTGCGGTCTGAGCGGCTCGCCAACAAAGGTGAAGGCTGTGAAGAACATCGTGTTCCAGGCAAAGGAGAGCAAGACCATCACCGGCAGCGACGCCGATATAGAGAGTTTGGTAAAGGAATTGTTGGACGAGAAGATTATCGGATAAAGAAACATGAACAACGTATTTGTATACATAGAGATAGAGGGCACAAAGGTTGCCGAAGTATCTCAGGAACTTCTTACCAAGGGCCGCAAGCTGGCTAACAAACTTGGCGTTCAACTGCATGCAGTAGTTGCCGGAACTGGCATCAAGGGTGAGGTGGAAAATCAGATTTTGCCCTATGGTGTGGACAAGCTCTTCGTGTTCGACGGCGAGGGGCTCTTCCCCTACACATCGGCACCGCACACCGACATTCTGGTGAACCTCTTCAAGGAGGAGCAGCCGCAGATTTGCCTCATGGGCGCAACTGTTATCGGCCGCGACCTCGGTCCACGCGTGTCGTCATCGCTCACAAGCGGACTGACAGCCGACTGCACCGAGCTGGAAATAGGCGACTACGACGACAAGAAGAGCGGCAAGCACTATGACAACCTGCTCTATCAGATTCGTCCTGCATTCGGAGGCAACATCGTGGCTACAATCGTCAACCCCGACCACCGTCCGCAGATGGCGACAGTGCGCAGCGGCGTGATGCAGAAGCAGATTCTGGACGACAACTACAAGGGCGAGGTGGTTTATCCCGAGGTGGCAAAGTATGTGCCCGCCGAGGCATACGTGGTGAAGGTGCTCGACCGTCACGTAGAGGAGGCAAAGCACAACCTGAAGGGTGCTCCCATCGTTATCGCCGGAGGTTACGGCGTTGGTTCGAAGGAGGGTTTCGACATGCTGTTCAAGCTTGCCAAGGAGCTCCACGGCGAGGTGGGCGCAAGCCGCGCCGCCGTTGACGCAGGCTGGGTGGACCACGACCGTCAGATTGGCCAGACCGGTGTCACCGTGCATCCTAAGGTGTATATCGCCTGCGGTATCTCCGGACAGATTCAGCACATCGCCGGCATGCAGGACTCTGGCATCATCATCTCGGTGAACAGCGACCCCGACGCGCCAATCAATAAGATTGCCGACTATGTGATTGTGGGTACCGTTGAGGAGGTGGTGCCGAAATTAATTAAATACTACAAGGAAGGAAATAAGTAAGATTATGGCAAACTATTATAGTGACCATCCGGAGATTGAGTTTCACCTCAATCATCCGTTGATGAAGCGAATCGTAGACCTGAAAGAGCGCGATTACGTAGAGAAAGACCAGTTTGAGGATGCGCCGGTAGACTACAACGACGCAATAGAGAACTACAAGCAGTTGCTCGATATCACAGGCGACGTGGCTGCAAACATCATCGAGCCCAACTCGGAGGCTGTGGACCTTGAGGGACCGCACCTTGAAAACGGACGAATGATTTACGCAAGCAAGACTTACGAGAATCTCGACGCCACACGCAAGGCGGGACTCTGGGGCATCTCAATGCCACGCCGCTACGGTGGACTGAACCTGCCCAACACCGTGTTCTCAATGGCTTCTGAGATCGTGTCGGCAGCCGATGCCGGTTTCCAGAACGTATGGAGCCTTCAGAGCTGTATCGACACCCTGTATGAGTTTGGCACCGAGGAGCAGCGCGCCAAGTATATCCCGCGCATCTGTGCAGGAGAGACAATGTCGATGGATCTCACCGAGCCCGACGCAGGCAGCGATCTGCAGCGTGTAATGCTCAAGGCGACATTCGACGAGGAAAACAACTGCTGGCGACTGAACGGCGTGAAGCGTTTCATCACCAACGGCGACTCTGACATCCACCTTGTGCTGGCACGCTCTGAGGAAGGCACAAAGGACGGCCGCGGACTGTCGATGTTCATCTACGACAAGCGTGACGGCGGTGTTGACGTGCGCCACATCGAGCACAAGCTTGGAATCCACGGCTCGCCAACCTGTGAGCTTACCTACAAGAACGCAAAGGCTGAGCTTTGCGGAAGCACTCGCTTAGGACTAATCAAATATGTGATGGCGCTCATGAACGGTGCCCGTCTTGGCATTGCCGCACAGAGTGTGGGCGTGGAGCAGGAGGCTTACAACGAGGCGCTTGCCTACGCCAAGGAACGTGCGCAGTTCGGTGAGAAAATCATCAATTTCCCTGCCGTTTACGACATGCTCTCACGCATGAAGGCTAAGCTTGACGCAGGCCGCTCGCTGCTCTATCAGACTGCACGCTACGTAGACATCTACAAGGCTCTCGAAGATATAGCCCGCGACCGCAAGCTCACCCCCGAGGAGCGTGCCGAGCTGAAGAAGTACACCCGCCTTGCCGACGCATTCACTCCGCTTGCCAAGGGAATGAACTCTGAGTATGCCAACCAGAACGCCTACGACGCCATCTCGGTGCACGGAGGTTCGGGATTCATCATGGAGTACAAGTGTCAGCGACTGTTCCGCGACGCACGTATCTTCTCCATCTACGAGGGAACGACACAGCTGCAGGTTGTTGCAGCAATACGCTACGTCACCAACGGAACTTACCTCACCATCATCAAGGAGATGCTTGAGAACGAGGTGTCTGACAGCATGAAGCCGCTGAAGGACCGTGTGGCAAAGCTCGTGGATGCCTACGAGCAGGCAATGGCAGCAGTGAAGGCAATGGACAGTCAGGCTGCCCACGACTTCCTCGCACGCCGTCTCTACGAGATGACCGCCGACATCATCATGTCGCTGCTCATCCTCGACGATGCCTCACGTGCTCCCGAGATGTTCGGGAAGAGCGCCAACGTGTATGTGCGTCATGCAGAGGCTGAGGTGGCTGCACATGCCACCTACATCGCCAACTTCAAGGCAGACGACTTGGAGAGCTTCAAGGCGTAATGCTTCGCGCGCGTATATATATTAAGGTGTAGGAACCGGTCTGTTTTGCCGGTTCCTATATTTATTTTGAAAAAATATTGTATTTTCTTGTGTGATTTTATTTTTTATTTGTAATTTTGCAGAAGAAAGCAATATAATTAATGTCTAACAATTAAAAACAAAAGATTATGGTTAAAACTTTACGCTTTATGATGATTGCCTTATTGGCAATGGTGTGTAACTCTGTGATGGCAGATGAAGTGAAATTCGACTTTGACAACGATTATGCCACACTGTTCCCTACATTGAAGGGTGTATCTTCTAATAATAGTAACGACGGTGATTTTACAGAGGCAACAACTGCAACTGTAGAAGGATTCACAGTCACGGTATCTGCTGCCGAAGAGGGAAATAGAACAGCAAATAGAATCTGGTCCAGTACTCCACGTTTGCGTATGTACAGTGGAACTCTTACTATTGCCGCACCTGCAGGTAAGACTATAAAGAGCATTATCATTAATCAAGGAAAGTGGAACGCTGGTAACACTGCAAATGTAGGCAACTTGAACCATGACAAGAAAACATGGGAAGGCGATGCGCAGGAGATTGTGATAACAGTTGCAGGAAACACTCAGATAAAATCATTGGTTGTCTCTACCGGCGCACAAGAGGTGGTTGACATTACGAATACTCCCGAGACAGCATACACAGTTGCAAAGGCGCATGAGCTGATAACTGCTGATAAGGGACTTGATGCAAGTGTGTATGTTAAGGGCATTATCACTGGTATAAAGGAAGTATCTTTAGAGCATGGAAATGCCACTTATTATATTAATGACACAAACTCTGAAGAAGGAGCCCTGACCGTGTTCCGCGGCTATTTCATGAAAGATGCTGAAGGTAATGACAAGTTCACTTCTGAGGATCAGATAAAGGTTGGCGACAATGTTGTTATATACGGCAAACTTATCAATTATAACGGTACCTACGAGTTTGCACAGGGCAACTACATCTACTCTCTCAACGGTCAGACTTCTGGCATCGGCGCCATCACTGCCGACGGCGGCAATAAAGTGATCTACAATCTCAACGGTCAGCGTTTGCAGAAGATGCAAAAGGGCATTAACATTGTAAATGGTAAAAAGGTGATTGTGAAGTAAGAGTTTTGTTGGAAAATAAAATGGTGAGGGTGTGTCAAAATAGTCATATCCTCACTTTCTTTATCTTCTAACTTTAAACATAGATGACTGCAAAATGTAAACAAAACGTAATTTGTTTGCATGATTTTGTAGCAATTTATTAAATAAACGTAAAATATACAGATAAAAATTGTTTATTCTAATAAAATGCCTTACCTTTGAAGACATTGTTGGCAAGTATCTAATAAATATTTAAAGGCAATACCAGAAAAAGAATTAATAATAATAAAACTTAAAACAAAACAACATGAAACATTTATTTTTCAAAGCATGTATGACGGTTATGCTGGCAGTTGCCTTTATTTCTTGTGAAAAAGTGGAATTACCCAATGCTGATAACAATGGAAACCCACAGGAGGATGGAGTAAGCATCAGTTTTACTATCGCCAATATCGAACAAGTTGCGTTTAATGACGGCGTTACACAGACCCGCGCAGCGGCAATTACCAGTTTGTGCAGCCGCATCACGTTTGCATTCTTCCAAAATGACGAAAAGATAAAGCAGGTGAGCCAAAAGGCATCAGACAATGGCTTTGGCAGCCTCACGGTTTCATTGCCTTCAGGAAAATACAAATTTGTGGTGCTGGCACATAACGGCACAGACAACCCTACAGTCACTTCGTTAGATAAAATAACATTCGGTAATAACGGAAAACTTGCTGATACATTCTATTATTATGGCGAATTGGATGCCACAGAATCAAAAGACGTGAATCTTTCCTTAAAACGTGTTGTGGCTATGGTGCGTTTTATCATCACAGATGCTGTCCCTGCAGATGTCAAAAAGATGAAGTTTGAATATACAGGAGGCAGCAGTTCTCTAAATGCCACAACAGGATTGGGATGTGTAAAATCGCAACAGGAAGAAACTTTCACTGTAGAAGAGGCTGCACATACAGGACAGTCGCAGTACGAAATATATACAATCCCCCATGCTACCGACGGCACGCTTAAACTCACCGTCAAGGCATTAATGAATGATGATGAAGAATACAAGAAACAAACTTTTGAAGATGTGCCAGTTACAATAAACAAAATAACGAAATACACCGGCAAGTTTTTTGAAAATACACAAAAGCCAGGGGAAGTAAAGATTTCGCTTCAGACCGATGATGAATGGACGGAGGTGGAAGTGAGTTATTAAAAATTACTCGTGGCAAACGTGAAGAACCAATAAGTAAAAACAAAGAGTCGTATCAACTTTGCTCTTGAAGCAGTTATGCGGCTCTTTTGACTATCAACGAAGTTAATGAAAATAAATCAAAGATATGGCTAACACAATATATCTTTTGTCGGAAAAAATCTTAATTGTTTATTCTCTGATAAAATGTGGAAACAGTTCTTCTCCATGATTGAGTGAATATTCAAACCTTTCTAATGATAATAATTGAAAATCAAGTATAATATAATAAAAAAGGAATAAATCTGTAGAATAGCCCCAAATTTTATTAACTCAGCAAAGTTAATACTGACTTATACTAGAAAAAGTCAACTGCTTGTTGCATTGTATGTGGTTGATTTTATAGGCTCATTAGTACTCACAATGATTTTTGCCGACCACATACACATTGCCGGCTATCATGTCGTATTCGTGAACGGGTGCAATCATATGTATCTCATAACAGGTTTCGCTCTCATGATTATCTCACAGATCATTCTCATGGGCAAGGATTTGAAAGAGGACCAGGAACTGACGATCTGATAAACAAAGAAGTTATGGCAATAATAGTAAATGTAGATGTAATGCTTGCCAAGCGTAAGATGTCATCATTGGAACTTGCTGAGCGAATAGGCATTACACCAGCAAATCTCTCGATTTTGAAAAGGCAAGGCAAAGGCGATTCGTTTCTCTACTCTTGAGGCTATATGCAAGGCACTTGACTGCCAGCCTGCCGACATTCTTGAGTATAGAGAAGATTAATTTTCTTTTGGAGCAAGACCGAATTTGTGCATTTTTGCTCCATGATTTATTGTTTATACATAATTGCAATACTGTTGTATACTGCTCAAAACAATAAAAATCGTGCAACTCTTTGAGCTGCACGATTTATATTGTTGATGTTATAGATTCTATAAGGTTTATTTAACCTCCTCGAAATTAACCACCACTGATAATCAGCTATTTATAAATTTTGTGGTACAAATAAGGAACGCCATAAGCATCTTGGATATCATCCCCAAATAACTATCGAGAGCCATCCGTGCTCTCACTCCTGCGATGACATTTATCGTTGTCTCTGCATTTCTATTTTTCGTTGGCAAAGTTACTAATATTTTTGCATATTAGCAAATTAATTGGGGCAAATAAGAATGCCGAAGCCCGTATTTTTATATCTTACATATTGTTTTCATTGTATATAACGTTTTATTAGTTTCTTTTGGATGTCATCAAGATTATGAATTGTATCATTGAAAACTATTTCATTTTGATCCACTGATGCAACACATGGGATTAGCCATTCCATATCATCTAACGTAAAACCATATCTCATTAGCCATATACAAACCTCATTATTTGTACCATATTTTATATAATTTAAAAGGATTATTGCTCTATCATCATGTGTTTTTAGAGCATACATTTTCAATACGGCGCATATTGGTTCTGTCAAAGACTGACCTATGACTTTATCTATATAATCATAAGTGTCATAAATTAAGGTGTCATAGTCAAACTTTGAATTAACACTAAATAATGAAGCTCTTCTTGCATTCGGATTAGGTAGTGCATATGCAATTTGTGATGATTTTAATCCTAAGTTGCTAATCTGCTCGTTATATTCTTTTTCAGAAATCAAATTTGCTTTTCTTTGAGATTTTAATCTTGCTTTTTCGGTTTTCTGACTAATATAACTATGTCGAAGAGAAATTATCTCCTTAAAAGATTTTCCTTGAACTCTCCATAAAATAATGGGTATAGCAGTACTCAATATTGCTTTTTCTACCGCTGTCAAGTCTTTTCTTCTCAAGTGCACAATATACATTTGAGCAAAATGTTTTTTAAGTTTTGTTCTATCTTTTATTTGATAATACTCGTCTGCATTTATTATACTATTACCATTTTTTATAAGACGGTCCAAGACGTACGCCACACTTTCAAAAATATCGGATTGTTCTATCCTTTCCCTTTGAAGATTGGTAATTCTTAAGTTGTAATCAAAAGCATTGTTCTGGATAGCCTCTACAATATCTCTATTGTCTTCGCTTACATCCTCAATATTCGAATTTAGTTTTGATTCGTTTGAAAGAACGGCATGTCCACAGAGACGCTCAGAGAAAGTAGCTTTATGTTTATTGGGTATTACCACATAGCCAACATCGAATTTATCTTTGACATCAGAAGTCCTTCCTGCTCGTCCAATTAGATTTTTTAAATCTAATATCTTTTTTGAATCAGAACCTCTAAATGTAAAATTATCTATTGATACGACATCAAATGGCATATTTATACCTTGAATCAAAGTTGAAGTTGCAAAACAAAGCTTTGCACAACCTAACCTAACAAACTCTTCTATCAAAAGACGAACTCTTAATGGCATTGAACCATGATGAATTACAATGCCCTTTTTCATTAAACTGATTAATCGTGATTGCTTTTCTCCACTTTTAGCATCGCCAATATATTGATGCAGCGTTTCTATGATTTTTATACCATCAGCATTTTCAACTGTGTCACATTGTCTAATGTATTTTTGATATTTATCTACAAAGTCATCAGAATATAAAGCTGATTTGGATACATAAAACAGAACAGAGCGTCCATTATTTAGTGCTTCCTCAATAACATCATTTATAATGAAACCTGTAGCTGCCAAATTAAAAGGTGAAAATGTTTCAAAATCTCCATTGTTCTTCAATGCAATATAAATTTTTCCGACAGAATTTTGTTGAAATAAATTAGAAGAACAATCTTGTGTAATCAAATTACGTTGTAATTGTGCTTCTGGATTAAACACAAAAGGATGTGCAAACACTTTTTTAGCATCAGGGAAAGTATTTATAGTCTTTCTTACAAGAGCATCAAATCTTAATCCTCTAATTTCTTCTTCTGAAATTTGTGCTTCATCAAAAAGAAGCAAACCTACATTAAGAAAATCCTTATATGCGAATAAATCATCAGAACGTTCTGGGGTTATGACAAAAACTCTTCGCTTTGTATGTCTTAGATTTATAATGTCAACGAATTGTAACACAAGTACATCCTTTGGAACGGTTTCTTGAATCTTAAACAAATATTCTGCAATTAACGCTCTAGATGGTAATATTATTACAACATCACCGTCCTCATTCCTTATAAAATCTTGGAACAAATAAGACTTACCTGTACTTGTTGGAGCAGAAAAAGAATAAAATTTGTGCGATAATATTTCTTTAAATTCTTTAGCTTGTATAGGCGTATAGTTATTCTTGGTTTCCAACTTTATAGCATCACGGATTGTAGAATATGCTAATTCAAAAATATTGTCTGGATCACTTGTCTTATAAAAAAGCCCAATGCTATATAATAACTGTTTCTCGTATAAAGAAAATTCATGCGAATAATATTTCTTTATATAAGCTAAAGTCTCAAAATCGTTTTGTGAAATTGGACCATTCTTGTGTATATTAGATAGTATCTCTACCAATTTATGGCGGATAATACTTGATTCTATATTACGTGTAACTATCATATAATATGTACTCCTATTACATAAATTTCGTCATTGTCAAGAAGCTTTTTGAATTCTTGATATTTAATAGAATTTTTCATTGCTAATTCTGCTTTTTTTGCATGAATAGAAAAAGCAGCAGTAACCCCAAAATGATTATTGATCACATTAGTCGCAGGGATATCTCCTGTAAATTTTCGGAGTTCTTTTAATTCTTTAATGTGTTTCTGCTTTGGGGGAATCATTTGTAGAAAATCATTAACTTGTGATTCTGCATCATCATATGGTGTCTTCGCTGAATTATATTTTGCTTCCCCAAAAACTATTATGTCATTAGAACTGACAGTATGAAAGTCGAATCCTGGATTGCCTGAAATTTTTTCTTTATAAAATTCAGGTAAAGGTATCGGCTTGTGGGATAAAGTATCAACCAACGTTAATTGCGCGCTGTATGAGATAAGATATTCACCAAACTCTTTTTCTATTTTGTTTCCGACTTTGGCTAAAATAGAATTGATAATTTTGTCTATAGTAGGCTGTGCACAAGCCAAAAGAGATGCCTTGTCTATTGCATCAAAATTATTAACCCAACTTGTATCCGTTACTATTGACAACAAACTAGATGCCTCTTGTTGAGCTTTGGCCGCTTCAACTTCAACAAGGATAGCATAGACATGGTCATGTTTTGGATAACCATATTTCGTAGTGTCAATTTTTGAAATTGATTTAATCGTCATATTATCATTTTTAAATCACAATGAATTCAAGCTCTCTTATTTAAATACATCAACAGCTTGGGGCAGTCTTTTGTATATACCATTTCGCAAATATTCCAAATCCTCTTCCACTCCATCTTTGGAGACGAGTGAGTCTTTCGGAAGCGCATTATAGTTCTTAGAGATATTCTCTTTCTTGCCAGTAAACCATTCACTGAATACTGTCATTAGATAAGACTCTACATCAAGGTTTTCTTTTCGGTTATATTTTACGATGTTGAGGGCAAACTGCTTCAATTCTGAATTACGAAGATTCTTGTTGAGGGCAATCTTTGAATCCTTGTCTGCTAACACATGACCAGATTCAAGAAATAGTTTTGTAACCTGCCATACTTTTTCTACATCTTCTACAGGAGTCTTTGCGAGGGAGAATACAAGCATTGTGTATTCCTCGGTATTCTTCATTCTTTTCTCACGCTCCTGCTGTTCCCGTAGTTGGATAGCCTTGTTGAGTTTTTCTATTCTGTCCTGTCTTTCTGCAATCGCCTCTACCGTGAGCCATTTGCTTTTTAGCTCAGACTCTTTCTGCTCATATTCAAGTGCAAGCTTTTGCTTTTCGTAAGCGACCTGTTGGCTAACTTGTTGCTCAACCAATGTTGATACTACGTTTGGAAGATTTGATTTAAGGAAATCAACGATGGTGGAAGTATCAGTATTGGGGATGGTGGTTATGTCGTTGATAATTTTATCCAGCTTGTTTAACATATTCGTCTTTTGAGTCGTTTGCTGCTCTTGTTGTTCTTCGATGACGGCTTGCAGATGTTTTGTCTTTTCTTCGATTTTCATTTCCAAATACATCTGCATTCCAACTATCACAGCCTTGAAAGCAACAAATATCATTGCAGCCGAATATAACAATGGCATATATGATTTGACATCGCTCCAGACACTATCTGCATTATTGGCAATTGCTATTGCCATAAATGCAAGGACTATGATTACTGCAATAATAACCATAGCCCCAACGACTTTCTCTATTATCTTGAAGATTCTTACCATATCATTTCTTTATGATTACCCAACGACCTTCTTTGCGACCACCTTCACGACTAAGAATACCTATCTTTTTTAATTGGGCAATATCGTTTTCTATAGTTCTTGCCGTAACAGGT